>NZ_JBIUCH010000011.1:0-28602 GCF_044548625.1 Micromonospora sp. NPDC051925 | reverse complement strand
CCCGGGGCGCGGGGCGGCTTGGCCCTCGATGACCCGCGCGATGACCCCGCGCGGTGCAGGCCGGCAACCACCGAGTGTGTTGTGCGCATCCTTTGGAGCTGATGACGTTAACGATTCAAGGGCGTGACGGCTCGACCGCTGTTCTCAGTGGACGTCACCGAGCCCGACGGAGGTGCCATCGAACCAGTCGGCACATGCAAAACGATCAACAGGGGCACACCCCCACCCTCACCACCGCCACCGCCACCCCACCCCTCACCGCCACCTCACCCCCCACCACCGCCACCTCACCCCTCACCGCCACCTCACCCCACCCCACCCCACCCCACCACCGCCAGCTCACCCTCGCCACCGCCACCGCCACCGCCACCGCCACCGATGGCAGCAAACTTGCGCCGGAGTCGCTGTGGCGGGTCTTTGAGTCGTTTACGTCATCAGGTCCAAAGCGTCTGCATGACACGTCCTACCTGCGGTGTCACCTGGGCCACGAGCGGACGGCTCGGCCGTCCGGACGGGCGGGTCGGCGGGAACGGAGACCAGACATCGGACGAGACCCCACCTAGACGGGACCAGCCGAACCAGGACCAGCCGAACCAGGACCAGCCGAACCAGGACCAGCCGAACCAGGACCAGCCGAACCAGGACCAGCCAGAACGAAAGCAGTCCGGCCAGGTCCACCCCGAGCGAGAGTAGGCCGGGCTGAGGAAGGGCATTCAGATCGGCGACGAGGTCCGTTCGTTCGGGCAAGTCGAAGATGCCGGAAGGCAGGCGGCCAGGACAGCAGGAAACCAGAAGGCAGGAGGGCAGGAGGGCAGGAGGCAGGAGGATCAGGGGGTGGGGACCTCGACGCCCAGGACTGCCTGCTCGTCGGGGCGATGCACCAGCACGTCGGCCAGGTACGACTGCACCGCCGGCCCCATCCCCACGTCCCGGCCGGCCCGCTCGGAGAGCAGCCACTTGTGCTCGATGATCTGCGCGAAGATCTCCTGCGGTTCCAGCTTGTGCCGCAGGTGGGCGGGGACCGCCCGGACGACCGGCTCGAAGACCTCGGTCAGCCAGCGGTGTGCTGCCTGCTGCTCGTCGGTCAGGTCGCTCTCCACCCGGTAGGCGTCCAGGTCGTTGAGGAGCCGGCGGGCCTGGTTCTCCTCGGCGTCCAGGCCGGTGAGCCGGATCAGCCGGCGGGTGTGGTAGCCGGCGTCGACGACCTTCGGGCGGACCAGGTAACGCCCGTCGTCGACCGTCGACAGGGCCACCTCCGCCACGTCGAAACCCAGGTCGTTGAGGCGGCGGATCCGGCCCTCGATGTCGTGCCGGGCCTCCCGCTCGATCTGCTGTTCGTAGGTGATCTCGTGCCAGAGGCGCTCGTACCGCTGCACGACCTCCTCGCAGACCACCTCCGGGTCGATCGACTCGTGCAGCAGTCCGGCCGCCTGGAGGTCCAGCGCCTCACCGAAGATGTTGACCCGGGCGATCTCCAGGTCCTCACCGCGCTGCCCGTTGGACAGCGAGCGGTGCAACGCACCGGTCTCGGCGTCGACCAGGTAGGCGGCGAACGCCCCGGCGTCGCGCCGGAACAGCGTGTTGGACAACGAGCAGTCGCCCCAGAAGAAGCCGGTCAGGTGCATCCGGACCAGCAGCAGGGCAAGGGCGTCGAGCAGCCGGCCCATCGTCTCCGGGCGCAGCGTGCGGGAGAACAGCGCCCGGTACGGCAGCGAGAACTGGAGGTGCCGGGTGATCAGCACCGGGTCCAGTGGCTCACCGTCGTCGGCCTGCCGGTCGGCCACGATCGCGATCGCCTCCACCGACGGGAAGTCGATCCGTTCCAGCGCCCGCAGCAGGTCGTACTCGCGTTCGGCGACCCGTTCGCCGGTCTCCTTCACGGCGTACACGTAGTCGCCGAGGCGGACGAAGCGGACGATGTGCCGGGAGATGCCCTGCGGCAGCGCCACCAGGTGCCGGGCAGGCCACTGCTCCAGCGGGGTCGACCAGGGCAGGTCGAGCAGCGCCGGGTCGACGAGGGCCGAGGTGATCCGCACGGGACAAGTGTGCCGGGTGCCCCCGGCATGCGCCTCCCTTCGTGGCTCGACACACATCGACCCCGGGCCGTGCCACCACGGCCGTCGGGGAAGGCCGGTAGCGTGACCGTGTGCGGGAGACGACCACGCCGGTACGCGGCCGAGTACGGCCCAGGCCGGTCCGCCCGGCCGGCTGGTGGTACGACGCCCTGCTGCTCACCGCCCTCGTCGCGCTGACCGTGGCGCTCGCCACCGACCACCTCTTCGGAGTCGACCGGGCGGTCGCCGACTGGGCGGACGCGCACCGACCGACCGCCGCGTACTGGATCGCCTGGGTGCTCAACCTGCTCGGCCAGGGCAGCCCGTTGACGATGTTGGCCGCCGCCCTGGGGGTGCTGCTGGCGGTCCGGCTCCGCTCGGTCCGCCCGGTGCTGCCCCCGGTGGTCGCCTTCGTGTTCACCTTGCTGACCATCGGCCCGCTCAAGGTGTGGACGGCCCGCCCGGCCCCGACCGCCAGCGTGAAGGAACCGTTCCTGCCGCCGGAGCAGACCCTGCCGCTGTTCCAGCACGAACTGCCGGTCGGCTACGCCCAGTCGTACCCGTCGGGGCACGTGGCCAACGCGATCGTCTGGTACGGGGTGCTCGCCCTGCTGCTCGCCCCACTGCTGCGGACGGTCGGCCGGCGGATGCCCCGGCAGTTGGCCACCGCCGTCCGGGTGGTGCCGCCGCTGGTGGTGCTCTGCACCACCACCTACCTGGGCTGGCACTGGCTGACCGACTCGGTGGCCGGACTGCTGCTCGGGCTGCTGCTGGACCGGCTGCTGCGCCGGATGCCCTGGGACGAGGTGCCGTTGCCGGGCCGGTTGCGGAACTGGGACCGCCCGTTCACCTCCGACACATAGCCTGCCGGGGTGGATCGACTCAGCCGGCGGTTGGGCGTACCCGATGCGGTGGTCGTCGGGCTCGGGGCGATGCTCGGCGCGGGCGTCTTCGTGGTCTTCGCCCCGGCCGCCGCGGCGGCCGGCGGCACCGGGCTGCTGGTGGCGCTGGCGCTGGCCGGGTTCATCGCCTTCTGCAACGCGACCAGCTCGGCCCGGCTGGCGGCCCGCTACCCGGAGTCCGGCGGCAGCTACGTCTACGGGCGGGAACGCCTCGGCCCGTTCGCCGGCTTCCTCGCCGGCTGGGGTTTCGTGGTCGGCAAGACGGCGAGCTGCGCGGCGATGGCGCTGACCATCGGTGCGTACCTGTGGCCGGGGCAGGCCCGGCTGGTCGCGGTCGGCGCGGTGACCGCGGTGACCGGGGTGAACCTGCGCGGCATCGCGAAGACCGCCGCCGCCACGAAGGTGCTGGTGGTCGTGGTGCTGGCGGTGCTGGCCCTGGTCGCGGTCACCGGCCTGGTCGCTGGGGACGTCCGGCTCGGCCGGATCGCCGAGGGCGGCGGCCCGACCCGGGGCGTGCTGACCGCCGCCGGGCTGCTCTTCTTCGCCTTCGCCGGGTACGCCCGGATCGCCACCCTCGGCGAGGAGGTCCGCGACCCGGCCCGCACCATCCCCCGGGCGGTGCCGTTGGCGCTCGGGATGGTGCTCGCGATCTACCTGGTCCTCGCGGTGGTCGCGGTCGGCGTGCTCGGCCCCGACCGGCTGGCCGGGTCCGCCGCGCCGCTGGCCGACGTGGTGACCGTGGCCGGGTTGCCCGGCCTGGCCTGGGTGGTCCGGGCCGGGGCGACGGTGGCGGTGACCGGCGTGCTGCTCTCCCTGCTCGCCGGGGTCGGCCGGAGCGTGCTGGCGATGGCCCGCCGCCGGGACGTGCCGGGCGTGCTGGCCGCCGTGCACCCGGTACGCCAGGTCCCGCACCGGGCCGAGCTGGCGGTGGCCGCCGTGGTGATCGCGGTGGTGGCGCTCGGTGACGTACGCGGGGCGATCGGCTTCTCCAGTTGCACCGTGCTGGTCTACTACGCGATCACCAACGCCGCCGCGCTGACCCTGGGCCGGGATCCGACCCGGAAGCTGCCCGTCCAGGTGCTCGCGGCGCTGGGGCTGGCCGGCTGCCTACTACTCGCGGTCAGCCTCCCGACCGCCAGCGTCCTCGCCGGTTTCGGCGTGCTCGCCCTCGGCGCCGCCTGCTACGCCCTCCTCCGGGTCACGAGGCGCGGGGGTGGCCGGCGTACGCGCAGGGCCCGCAGGTGACGCCGGTTCGGCAGCCTCCGGACGCCGGGGCGGCACGGGGCCGGCCGGCACGGACCCGGCCGCTGCACGACCGGGCGATGCCGACCCGGGCGAGGCGGGACCGGCCTGCGGAGGCGGGGTGGTCTCGCGGAGCAGGGCGCTCAGCCCGGCCCGCCGGGCCACCACGGTCAGCCGGTCCCCCGCCGAGATCACCATCCGGGGGTCGGCCGTCCAGTCGCTCTTCTGCCCGGGGCGGGAGTGGGCCAGCAGGCGGACCTCACCGGGGCGGGCCACCGCGCCGAGCGGGCGGCCGTCCAGCGGGGCACCGGCCACCACCGGCACCTCCGCCACCAACAGGGCGTGCCGGTCGACCGGGATGGTGGCGATGACCGCCCGGTCCAGCAGCGCGGCGGCGAACGCCGGTGCGGCCAGGTAGGACACGCTGCGCGAGATGCCGATGCCGAAGGCCCGCTGGATCCGCTCGGCGAAGTCGCCGTCGAACAGCCGCAGCACCACCCGCAGTTCCGGGCTGAGCGCCCGACCGTTCAACGCGGCCCGCAGGTTGACCCCGTCGTCGGTGGAGACCACCACCAACGCCTGGCAGTGCTCCACCGAGGCCGAGCGCAGCGTCTCCTCGCGGGCCGCATCCCCGACGATCAGGGGTACGCCCAACCGCCGGGCCAGCGCCGCGCCGCGCGCCTCCGCGTTCCGGTCGATCGCCACCACCTCGACGCCGAAGTCGTGCAGCTGGGCCATCACCCGGGTGCCGACGTTGCCCAACCCGACGACCACCACGTGCCCGGCGCGTTCCGGCTGGATCCGGCCGGCGTGCAGGGCCAGCCGGGCGTTGACGATGCCGTCGACCACCACGGCGGTGATCAGCGGGATCAGCGCCAGCCCGGCCAGGTTGAGCACCACCTGCATGATCTGGGCGGCAGCCGGCTTGGCGACGTCCGGGTCCTGCCCGCTGAGCGTGGTGACCAGGGTCAGGTAGAGGGCTTCCGTCCAGCTCACGTCGACCGCGCGGGAGTTCAGCCAGCCGAGCAGCGCGATCACCCCGAGCAGGGTGAGCACCGCTATGCCGATCTTGCGGGTGGCGAAGCTGCGGACCGCCCGGAGCAGCACCGCGAGGGGCTGCCGGCGACGCCGGGCCCGGACCAGCCGGCGGGCCGCCAGCTCGGTGCCGGCGGGCTGGCCGGTGGCCTCGGCGAGCACCACGTCGGCGGCGGGTTCGTCGGCGGGCAGCACCCGGACCAGCTCCGGATCGGTGGTGACGGCCAGCCCGCAGACCACGTCGGCGGGGCGGACGTCGTCGCGGCGGGCCACGTAGAGGGTGCGCCCGCCGTGCCGGAAATGGGTCGGGGCGACCTCACCGAGGGCGGCGGCGACGAACGCCGGGGCCGCCATCGAGGCGTCGGAGAGGACCGCCGAGTCGGGGAAGAGCTGCCGCAGGCCGTTGGCGAGGCTGGTGTTGAACATCCGGACCACCAGGCGCAGCCGGGGCTCGACCTCCTGCGCGCAGAGCGCGGCGTGCATGTTGCCCACGTCGTCCTGGTGCAGCAGGGCCAACCCGTCCGCCCCGGCCAGGCCGGCCCGGCGGAAGGTGGCCTCGTCGAGCCGGTCGGCCCGGACCACCTGGACGCCGTCGACGTCCCGACCGTCGGGGCCCTCCGAGCGGCGGCGCTCCGGCACCACCAGGGTGATCCGTACCCGGCCGTGCGCCAGCTCGGTGGCGAGCAGCGCCCGGACCACCCAGTACGCCAACGGGTCGTTCCCGCAGACCACATAGTGCGGACGGGAGTCGCCGTTCATCCGCAGCCGCCAGCCGGTCGCGCGCCGGGCACGATCACGCAGGGGTTCGGCCATGCCCCGGATGGTAGTCAGCCGGTCGCTACGGGCGCAGCCCTGACAGGCACGCCCCGGCGAGCAAGCAGCCCCGGCAGGCACGCAGTCCCAGGTGATCACGCAGGCATGGTGGGCTCGGCGGTGGGTAGAGCAGCGCCGTGCAGACGTTCCTGCCGTACCCGGACTTCCTGGCCAGCGCGCGGGCCCTCGACCAGCGGCGGCTGGGCAAGCAGCGGGTGGAGGCGATCCAGGTGCTGCGCGGGCTGACCTGGCCGGGCTACGGCTGGCGCAACCACCCGGCGGTGAAGATGTGGGCCGGCTACGAGGAGGCGCTGACCCGGTACGGGTTGGACGTCTGCGCGGTCTGGTGCGAGCCGGGCCGGGCGGACACCTGCGCGGCGACGCTGGTCACCGACCTGACCGCCGCCTGCGGCATCGACCGGGTACGCACCCAGGCCGAGCTGGCCGCCGCCGGTGAGCTGCCGCCCTGGCTGGGCCGCGACGACCTGCATCTGAGCCATCGTTCGGCGCTGCTGCGCAAGGATCCGGAGCACTACCGCCCCCAGTTCGGCGACATCCCGGCCGACCTGGAGTACGTCTGGCCCCCGTCCGACCGGCCACGGCCCGCCGCCGGGCACCCCGCCAAGACCTCCGGCGCGCGCCCCGCCGCCACCTCCACCGGGCACCCCGCCGACAGCGCAGGCGACACCGGCACACCTTCCTGACCGGGGCGGACCCGGTCCGGTCAGGCAGACTGGGGGTTCCTGGTCGGGAGAGGTGCACATGGCGCTGTCGCAGCAGCTGGGTCGGCTCATCGGCGTACGCGAGCATGTGGTGGAGCCGGGCGGTGGTGGCAGCCCCCGGGTGCCGCGCCCGACCACGGCCGTGGTGGTGGGCGGCGGGATCGCCGGCATGTCGGCGGCGGTGGTGCTCGCCGAACGCGGGGTGGACGTCACCGTGCTGGAGGCCGCGCCGACGCTCGGCGGTCGGCTCGGCGCGTGGCCGGAGGCGCTCGCCGACGGCAGCCAGGTCAACGAGCACGGGTTCCACGCGTTCTTCCGGCAGTACTACAACTGGCGGTCGATCCTGCGGCGGGTCGACCCGGCGCTCGGTTTCCTCAAGCCGATCCCCGGTTACCCGATCCTGTCCGCGCAGTGGCCCACCGAGGAGTTCGGCAGGCTGCCCCCGGCCCCGCCGGCCAACCTGCTGGCCCTGCTGCTGCGCAGCCCCAGCCTGCGCCTGGCCGACCTGCGCGCGATGGACCGGGACGCCGCGTTGCCGCTGCTCAGCTACGACCCGGTACGCACCTACGCCGAGTTCGACGACACCACCGCCGACGCGCTGCTCGGCTCGCTGAAGCTGCCGGACCGGGCGCGGGCGATGCTCTTCGAGGTCTTCTCGCACTCGTTCTTCAACCACGAGGCGGAGATGTCGGCCGCCGAGATGATCGCCCAGTTCCACTTCTACCTGCTGGGCAACCCGGAGGGGTTGGCCTTCGACTGCCCCGACGAGGACTACGCCACGGCGATCTGGCAGCCGCTGACCCGGCACGTGGAGCACCACGGCGGCCGGGTGCGCACCGGCGTCGCCGCGAGCCGGTTGGACCGGGAGCCGGACGGCTGGCGGGTGACCACCGTCGACGGCACCTCGTACCCCGCCGGGCACCTGGTGCTCGCCGTCGATCCGCCCGCGCTCGCCGCGCTGGTCGCCGCCTCCCCCGGCCTGGTCGCGGCGGCGCCCGAGCTGGTGGCGCGGATGCCCGCGTTCGGTCGGCCCGGTCCGCCGTACGCGGTGGCGCGGTACTGGCTCGACGGGGACGTCCGGGCCGACCGGGCGGTGTTCAGCGGGGTCTCCCGTCAGCCCACCCTGGACTCGGTGACCCTCTACCACCGGTTGGAGAACGAACCCCGCCGCTGGGCGCAGCACACCGGCGGTGCGGTGGTGGAGCTGCACGCGTACGCCTGCGACGAGGGGGTGCCGGCCGAGGAGCTGGCCGAACGGATGCGGGTCGAGCTGGTCGCGCTCTGGCCGGAGGTCGCCGGGCTGCGGGTCCGTGAGCTGCGCGCCCGGGTCGAGGCGCAGGCCCCGGCGTTCACCCCCGGCAGCCACCCCGGCCGCCCCGGGGTACGCACCGACGCCGCCGGCCTCTACCTGGCCGGGGACGGCATCTCCACCGACTTCCCCAGCGCGCTGATGGAGCGGTCGGCGGCGACCGGGATCATCGCCGCCAACCACATCCTGCGCGCCGAGGGGGCCGCCGCCGAACCGGTCCGCTCGATCCGACCCCGGGGTCTACTCGCCCGGAGCTAGGGCCCGGACTGGCCGCACCCGCCGTCTCCCCTGCCGCCGTGGCCTACTCGCCCGGGACCGACGCCGGGGTGCCCTGGTAGGCGGCCCGCATGAGCTGCTGCATGTCGTCGAGCATCGGCATCCGGGGGTTGGCCGGCGCACACTGGTCCTCGTACGCGTTCAGGGCCTGCTGCGGCAGCGCCGCCTCGAACGCCGCCCGGTCGACGCCGATCGCGGCGAACGACGGCTCGATGCCGACCGCGTCACGGAGTCGTTCCACCGCCTCGGCCAGCGCCGCCACCCCCTCCGCCGGGGTGGCCGCCGGCAGGCCGAGCAGCGTGGCGATCTCGGCGAACCGCTCCGGCGCGCGGTAACTCTCGTACCGGGGCCAGCCCGACAGCTTCGACGGAACGGTGCCGTTGTAGCGGATCACGTGCGGCAGCAGCACCGCGTTGGTCCGCCCGTGGGCGATGTGGAAGGTCGCGCCGAGGGTGTGCGACATGGCGTGCACGATGCCGAGGAAGGCGCTGCCGAACGCCATCCCGGCGATGGTGCCCGCGTTGTGCATCCGTTCCCGCGCCTCGGGGTCGGCGTCGACCACCGCCCGTTCCAGGTTGGCGAAGATCAGCCGGATGGCGTGCAGGGCCAACCCGTCGGTGAAGTCGTTCGCGTACACCGAGACGTACGCCTCGATGGCGTGGGTGAGCGCGTCGAAGCCGCTGTCGGCGGCGATGGCCCTCGGCATGCTGGCGGTCAGCACCGGGTCGACGATCGCCACGGTCGGGGTGAGCGCGTAGTCGGCCAGCGGGTACTTCTTGCCGGTCCGGTGGTCGGTGATCACCGCGAACGGGGTCACCTCCGCGCCCGTTCCCGACGTGGTCGGCACACACACCAACCGGGCCAGCGCGCCGAGGGTCGGGAAGGTGAAGGCGCGCTTGCGGATGTCGAAGAACTTCTCCCGCATGTCGTCGAAGACCACGTCCGGGTGCTCGTAGCGCAGCCACATCACCTTGGCCGCGTCCATCGCCGAGCCGCCGCCGAGGGCGACGATGGTGTCCGGCCGGAAGGCCCGCATCAGCTCGGCGCCCCGGTCCACGGTGGCGACGCTGGGCTCGGGTTCCACGTCGTCGATGATCTGGAGGGCGACCTTCTCGGGTCGACGTTGCAGCACCCGGTTGACCCGGTCGACGAAGCCGAGCCGGGTCATGGTGGCGTCGGTGACGACGGTGACCCGGTGCACGTCGGGCATCTCGGCCAGGTAGCGGATCGCGTTCGCCTCGAAGAAGATCTTCGACGGGACCTTGAACCACTGCATGTTGTTGTTCCGCCGCCCGATCCGCTTGATGTTGAGCAGGTTGACCGCCGAGACGTTGTTCGACACCGAGGTACGGCCGTAGCTGCCGCAGCCGAGCGTCAGCGACGGCAGGAACGCGTTGTACATGTCGCCGATGCCGCCCTGGGAGGCCGGCGAGTTCCAGATGATCCGGACCGCCTTGACCCGGCGGCCGAACTCCTCCACCAGTTCCTCGTCGGCGGTGTGGATCACCGCGCTGTGCCCGAGGCCGTGGAACTCGACCATCTGCTCGGCGTACCGCAGGCCCTGTTCGCGGCTGTCGGCGCGCAGCACCGCCAGCACCGGGCAGAGCTTCTCCCGGGTCAGCGGCTCGTCCGGGCCGACCCGGTCGACCTCGGCCAGGATGATCGAGGTGTCCGGCGCGACGGTGATGCCGGCGGCCTCGGCGATCCAGGCGGCGGTCCGGCCGACCACGTCGGGATTGAGTTTGCCGGCGGGGAAGAGCAGGGCCTCCAGCTTCGCCTTCTCCGCCGGGGTCGCCAGGTGGGCGTGCAGGGTCCGGAACTCCTCGATCGCGGCGTCGTGGATCGCCGCGTCCAGGATGACGGCCTGCTCGGAGGCGCAGATCATGCCGTTGTCGAACGACTTCGACAGCACGATGTCGTTGACCGCGCGCTTGAGCTTGGCGGTCGACTCGATCCAGGCGGGCACGTTGCCCGCGCCCACGCCGAGCGCCGGCTTCCCCGCCGAGTACGCGGCCCGGACCATGCTGTTGCCACCGGTGGCCAGGATGGTGGCGACTCCGGGGTGGTGCATCAGCGCGGTGGTCGCCTCGACCGACGGCTCCTCGATCCACTGCACGCAGTGCTCCGGTGCCCCGGCGGCGACGGCCGCGTCCCGTACCGTGCGGGCGGCCTCCACGCTGCACCGCTGCGCCGCCGGGTGGAAGGCGAAGATGATCGGGTTGCGGGTCTTCAGCGCGAGCAGCGCCTTGAAGATGGTGGTCGAGGTGGGGTTGGTGACCGGGGTGATCCCGGCGACCACGCCGACCGGGTCGGCGATCTCGACGATGCCGCTGATCTCGTCCCGGCCGATCACCCCGACGGTGCGGGTCCTGGCCATGCTGTGGGTGACGTGTTCACAGGCGAAGATGTTCTTCACCGCCTTGTCCTCGAACACCCCCCGACCGGTCTCGGCAACGGCGAGCTGGGCCAGCGCGGCGTGCCGGTCCAGCGCGGCCACCGACGCCTTCCGGACGATGTGGTCGATCTGCTCCTGGTCGTACCGGTCGTAGTCGGCCAGGGCCTTGAGGCCGTCGGCGACCAGTGCGTCGATCGTGGTGGCGAGTGCGGTCGACATGCTTCACCTCGGCGGTTGCGGCGTCTCGGGCACCTTCAGCATCGATCGATCGGCATCTCGGCGGTGGGGCGCAAGGACCCGTTCCGGGCTGGCCAAAGGTCCCGATCTCGTGCCGTGCCCGGATGCCGTCGGCCAGCCGAAGGTCCCGATGTCGCGCCATGCCCGGGTGCCGTCGGTCAACCGAAGGTCCCGATGTCGCCCGGCGAACACGCAGCGTCGCCTAGCCGACACCGGGCCTTGCCGCTCCCGCTCACCATGATTGCCATGACGGGCCCGCGAAAGGTCTACGCGTTGCTCACCGTGGCCGCCCTCGGGG
This sequence comes from Micromonospora sp. NPDC051925, assembly GCF_044548625.1. NCBI lineage: Bacteria > Bacillati > Actinomycetota > Actinomycetes > Micromonosporales > Micromonosporaceae > Micromonospora > Micromonospora sp. NPDC051925. Next base: position 17,319 of record NZ_JBIUCH010000011.1, on the reverse strand, counting down.
TGGCCCTGCTGGCCTGGCAGGCCGGGGTCGAGAACGCCAACGCCGTGGTGGGCCTGGCCGGCACCTTCGTCTCGGCCGCGGCCGGGTTGTGGACGCTGTTCGAGGCCCTCCGCCGGGGCCGGCCCACCCCGCCCGACGGCGCGACCCCGCCCGACGGGACCACCCCGCCCGACGGAGCCGACCAGCCGGAGGGCAGCGGGCCCCGCCGCTCCGGTCACCGCCGGTGGCTGCCGGCCGGGATCGCCGTGCTGCTGCTGGTGGTCGTCGGTACGGTGGCCGCGCTGTCCTGGCCGACGGACCACGAGCCGGACGCGAGGGGTGCCTCCCCCAGCCCGACGGCCGCCACCGACGCCTCACCGGCCAGCCCCACCGCCGAGCCGGACCCCACCCCGGTCGGACCGACACCCACCGCCACCCCGGTCGGACCCACACCGACCCGCACTCCGGTCGAACCGACGCCCACCGCCGACCCGACCCCCACGGTCAGACCGACGCCCACCCCCGGGCCGCCCGGACCGGACTGGGTGCCGCCGTCGGACGCGCCACGGTGGACGCTGTTCGCCGAGGACTCGGTCTACTTCCTGCCGAAACCCCGGCTGGCGAAGGGCACCGGCGCGGGCACCCTTATCTTCCAGGAGAAGGACCACCAACTCGCCCTCTACAACTGGACCGACGACCCGAACGACCTCAGCTACGCGGGCTGCCGGAACCCGAAGGCCCAGCGGTACTCGAGCATCGATCTCGAACTGGTCGACCGCACCCCGGTCACCTACTGCCAGCCGGACCCGGGTGACCCGACGGTGGTCAACTACGTCCGGATCGACCACAACCGCTACCAGGCGAAGCCGGCCTCGGTCGAGGTGACCGTCTGGTCGGTCCGCTCCTGACCCGACACACCGACGGTCGGGCGGGCGGCGGTGCGAGCGGGCACCTTGCGGGCGGGGCAGTGGGCGAGCGATCGGCGGCGGTACGAGCGGGCGGCTGTGCGGGCGGGGCAGTGGGCGAGCAAACGGCGGCAGCGCGGATGGGCATCGAAATGCGTTGCCCGCCCGCACCGCCGCGCCTACCGTGGTCCGCGCAAGGTCAACCAGTCGATTCGGGAGCCCCGCCATGACGTCGTCGCAGCTCACCTGCGGGTGGCCGATGCTTCCCATCGACGGTGATCGCGCCGAACACCTCCGGGACGGGAACCCCGACTGACGCGTGCGCGTGCGCGCCGGCCGCCCTGTCCCACCCGGATCGGGCGGCCTTTCGCCGTCCGGACCGCCACCCTGACCCGGACGGCCCTACGCCGTCCGGACCGCCCCCGGACCGGGCGGCCCTGCGCCGTCCGGTCCGGTTCCGCCGCCGATCGTGAAGGGAGAGCCCGGTGGACGCCGTCCTCGTCATCAACGCCGACCTCGGCCCGCTGCACCGGGTCACCGTCCAGCACGCGATCCGGATGCTCTGCCGCCGGGTCGCCGAGATCCACGAGGCCGAGCCGGACCGGCTGATCGGGGTCTTCCCGGTTCCCCGGGTGGTCCGCCTCGTCCGGTACGTCGTCACCCGCTGGCGGTTCAGCGCCGGACCGGCCTGGTCCCGGGCCGGTGTGCTGCGCCGCGACGGCGGGCGGTGTGCGTACTGCGGCGGGCCGGCCGGCACCGTCGACCACGTGCTGCCCCGCTCGCGCGGCGGCCGGAACACCTGGCGGAACACCACCGCCGCCTGCTACCCGTGCAACCAGCGCAAGGGCGACCGGACGCCGACCGAAGCCGGCATGCCGCTATGCCGGGAGCCGGTGACCCCGAGCTGGGCGAGCCTCGCCGGGCGGTGACGAGACCGGCCGGCGGGCACAGGGGGCCGCGTCGGGGCACGCCCCGGCGCGACGCCCGCCGGCCCCTCGCCACCCGGTAACCCACGGTCAGCGACCGCAGGACTGGCAACAGCGGAACTCCGGCGCGTGGCGCTCGTGCTGGGGCCGCGACGCTGAACTGGGAGCGCGCGACAAGGGCTGTGGAAATCGCGGCGACGCATCCCGGTCGCGCGGGGTCAGGACCGGGTACCGCCGAGTGGGCGCGTTCAGCGCGGCAAGCCGGTGTCGGGGCTGCCAGCCGGACGGGGGGCTCGGCGGTGCCCGGTCGATGGTGCGCCGGAGGTTCGTTCTGGCCGCCCGGCCCCAGTCCCAGGCGAGCCAGCAACCGATGGCCTGGGTGACCAGTGCGGCCGACAACAGACCGATGCCGGCCGGGTCAGGCACGGGGCAGCGTCCTCACCCAGCCGAGGAAGCGACGGTAGGTGGCGATCGGGTCGGGCGGTTCGGGGCAGAGCCGGGTCAGGTCGGCCATCGCCTCCCGGAACAGCTCGGCGAGGTCGACGGCAAGGTTCACCCGCTCCCCCGCGTAGTCGGCGACCAGATCGAGCCTGGCCTGTTCGCAGGGCCAGGGCAGCGCGTCGGCCGTACAGACCCAGATCGGTTTGAGCGGTGCGTGCCTCTGCATCTCGCCTCCGAGGGTGAGGGGCCGGCCTTTCTCGGCACCCCCGCCCCGCTGGGCGACGCCTCCACCGGAGCGGGGGGCTCAGTCCATCTCACCTCGAATGCCGGCGCGTCCCCGTTCCCCGTCGCGGAGGTGAGCGTACCCATCAGCGGAGTTCCCCGGTCGGGCGTTGCTGCGCTGCGTCGGGTGGCCAGGGATTGATTGTGAAGAGTTGTTGTCGCTATAGCGACAAGAAGTCTTCACACAACCTGCTGGCTACGAATCGTGTCGGGATGGGGCGGCCTGACGCTGGGCCCGGGGTCAGAACCGGGACCGCTGGAGGGGACGGCCGCCCGCGTCGCGCGGTGCCATCGCACGTGGGTCGTCCGGGGTACGGGTCTGCGCCGCCGTCGGCCCGGTCCCGGTCGCGCTCGGCGTCCTGACGACGGTCAGTGACCGCCGGACGGGGACCAGCGAAACTCCGGCGTACGGCGTTCGTGGTGGGCGGCCACGCCCTCGCGGGCCTCGCCGCTGTCCCGCACCTTCCGGTGCCACCAGGCGATCCGGGCGGGTCCGGCCCGGTCGTCGATGATCTCCTTGGCGGCGGCGATGCTGAGCTGGGAGCGCGCGGAGATGGCGGCGGTGATCGCGGTGATCCGGCCGGCCAGGTCGTCGGTCACCTCGTCGGCCAGGCCGACCCGCAGCGCCCGTTCGGCGTCGATCAACTCGGCGGTGAAGAGCAGGAACTTGGCCGTGGACGGGCCGACCAGCCGGGTCAACCGCCGGGTGGTGGGTGCCGGGTAGACCAGCCCGAGCCGGGCCGGCGGCACCCCGAACCGGGCGTCCGGGGCGACGATACGCAGGTCACAGGCGACCGCGAGCTGACAACCACCGCCCACGCAGGGGCCCTCGACCGCCGCGACGGTGGGCTTGGTGAAGGCTGCCAGCCGCTCCTCGGCGGCGACGGCGATGCTCCCGTCCCCGGCTTCCAGCAGCTCGTCCAGGTCGCCGAGGTCGGCACCGGCGCAGAACGCCCCGTCGGCACCGGTGAGCACCAGGACGCGGACGGCCGGGTCGGCCTCCAGCCCGTCCAGCAGCACCGGCAGCCGCCGCCACATGGCCGGGGTCATCGCGTTGCGCCGGCCCGGGTTGCGGATCGTCACGGTCGCCACCGCACCGGTCACCTCGACGGTCAGCTCCGCGTCGGACACCGCCACCATCCTCTCTCGCCGCCACACCGGCACACCTGGCCGCCGCCACACCAGCGCACGTAGCCGCCGAACCGTGCCAGGGCACCCACCGGGGCATGCCCCTGCCCGGCACATTATCGCCACCGCGCCGAGGCACGTCGCCGCCGGCGCGGCGGCCGGAACGGCGCGGGCCCGGCGACCACCCGCGAGGGGTGGCCGCCGGGCCCGCCGACGGTGCGTTCAGGTCAGGAGACGTCGAGCGCGGTGTCGTCGACCACGAAGGACGTCCGGAGGGAGGCGTCCTCGGTGCCGGTGAACTTCAGGGTCACGCTCTGGCCGGCGTACGGGGCCAGCGAGAACGAGCGCTGGGTGTAGCCGGTGGCCTTGTCCAGGTTCGAGTAGGTGGCCAGGGTCGCCAACACGGTGCCGGAGGAGTTGAGCACCTGCACCGTGAGCTTGTCGTACGCGGTGGTGGTGGTGACCTCCACCGAGTCGATGTGCAGCCAGAAGCTGAAGTTGTACGTCGTGCAGCCGGCCGGCAGGCTCACTCCCTGGGAGAGCGTCTCGGTCAGGGTCCTGCCGGTGCCGCCCAGCCAGGCGTTCCAGGTGCCACCGTGGGTGGGCTGGCTGGAGCCGTTCTGGCCGATGACGCCGGAGCTGGCCGTCCAGACCGTGTTGCCGGACTCGAAGCCGGGGTTGCCCAGCTTCTGGCCGGTGCCGGTGCAGCCGCCACCGACGCTGTTCACGGTCAGCGCGTAGCTGGCCGAGTGGGCCACCGCGCCGGTGCCGGTGACGGTCACCGTGTAGCTGCCGGCCGGGGTGCTGGCCGAGGTGGCGATCGTCAGGGTCGACGAGGCGCCCGAGGTCACCGAGGCCGGGCTGAACGACGCGGTCGCGCCGGTCGGCAGGCCGGACGCGGAGAACGTCACGGTCTGCGCGGTGCCGCTGGTGGTCGCAGTAGCGACGGTGGTGGCGACCGAACCGCCCGCGGTCACCGAACCGGAGGTCGGGGAGAGCGTGACGGAGAAGTCGTTGCCGGTCGAGGAGCAGGTGGCATCGCTACCGGACACGGCCACCGCGGTCCACGCCGCCTGGACGGCCTTGTACTCGGTGGAGCAGTTGCCGTACAGGTCGGTCGCCGCCTGGAGGCTGTACGCGCGGGCGGTGTTCGACGGGGTGGTGTTGTTGACGTACGAGGTGTTGGAGGTGAAGTACACGTCCAGGGCGCGGTACCAGATCTTCTCGGCCTTGGTACGGCCGATGCCGGTCACCGCCGGGGCGGAGCCGCAGACCGGCGAGGTGCCGTACGACGTGGCGCCGGTGCCCTCGGCCAGGTTGAAGAAGAAGTGGTTGGCCACGCCGGAGGAGTAGTGGACGTCCTTGTTCTTGGTGCTGGTGGTCCAGCAGGAGTCCGACGAGCCGTCCAGGCTCGGGTTGTACATGTAGCGCAGCGGGGTGCCGTTGCCGTTGATGTCGATCTTCTCGCCGACCTGGTAGTCGCCCGGGTCGCTCGGCGCGGCGGCGTAGAACTCCACCATGTTGCCGAAGATGTCGCTGGTGGCCTCGTTGAGGCCGCCCGACTCACCGGAGTAGACCAGGCCGGAGACGGCCTCGGTGACACCGTGGCTCATCTCGTGGCCGGCCACGTCGAGGGAGACCAGCGGGCGGGCGTTGCCGGAGCCGTCGCCGTAGGTCATCTGGGCGCCGTCCCAGAAGGCGTTGACGTAGTTCCGGCCGTAGTGCACCCGGCTCGGCACACCCGTGCCGTTGCCGAAGATGCCGTTGCGGCCGTGCACGTTCTTGAAGTAGTCGAAGGTCTTGGCCGCGCCGAAGTGGGCGTCGACGCCGGCGGACTGCCGGTTGGAGTTGGTGCCGTCGCCCCAGGCGTTGTCGGCGTCGGTGAAGGTGGTGCAGGTGGTGGTGGTGTTATTCATGTCACAGGTACGGCCGTTGCCGTGCGACGGGTCGATCATCTGGTACGTGCTGCCGGAGAGCGTGGTGTCGACGCTGACCGAGCCGGTGTAGATGCCCTGGCCGCTGCCGACCACCGACTCGATCTCGTCGCGCGAGCCGATGATCCGGCCGGTGTTGGCGTCGGTGACGACGTGCAGCTTCGACGGAGTCTGCTGGTCGGCCTTCCAGCCGGACAGCACGGTCTCCCAGGCGAGCCGGCCCTTGCCGGAGGTGGCGTCCACGAAGAGCTCCGGGGCGCCCACGTCGGTGATCTTGCCGGAGAACGCCTTGCGCGAGGTCGCCTTGGCCGCCGCCGGGGAGATCTTCGCGGTGGTGCCGAGGGTGAGCGGGGCGGCCAGGCCGACCGAGGTGCCGGCGAGGGTGCCGTTGGGCGCGGTGTGGATGACGAAGTCACCGCCGTTGACACGTAGACCCTGGTAGGTACGGGTGTAGCGGGTGTGCGCCGCGCCGTTGGAGTCGACCCTGGTACGGACGGCCTGGTACGCCTCTCCGCTGGCGCCCTGCACGGCACCGGGGTTGCTGCGAAGCAGGCTCTCGGCGCGGGCGGCAGGGGCGGTGTCCGGGGCGGGAGCGGCGGGAGCCGCATGCGCTGCGGTGGCGACGCAGGTCAGCAATCCGCTGGTGAGCAGAGCTGTGCTGACGGCGGCGAGGGGTCTTTTCACGTGCCCTCCTGGCAAGGTAAAGATGTGACGGGGGTGGTCACGCATGTAGATATAGCGATACATCGAAGAAAAGAGAAGAGATGGAGCGGTTCCATGACACGAACTGGCCGATCGGGGGATGGGTTCCACCGAGGGAACCGATTGACATCGATGGCCGTCCGACCGGTATGAGATCATCCGTCCTGGTCCTGATCAAGATCACGGTCATCGTCGGCCTGCTGACCGGCTGCTCAGCGACCGAACCGGGCTCACCTACGCCGCCGTCACCCGCCGTCCCAGCCGGAACGACCAGCAGCGCCACCCCGACCGGGGCGAGCGGCACCGCCACCCCAACCGGGCCGGCCGGCGACGCCACCGCGCAGGGCACCAACGCTGCGGGGTCCACCGGCGTCGACCGGGTCACCCTGACCCGCTTCGGTGGTTTCGCCGGCAGCCGCGACACGGTGACCGTCGAACCCGACGGTCGGTGGACCACGACCAACCGGGCCGGCACGAGCCGTACCGGCCGGATCACCACTGCGGACCTCGACCGGCTCCGGACGCTCGTCGGCCCGGCCACCCGCAGCGGCGACGGCGGGCCGCCCGACGGCCGATGCGCGGACACCTACATCTATCAGCTCACCGTCGGGGCACACAGCGTCGACTGGACCGACTGCCCGACCGGGCCGCAACCGCCGGCCGCCGCGAAGGAACTGGCCACCCTCCTGCTGAGGACCACCGCGACCGGCTGACAGCCGTCGCGATCCCGGTTGGCGACAGAATGCCGAACCGATGCCGCCCCGGGAACCGCATCCCGGGCGGCACCGGTCGGATAACCTACCCGCTCCGATTCCCGCGAGGAGCGTTGTGCCGAAGAACCGACCCGCCGGTCCGCGCCGACCCACCGACCCGGCCGGGGCAGGCCAGCCCACCGACCCGGCCGGGATACGCCGACCGAGCGGCCCGGCCCGGATACGCCGACCGAGCGGCCCGGCCGGGGTAGACCAGCCCACCGACCCGGCCGGGGTAGGCCGACCGAACGACCCGGCCGGTCCACGCCGGGCGGTTGGCCTGTCAGGGCAACGCCGGGCGGTCGGCCTGGTCGGTGTGCTTCCGGCGGTGGCCGCCACCGTCCTGGCCACGGGCTGCGCGGTGCCCGACGACGGACCGGCGGCGAACCCCGCCCCGTCGCCGGTGGCCCGGACGCTGCGGACCCCGGACACCCTGCTGGGCATGCCCCGCTCGGATGTCCGGCTACCGGCCGGGCTGCCCCGGATACGGCTGGACGAGTTGACCCGGGAGGCCGCCCCGGCCACCAGCACCACCGAGGGGACGTACGGTCGCGGCCGACCCACCCCGGAGACGATCATCGTGAGCGCCGTCTCGGGCACCATCGCCGACCCGCAGGCGACGCTGACCCGACTGCTGGCCCCGTACAGGCTTCCCAAGCCCAGGACGGTGGAGTTCGGCCGGTTCGGCGGCGAGGCCCGGTGCGGGCGGGGGCGTACCGCCGACGAGGGTCACCTCACCGCCTGCGCCTGGGCCGACCCGGAGATCGCCGGGGTGGTGGTCTTCCTGACCGCCGCCAAGCAGCCCGACCGCAAGGAGGACTTCCTGACCGTCCGGGACGAGCTGGAACGCCCCACCGGCTGACCGGTCAGCCACGCCGAGCCACCCGCGCCCGGTCACCCGCAGTCGCCCACCCACATCCGCACGCGCCCTCACCCGACCACCCGCATCGGCACGCCGCCCTCACCCGACCACCCGGAAGCGCTCGGCGACGGCGAGGGTGTCGTCGTCCACCCGGAACCCGGGGTCGCCGAGCCAGCCCAGGTAGTCGGGCCCGTGCCAGAACTCCTCGTGGCCGGCCCGCCAGGCCGTCACCGAGTCGTGCCCCTCCCCCTCGTCCCGGGCGTGGTCGGGGTCGACGTCGCCGAGCCGGACCACCCGGACCTCGGTCACCTCGATCACCGCGACCGGACGGTCGGCGGAGTCGACCACCACCGCGCGGTCACCGACGACGGGCAGCGGCTCACCGTCACGCTCGTAGTCCTGGAGCAGACCGGTGGTGGCGGTCTTCGCCCCACTGAGCACGGCGGCCACGAGCTGGTCGCGCAACGGACCAGGGAAGGCGAACTCGCACTTCGGCAGGTCGGGGAAACTCGGCGTGGTCACCGGCCGACGGTAGCCCGCCGACCACGCCGCTCACTCCCGGCACTCGGGCGGCAGTGCCACGCTCAGGGACGAGGGAACATCTGGCCGATGCGGATGCGGTTGCCGAACGGGTCGCGGATGCCGAAGTCGATGCCGTACGGGCGCTCGGTCGGCTCGTCGGTGATGTCGACGCCCCTGGCGACCAGATCCTCGTACGTCTTGTGGGCGTCGTCGGTGGTGATGCTCAGCCAACCGCCGATCGCGCCCTTGGTCAACAGCTCCCGGACCTGCTCGGCGGTCGCCGGGTCCAGCGCCGGCGGGCCGGGCTTCTCCAGCAGCACCTCACGCTGCGGGTCGCCGGGCACGTTGACCGTCAGCCACCGCATGAAGCCCAGATCCTGGTCGGTGTTGATCTCGAAGCCCAGTTTGCCGACGTAGAAGTCGAGCGCCTCGTCCTGGTCGAGGACGTAGAGCTGGGAGCGGGTGATCGCGTTCATCGTCATGCCGGGAACGCTAGGCCAGGCCCCTGACCTGCTGCTTATCCAAAACTGCTGGGCCTGGCCCATGCCTTGGTGAAACAGCTCGGCACCGAACCGTCGCCGGCCGACCGCCGGCTGCGGTACTCGCTGGGCGACTCGCCGACGATCTGCCGGAAGGTACGGCTGAACGAGCCGAGGCTGCTGAACCCGACGGCGAAGCAGATGTCGGTGACGTCCCGGTCGGTCTCCACCAGCATCGACATCGCCCGTTCCACCCGACGTCGTTGCAGGTAGCGGTGCGGGGTCTCGCCGAAGGTGGCCCGGAAGGTGCGGATGAAGTGCGCCTCGGAGACCAGCGCGATCCGGGCCAGCGCCGGAATGTCCAGCGGCTCGGCGTACGCCCGGTCCATCGCATCCCGGGCCCGCAGCATGGCCCGGTTCGACTGTTCCACCGCACGACTCATCGGCCCCCGCCCGTCGTCCCCGCTCCGCGCCGACCAGGCTACCCATCCGGACCGGCCGACGAGTGCCCGCCGCGACCGGGCGGCACGGTGGCCGTCCCAGGTCCGCGACGCTCAGCAGCCGCTCCAGCGCATCGGGAGAGAAAGCTGGAGGCCGGTGGCCCGGCCGACGACCGTCCCGTTGTCGGCGATGGCATCGGCGACGGTCCCGGTCACCGGGTCCGACGCGACGCTGCGAAGCGGAACCCGGTGGTCAAGGTGGTCGACCACTGATCCGGCGATCAGGCTACCGCCGGAGTTGACGCCCGCCACGCCCAGCAGGCCGGGCTTCACCGGGGTCGCCACTCCGGTACGCAGGTCCCAGCGCACCATCCGGTCGTACTGACCGTTTGCCGTGTCGGCGACCTCGCCGACCGCCCAGTTCCCCCGGGCCGCCCACACCGACGACTTCACCGCCCCGGGGGCGGTGAGCCGGTCGATCCGCCCGTCGGGACGACGCACCCAGGCGACGGGCGGCGGGACGTCCTCCCGCCCACCGGCCCGACGCACCCCGGCAACGTGCGACGAGCGGTCCTCCCCGGCGGGGGCCGCGCCGACGACGGTGCCGTCGTCGAGGATCGCCACCGGTATGCCGCCGGGCTCGATCACCTCGACGGTGCCCGGCCGGTCGACCGGCCAGAGCAGGGGTACCGGCTCCTCCAGATAACCGCCGAAACCGACGATGTCACCGCGGCTGTTGATGCCCGTGACGTAGGCACTGATTCCGTTCGGTGCGACGGGCAGCGAATCCAGCCGGCCGTCCCGGTAACGCCACGGCCGGTTGCCGGTGCTGTTGTAGTTGTCACCGATCAGCACGCCTTGCCGGTTGACAGCGACCAGCGCGCCGGGCGGGTTCGTCAACAACACGGTGACCCGGGGCCCCTCCCAGCGCAGCAACAGCGACTCCCGCCCCTGGTCGGTGGTCCGCACGGCGTGGTTGACGATGAACCGGCCGGTCGGATCGACGTACAGTGGGCTGCCGGTCAGGCTCACGCCGGCCGGCAGGGGCAGCGGCTGCATCAGGCAGGCCGGGACACTGCTCGGCTTCGGCGCGGCCGTGGCGACGCCGGGCGTGATCAGCGTTGCCGCCAGCAGGCCGGCGGCGAGACCGGCCGAAAGCCGACGCGGGACGATGCGGGTCATGGGGCACCCCGTCTCAGATGGTTGGATGGAGTCCTCCCACCCAACCAGCTGGGCACCCGTACCGGAAGTGACCGTTCCGTCACGAAGTCGGCGACCGGCTCCGGTATGGGGTGGCCGACCGGGACACCCGACCGCGGACGACGAATCGACAAGCGGCAACGCCAGTGGCGGCCGTGCTGTGGAATTGGAGCCCCCGGCCGGGATCGAACCGGCGACATCTCGCTTACAAGGCGAGTGCTCTGGCCAGCTGAGCTACAGGGGCGCGTGGTGCGAGGTCAGCATAGCGACTGACGTCGGGAAATCCCGGCCGGCAGGGTGTCCGAGCATGGAAAACGTCAATCCCGCGCCCGCGCCGCCGACGAATCGATGCGTCGGAGCCCCGTCAGGCGAGGGGATTGATGCCCGGCCGTGCCCGCCTGACCGAAATGCGTATGCCGTCCGTCCCACTCGATGTATCCCGTCTTGGCATGAGTGGAAATCCCGTTTACCGTGCAGTGACGCGGATGACACCTGGGACGGCTCCGGCCGTTCCCCGGATGTGGTCCGCGGGTCGGCACCGTGGGTGCCGACAGCTCCTTCACTCGGATCGTCCGGCACGTTCCTGCCGGTGAAAGGAAGCGCACCACCATGGCTACGGTCACGTACGCGAAGGCGTCCCGGATCTACCCGGGCACCGAACGCCCCGCGGTCAACCAGCTCGACCTCCAGATCGGCGACGGGGAGTTCCTCGTCCTGGTCGGCCCGTCGGGTTGCGGCAAGTCCACCAGCCTGCGGATGCTCGCCGGCCTGGAGGACGTCGACGACGGCGCGATCTACATCGACGACCGGGACGTCACCCACCTCCCGCCGAAGGCCCGCGACATCGCGATGGTCTTCCAGAACTACGCCCTCTACCCGCACATGTCGGTGTACGAGAACATGGCGTTCGCCCTCAAGCTGCGCAAGACCCCCAAGGCCGAGATCGACCGGCGGGTCAAGGAGGCGGCCGGCCTGCTCCAGCTGGAGGAGTACCTCAGCCGCAAGCCGAAGGCGCTCTCCGGTGGCCAGCGCCAGCGGGTCGCGATGGGCCGGGCGATCGTCCGCGAGCCGCAGGTCTTCCTCATGGACGAGCCGCTGTCGAACCTCGACGCCAAGCTCCGCGTGCAGACCCGTACCCAGATCGCCTCGCTCCAGGCGAAGCTCGGCATCACCACGGTCTACGTCACCCACGACCAGGTCGAGGCCATGACCATGGGTCACCGGGTGGCGGTCATGCTGGACGGCGTACTCCAGCAGGTGGACACCCCGCGTGCGCTCTACGACACCCCGGCCAACGTCTTCGTCGCCGGCTTCATGGGCTCTCCCGCCATGAACATCAAGACCGTCCCGCTGAACGACCGGGGCGCGGCCTTCGCCGAGCTGCACATCCCGCTGACCCGCGAGCAGGTCGAGGCGGCCCGTGGCGAGGGTGGCGACAACAAGGTGACCGTCGGTTTCCGCCCGGAGGACTGCGACCTGGTCAGCCCGACCGAGGGCGGTATGCCGGTCGTGGTCGAGCTGGTCGAGGACCTCGGCTCGGACGCCAACGTCTACGGTCACGCCGCACTGGAGGGCCACGAGGAGCGCTTCGTGGTCCGCACCGACCGCCGGACCATGCCGAACATGGGTGACACCGTGTTCGTCAAGCCGCGCGCCGGTCGCAGCCACGTCTTCAACGCGGCCACCGGCCACCGGATCTGATCCACGCGGGAAGGGGCGGTCCGCTTCGGCGGACCGCCCCTTCTTCGCATGCTGTCTCCCCGGGGGAGCGGTCGGTCAGCTCTCCGCGGCGCGGCGGCGGGCCACCTCGGCGAGGGTGACCGCAGCGGCGACGCTGGCGTTCAACGACTCCACCTCGGAGATCATCGGGATGCTGACGGTCAGGTCGCAGGTCTCCCCGACCAGCCGGGACAGCCCGCGTCCCTCGGAGCCGACCACCACGACCAGCGGGCCGACGGCGGCCTCCAGGTCGTACAGGTCGGTGTCGCCGTCGGCGTCCAGGCCGACCACCATGAAGCCGGCCTCCTGGCACGCCTTCAGCGACCGGGTCAGGTTGGTGACCTGGGCGACCGGCACCCGCGCCGCCGCGCCGGCACTGGTCCGCCAGGCGGTCGCGGTGATCCCGGCAGCCCTGCGCTCCGGTACGAAGACACCCTGCGCGCCGAACGCGGCGGCCGACCGGATCACCGCACCCAGGTTGCGCGGGTCGGTCACCCCGTCCAGCGCGACCAGCAGCGGGGCGGCCTGCTCCAACGCGGCGGCCACCAGGTCCTCGAAGGGCTGGTAGGCGAACGGCGGCACCTGCAGGCCGACGCCCTGGTGCAGCACTCCACCGGTCATCCGGTCCAGCTCGGCCCGGCTGATCTCCAGGATGGCGATGCCCCGGTCGGCGGCCGTCCGGGTGATCTCGTTGATCCGGTCGTCGGCGTCGATGCCCTGCGCGGTGTAGAGCGCGGTCGCCGGCACCTGGGCGCGCAGCGCCTCCAGCACCGGGTTCCGGCCGACCAGCAGCTCCGGGGTGTCCCGGGACGGGTTGGACTTGCGTCCCGGCGCGACCCGGGGACCGCTGCGGCCGGTGGGCTTGCCGCCCCGACCGCCCGCGCCGGCCCGGACCGGTGCCATCCCACGGGTGCCCCGGCCCCAGGTGGTGTCCTTGGTGCCGGGCTGGCCGATCTTGGGGGCACGCCCCTCCTCGGCCGCCGACCGGCGCTCCTTGTCCTGCTTCCAGGCGGTGCGCTGGGGCAGCTTCTCGGTGCCCGAGTACGCCTTGTGCCAGGGTCGCTCGTCGGCGGGCAGGGTCTTGCCCCGGCCCGCGAGGGAGTCCTTGTTCTTGCCACCGGAGCCCTTGGGGGCGCCCGCCTTCGGTGTCAGTCGCCGGCCACGGCGCTGCGAGTTGCCGGCCATCAGTCCTGCTCTCCAATAGTCCAACGGGGGCCCTGGGGGGTGTCCTCGACCACCACACCGGCCAGCTTGAGCTGGTCCCGTACGGCGTCTGCGGCGGCCCAGTCCTTGCGGCTGCGGGCCTGCGCGCGCTGTTCCAGGGCCAGCGCGATCAGGGAGTCCACCACGCCGCGCAGGTCGTCGGCGCGACCGCCGCCGGTCCAGGCCGGGTCGAGGGGGTCGACGCCGAGGATATCCAGCATCGCCCGGGTGGCGGCGAGGGTCGTGCGGACGGTCACATCGTCGCCGCCGGCCAACGCGGTGTTGCCGTCCCGCAGCGTCGCCTGGAGGACGGCGAGCGCGGCGGAGGTGTTGAGGTCGTCGTCCATCGCGGCGACGAACCCGGCCGGCAGCTCCCCGAGCGGCCCGGCACCGACCCGCTCGACGGCCCGCTGGACGAACCCCTCGATCCGCCGGTACGCCACCGCGGCCTCACGCAGCGCGTCCTCCGAGTAGTCGATCCGGGAGCGGTAGTGCGCCGCCGCGTAGTAGTAGCGCAGCTCCACCGGGCGTACCCCGAGCGAGTCGACGTAGCTCAGGTCGAGGGCGTTGCCCAGCGACTTGCCCATCTTGGCGCCGCCGATGCTGAGCAGTCCGTGGTGCACCCACCAGCGGGCGAAGGGCAGCCCGGCGGCCTGTGACTGGGCGATCTCGTTCTCGTGGTGCGGGAAGGTCAGGTCGAGTCCACCGCCGTGGATGTCGAACTCCGCGCCGAGGTAACGCAGGCACATCGCCGAGCACTCGATGTGCCAGCCGGGGCGACCCCGGCCCCACGGGGACGGCCAGTAGGCGTCGGCCGGCTCGTCCGGCTTGACGCCCTTCCAGAGCGCGAAGTCCCGGGGGTCGCGCTTGCCCCGCTCCGGGGCGTCCCCGGCGGACTGCATGTCGTCCGGCGACTGACCGGACAGCGACCCGTACGCCGGCCAGGAGGCCACGTCGAAGTAGACGTCGCCGGAGCCGTCGGTGGCCGGGTAGGCGTGCCCGGTCTCGACCAGCCGGGCGATCAGCTCGTGCATCTCCGGGATGTGCCCGGTGGCCCTCGGCTCGTACGTCGGCGGCAGCACGTTCAACGCGCGGTAGGACCGGGCCAGGACCAACTCGTTGGCGTACGCGATCGACCAGAACGGGCGGCCCTGCTCCTGCGCCTTGACCAGGATCTTGTCGTCGATGTCGGTCACGTTGCGGATGAAGGTGACCTCGAAGCCGGCGGCCGACAGCCAGCGCCGCAACACGTCGTAGTTGACGCCCGAGCGAAGATGGCCGATGTGCGGTGGTGCCTGGAGGGTGAGACCACACAGGTAGACCCCCACCTTGCCGGCTTCCCGCGGGACGAAGTCCCGCACCGATCGGGCGGCGGTGTCATACAGGCGTAGCGTCACCGTACCAGGGTAGCTGTCCGTGCTTTCCGGGGTCGGCCCGAGCCGGGTCGTACGCTGCGTGCTGTGGAGACGACGGCGGGGTCCGGTGCGCCGGGTAACGGGACGCCCCCGGGCGGGGAGACGGCGCAGACGCTGGACCGGGGCCTGCGCCTGCTGCACCTGGTGGCCGACGCGTCGGCCGGGTTGACCGTCACCGAGGCCGCCAACCGGCTCGGTATCGGCCGGGCCGCCGTCTACCGATTGGTCGGCGCGTTGACCGGGCACGGGATGCTGCGTCGGGGCGGCGACGGTCGGCTGCGCCTCGGCGTCGGCGTGCTGCACCTGGCCCGGCGGGCCCAGCCGCTGCTGGCCGAGGGGGCGCTGCCCTCGCTGCGTCGCCTCGCCGAGCAGACCGGGGCGACCGCGCACCTGACCGTGGTGGAGGGCGGCGAGGGGGTGGCCCTGGCCGTGGTCGAGCCGAGTTGGACGTCGTTCCACGTGGCGTACCGGCCGGGGGCCCGGCACCCGTTGGAACGCGGGGCCGCTGGGCGGGCCGTCCTCGCCGGCCGGGCCGGCATCGCGGGCCCGGTGAGCACCGCCGGGGAACTGCAGGCCGGGGCGTACGGGGTGGCCGCGCCGGTGCTCGGGGTACCCGGCCTGGAGGCGAGCGTCGGGGTGATCTCGCTGGCCCCGCTGCCGGTCGACACGGTCGGCCCGCAGGTCACCACCGCCGCCCAGACGATCGCCGCCGCGCTGTCCTGACCGTCCGCACCGTCGGGGAGAGCGAGGATGATCGACTCACGTGGGCCGTGGTAGCGGTGTCCCGCCGAGTCGCACCCCGCAACTTCGGCCCACGTGAGTCGATCAAGTCGCACCATCGCCGGTCACCCACCTGTCCGGGCGTTGGTAGTGGGCGGCGGATCGGTTGCGCCGCCCTACCACATGACACGGCGTGAGGGGGCTTGTCCACAGGGTCAGGGATCGCGGGCGAGCGCGGTTGTCCACAGGGGTGTCGCCGGGCGGCCGGACGGTCCGAGGCTGGCGTCATGCCACCTCAACCGCATCGACCGGAGCCCCTCGCCTGGCAGGTGTTCCGCGGCTCGGACGCGATCCGGCGCGGCCTGCTCACCCGGCACCAACTACGCGGGGCAGCCTGGCTCCGCCTCGGTCACGACGTCTATGCCGACGCCCGCCTCGACCGGGACCACGCCCTGATCTGCCGCGCCGCCGTCCTCCGGATGCCCGCCGGGTCGGTCATCGCCGGCCCGTCGGCGGCGTACCTGCACGGGGTGGAGCACGCCGCCGGCTTCGGTGACGAGGTGCACGTGCTCGTGCCCCGGGCGGCGCGGGTCGGCTCCCAGGGAGCCACCACGGTCACCTCCCCCGGTGGCGTCCGGCCCCGCTCCGCTGGTGGGGTACGGCTCGGCTCCCCGGGTGGTATCCGGGTGCATTCCGTTGCCGACGCCGGCGGACCGGCCGGGCCCCGGCGACCGCCCGCGTCCGACCATCACCCTGAAGCCACCCCACTCGACCTCCCAGGGACCACCAGGTCGGACCTCCCTCGGACCGCCAGGTCGGACCTCCCTCAGACCACCAGGTCGGACCCCCCTCAGACCACCAGGCTCGGGCTCCCTGGGACCACCCAGCCCGACCGCTCTGCAGCCATCCCACTCGGGCTCCCTGCGGCCACCACACTCGACCCGCCTCCGATGCCGATCAGCCCACCCCGGTCGTCTCCTGCGCTCGCCGCCTGGGAGACAGCGGCGTGGCTGGAGCCGGTCCGCGCGGTGGGGATCGTCGACGCACTGCTCGGCGGCGGCCTGACCAGCCCGGCCGCGCTCGCCGAGATCGCGCAGCGGTTCGCCGACCGGCGGGGCGGTCGACGGGCCAGCCGGGTCTTCGCACTGGCCGACCCGGCCGCACAGTCGCCACCCGAGTCACACCTGCGGGTCCGGCTCGTGCTGGCCGGCCTGCCCCGGCCGGTCGCCCAGCATCCCGTACGGCTGCCGTCCGGTCTGGTGCTGCATCCCGATCTGGCGTGGCCTGAGTTCCGGGTGGCGGTGGAGTACGACGGCCACTGGCACACCGACCCGGACCAGATGCACCGGGACCGCCGCCGTCTCAACCAGTTGGTCGCTGCCGGCTGGGTCGTGCTGCATGTGACCAGCCGTCGCCTGCGGGGCGACTTCCCAGCCGTGCTCCGCGAGGTGCGCGACGTCCTCGCCCAACGGGGTTGGTGCCGATGATCCACTCCCTTGGGCCGATGTTGCGGTATCCCGCTCGCCCCGACACCGCAATATCGCCCCCATTGAGTGGATCACCGACGGGCCGGGACGCGGAGGGGCCCGGACGACCTCGGTCGTCCGGGCCCCTCCCTCGTGTTTTGACCATCGGGGGGATTCGTAGTGGTCTAGGTCTAGCGATATGGGGAGGACCCTGTCCATGATCTGAGTTTCCAGACAAAGATCA
>NZ_JBIUCH010000010.1:0-274211 GCF_044548625.1 Micromonospora sp. NPDC051925 | reverse complement strand
TCTTCGGTTGTCCTCACAAACCATCGATGATCAACGCGGTGGCCGTCTTCACGCCCACGCCACGCCCAACGCCGAAGCCAAGTGACGTTGGAGTACTAAGTAGGGAAACTCGTACGCACCCCGGCTTCCGGGGGGTTGACCCTGCTGCCCTCGCGCCTCCGTCGTCCTGGCCCTGATCGCCGGAACCCGGGTGCGCGAGCGTCTACGCCGATCCCGCTCGGCCGTCCGCTCGTGCGGGTCGCGTCGAAGTCGTCCCGGTCCTCGGGCGGCGTCATCCGTTCTCGCCTGTCTGTCTGGAGGTTCGTCATGTCCCGTCACGCCTGCGCCACTGTCACCGCACCGATCCGGTCGTGCCTCGTGCCGACTTGCCGGAGTCGCGGCCCGCCCTGATGGCCCGCTCCGCTGCCCCTGTCCCGACCAGGCACCACCTGCACTACCTGCACCACCGCACAACCTGCACTACCCAACCAAACCCCTTGTCTTTGGAGCTTTTCGTGAACAGCATTCCTGTTGATCTTTCTCGTCTGTCCGGCCTGCTCTGCGTGGCCGCACCCGAACCCAAGACCGACCTCGACGGCGAACAACGCAAGGACCGCGACGGTAACCACCTGTGGGTGACCGGGATCGCGGTACGTCGAGCAGGCACCCGCAAGGCGTCGGTGATCGACGTGCAGACCTCCGCCGAGCCCGAAGGCGTCACGGAGGGAAGCCCGGTCGGCGTGACCGAGCTGGACGTGTCGCCGTGGGAGATCGAGGGCCGACACGGCTTGTCCTACAAGGCCGCATCGATCTACCCGAAGCGACCCGGCAACGCGGCCGGCGGTGCTTCCTCGCCTGGTGTGGTGCCGGGTCCGCCCCAGCGGGAGCGCGGCGCTAAGGGCACCGCATGACCGCCGCCGAAGCCACCTGGGCCGATGACCGGCCCGGCACCAGCGAACTGGACGTGATCCGGCTCATGGCCTCCGACGTCGCCGGCCTGACCGACGCGATCGAGTCCGCGCCGCCGGCTGCCCGGTCCCGCCTTGTCGCGGAGCTGGCCGGCTACCTCGGTGAGATGGCGGCGCGGTGCCGCTGGCTGGCCGGCGTCCTGGCCCACGGGTTGAACCTGAACGGCACCTACGCCGACGAGTCCGACTACGCCACCCACCACCCGATGTGCCGAACGGAGGACTGACTGATGCCGCCGGCATTGGCACCACCGCCAACGCCCGCGCCGTCACCATCGATGACCCCCGGGATTCCCGGCTTCACGCCGCGTTTTCCGGGGGTCACCCTGGAACGGCTCCAGGCATGGCTACCCACCATCATCACCGTCGCCCTGACCGTGGCCGCCGCCCTCGTGCTGCTGCTCGTCATGTCGCGGCTACTCCACCGGCTGGCACCCCGCGTGCACTGGTACGTGGTCGGGTTCCCGCTGATGCGGATACGGATGCGGCATTCCTGGCGGCACCTCTGCCTCAACGCCGATCTGACCGGCACCGACCGGCCGACCACCGGGCAACTCGGGCCGCTGGTCGTCAAGGGCCGACCGATCATGCCGGTCCTGCCGCTCCTGACCCGCATCCGACCCCGCACGTTCGGCGCAACGGCGGTGATCCTGCTGCACCCCGGGCAGATCCCCGAGCCGTTCGTCAACGCGGCGGAAGCGATGGCCCACGCATGGCGCGTCCACGCCGTCCGGGTCGACCCGAGGCAACGCGGCCGGGTCCGGTTGACCATCCTCACCGCCGATCCCCTCACCACCAACCACCGCGACGATGCCGCCGACTGGGCCACCGGTCCCGCCCCGGCATCGGCTGCGGGGACGTCCCGCTCCGACAGAGGAGCGGCCATCGAGGCGGCGGCCAGCACGACCCCGACTGTCGTCGCCGGGGCCGATGCGGCGGCTGTTCCGGGCGACCTGGCGGCGAACGTCGGTCACCGGGAAGACGGCCGACCATGGGTGATCGACCTGGTCACTTTCCCGCACTGGCTCATCACCGGGGCTACCCAGTCGGGCAAGAGCACGCTCATCAACGCGGCCGTGGCACGGTGGGCGGCCCGACCGATCGCCCTGGTCGGCATCGACTGCAAAGGCGGTATGGAACTCGCCCCCCACGCACCCCGCCTGTCCGCGCTCGCCACGGACCGGGCGGAAGCGGCCGATGTCCTGGCGCAACTCGTCACGGAGACACAACAACGGATGCGTCTGTGCCGCCAGCACGGGGCACGCAACATCTGGCAACTCCCGCCGGCCCTGCGACCTGTTCCGGTGATCGTCGTGGTCGACGAGTTGGCTGAGCTGTACCTTGTCGCCTCACGGGCCGACAAGGACGAAGCCCTCCGGGCCACGACGAACCTTCTCCGGCTGGCGCAACTCGGCGCGGCCCTCGGCGTGCATCTGGTCGTGGCCGGGCAACGGGTCGGCTCCGACCTCGGCCCCGGCGTGACCGCACTACGCGCCCAGCTCGCCGGACGGATCTGCCTACGGGTCAACGATGAGGAAACCGTCGACATGACGCTAGGTGACCTCTACCCCGACGCGGTGGAAGCCGCCCAGCAGATCGACCCCGCCGCGAAGGGCATCGCGGTCACCACCGCCAATGAGGCCGGGTGGATTCGTGCCCGCTCGGTCTACCTGCCACCAGAAACCCTGGACACCGTCATCACCGCGACAGCACACCTGGCACCGCGACTACCAGGGCTGACCCCGCCGAACCCGTGAAGGGAGACACGCACCGAGGCTGACCGAACCTAAATGTCAATCTCGTCGTCATTGTCGGGTGCCGGAATCCAGTACGGTTCCCGTTCAACCGGCACAACAAGCGCCGCCGCCGGACGCGACCTCGCCCACCTCAGAACCTCGTCGCGGGTGCCTTCAATTCCCGCCACCCCGGCCGTCTGACCACCTGGCATCTCGTCTACCCAACTGGCAGCCCAGACAATTTCCCGTTCCAGGTTGCGGCCTTTATGTATATACACCGTGCCGTGCCCGGGGCGGGGATCGGTTATCACCTGTGCGGGCGCGATTTCTTCGTCACGAATCTCGGGCGGAAGATAATAGGCATTCGTTCGGCGGCGAGGTTGCTCCATGCGGAGGATGCTACCGGACTGACTGAGATCCGAACCGGAAAGCGGATCGAGCCCCGCGTGATCATTCGCTTGGTCACGCGGGGCTCGACCGTCTGGTGTTATTCAGGTACCGCTCGTCTCAGGTGCGTCAGGACGGGCTCCACCCCGAGCCGTACCAGGCGCTGCCCATCTGCGGCGGGTCGTCCAGGTTGTACGCCCCGGCGGAGTTGCGGTGGAACTTCGGGCTCTTGACGAAGGTGTACCACCGGCCCGGGTACGAGCTGGACGGGTCCGTCCAGTCGAACTGGTGAGCCACTCCGGCATGAGCGACGGTGCTCTCATAGGCGATGTAGCCGCCTGATCCGAAGCAGCTCACCAAGGCCCCGGCCCCATACGGGCCACCGCTCCAGGTCTGCAACGTCGAACCCCCGCTCACGGGGTAGCCCTCGGGGTGGGCGCTGCTGAAGTACAGCCGCTCACCCGACGCCCGGACCTGCTTCGTGCCGCGCGTCGACTCGAACTGGAAGGGCTTCGACGTAGTGGTGCCTCCGCTGAACTTCACCTCGATGAAGAACTCGGTACTTCCCAACGTGGTGCCGTTGTAGCCGTAGATGCCATCGCCGCTGAACTCGGCCCAGTAGTTCGCGACGTAGTACCAGCACCCCAGCACCGAGCACGTTCCGCCGTTGGCCCGGACCTTTGACGTGTCCGGGCAGATCCACGCACCCTTCCGTGCGCTCACCGGACTGGAGCACTGGTCCGCCCCAGTTGCGGTCACGGCTTCGGTGTACGCCTTCGTCGTCGTGCTCGGTCGGGAGTCTGCGACTGCGGGAGCGGCGCTCACGGTGAGCCCACCGACAGCCACCAGCATTGCGGCGAGTAGCAGTCTTGCGAACCGTTTGACCATCGCCTCTTCTTCCTTCGAGGGTGTCCGGCAACAGCCGTGCAGCCGATCGCCGTTCACCTTGACCTCAGGGGATGGGCACACAGGAAATCCAGGCCCTTAATCGAAAGACGTCCCCGTGCCTCAAGTGAACGCTATTGATGAACCCGCCCAACACGCAAGGTCATCGATTGTCGGAGTTCGACTCCGACAATTTCAGCGAAACCTGTAACCGAGATTATCTCAACGAGGATTCCCATGCGCGAAAGCCACTCAAATGGAGATTTGCAACGGTTGACCTTCACCGACCGAGAGATCCTGACCACCGCCACCCACCCCGACTTCCGGGCATGGCTTGCCCGCATCCGCCACATCGGCGGCTGTCAACACCCCGTTCACCTCGTCGGCCACACCCTGACCGTCGACGCCACCACCGGCCGCCTGGTGGACGCCTTCACCAGCGCCGAGCAACCACACGGCCGACTCACCATCGCCTGCGGCAACCGCCGCCAATCCCGCTGCGAACCATGCGCCCGCCTGCACCAGGGCGACACGTACCAACTCGTGGTGTCCGGGCTCGCCGGAGGCAAGTCCGTCCCCGACACCGTACGGACGCACCCGCGCGTCTTCGTCACCTTCACCGCGCCCAGCTTCGGCCCCGTCCACCGGCACACCACCGACAAGCCCTGCCGGCCGCCCCGCCCACGTCGCGGCCTCGTCTGCACCCACGGCCGACCCCTGTGGTGCCTCGACCGCCACGCAACTGACGATCCGCCGACCGGTTCCCCGATCTGCGGCGACTGCTACGACTACCCGGCCGCCGTGCTCTGGAACGCGCACACCCGCGAACTCTGGCAACGCCTGCACCGCAACCTGTACGAAGCCATCGCATCGTCGCGGAGCATCTCCCGCACCGCCGCACGCAAGACAGTCCGTATCGCCTACGCCAAAGTGACCGAGTACCAGAGACGCGGGTCAGTCCACTTCCACGCCGTCATGCGCTTCGACGGCCCCACACCTGCCACCCCACCGCCAGCCTGGGCAACGCTGCCACTGCTGATCCAGACCATCCGCACCGCCACCCGCCGCGTCCACCTGGCCGTGCCCGGCCTGGATGCCATCCTCCGGTTCGGCGCACAACTCGATGTCCGACCCATCCTCCCCGGCCACCAGGGTGACGACCTCACCGAACGCGCCGTGGCCTCCTACATCGCCAAGTACGTCACCAAACCCGATGTCGCCGGCATCACCGTGGACCGCCCCATCCGCGACGCCATCACGATCTCGGTACTTCCTCTCACTGAGCACGCACGCACGCTCATCCGCACCTGCTGGAGTCTTGGCAGACGGCAGGAATACAAGGCCCTGAACCTGCGGCGGTGGGCGCATCAGCTCGGCTACCGAGGCCACATCGCCAGCAAAAGCCGGGCCTACTCCACCACCTATACCGCACTACGCGCCGCGAGGGAGGAGCACCGCCGCGACCAAGCCGAGGAACGTTTGCCCGACTCTCCGAACACCATCACCGACAAGCAGTGGACCTATACCGGCAACGGTCACACGCCTGGACAAGCCATGTTCGCCGATGCCATCGCAGATGATCTGCAAAGCGCTCGGGAGGCGGCGCACGACGCGCGCATGGGGGGTGAGCCTGATGGGCCTTGAAACCACCCCCACCCGTACAACGCGCCGCGTTTACGGGCTGCCTGGTGATTCTGCGGGTAGACGACAGCAGCGCCACGTCGAGCACGTGCGAAAACTGCTCGATAGGTGGCCTCCATTGACTGAGGAACAACGCTCAACACTTGCGCTGATCATTCGAAAGACACAATCTTCGCTACCAGATCACACACTATGCGCCTTTACCGCCATGAGCGTAGAAGCCGAGGGCAACAACAACCAATAGAACACCTATGAGTATGCCCAATAAGAAGCGTCCGGGCTTAGGCTGCGGAGCGACGCGGCTAGCCGCCATAGCGAGGTTCTCGGATGCGCCAAGAATGGCCGAGATGCTGCTATCAAAATCTCCGTGCGCCCGAACAGCGCCGAGTAGCTCCCTGATTTCCTGAGCCGCCACATGCATCTCGGCAGTGATATCGCGCATCTCCGCGGCAATATCCCGGAGCCCTTCGGGGACATTTTCGAGGTCGCCAGCAGCCCTGGAGATGGTTGAGGCAACCTCCATGTTAATGCTGTTTGATGAGACGATGAGCATCTCGGCAACGTCGACATTAATGCTACGGCTGGCCGCCCAGAGGGCTTCCGCAACATCGGCGTTAATATTATGCGCCGCCGCGCTGAGGGCCAGGGCGGTGTCAGGCGAAATTACGCCGTCTCGCAGCGCTTTCGTTAGAAGCGTACCTAGCTTGGGTGCATCATGCGAGATCTTGTCCAGGACGGCCTTAGTCTTACTGTCCACCATCTCTATATGGCCGAAGTTGTGGCCATTGACGATGGAGCCGGAGCCGGAGACTGTCTGACTCGAAGGCAATTCCCATTCCGGGCTAGAGGCTGCCATTAGATCGCCGCCCCGGAGGCTGGATTGATGCCCCCGAAGTTGTTTCCATTGATAATGCTACCCGAGTCGGAATTAGTCTGCCTCTGGATGGCGTATCGTTGAAAGTTGTTGCCCTGTGGCAGCAGATGCGCAATCTCGCGTGCAAGATCAGGGTCGGCCGCCATTGCTTTTCTGATCTGCAATTGCAGCGCGATGTCGCCGCCCTCTTCCCCCGCCGCAATGTCGGTTACGGCCCCTTCGATTACCTGCCGGGACTGCTCTCTGCGGAGTAGGCGATTGAGAATGTGGTGCCCAATACCAATCGTAGCGTCAGAAGCACCCTCGATCACCGTGCTTCGAACCTTGTCAAGGGTGCTGACTCCATATGCTGTCACGGCAGCGGTCACGTAAGGCATCACGGAAGCAGCGGTCTCGGCAACATCGAAATCCATCTAGCATGAATACAGCAATCCGAAGTGACATAGAAGCACCTTGCAACGATGCTTCATCGATTGTCGGCTTTCCGACTCCGAGTGGACAACGCAGCGAGAGTCGCGGCTCCCTGACGGGGCGACGATCCCGCGTGGCTTGCCCCGATCGATGCATCTCGGTGGCCGACCAAAGTTTGACGCTGAGCGGCAAGCTCAGCTCGTCGGCCGCGTCGACTTCTTCGGTGTGATCCGAACAGTCGTGGGGTCGAACCCTTTCCGCCCCCGGACTGCCGGCAGGATGGCGACGTCCATGAGCGTTGCGATGATCTGGCGGCGCTGGTCGTTGGTAATCTCGTCGGAGTGCCACCACGCCCGTACGTCCGGGGCGGCAATGGCCGGGCCAAGAACGTCAACCCGGCCAGCGTCTGCCATCCTCGCCTCGATCTCGGCAATGTCCGCCTCGGCAGCCTCGGTTCCGGCGAGCATTGTTGCCCTTGGGATGCGCTTCTTGGCGTAGTCGATGCCGAGTTGCTTGAGCAGGACCCGGGTTGCCTCCAACTCCTCACGGAGCGCGTCCACGTCGGGCCGCTCGTGGTCGACGAGCAAGTCAGCGCCGTCTCGCTCGATGAGGGCGATGACAACATCGCTCACCAGCTCGTCCACCGGCTCCACTGCCCGACTGACGTGCTTCCCGGTGCGACAGGTGTAGTTCTTGGCTCCGGTCTTCGACTGGCCGCTCATGTTGACGGTGTCGTCACAGACGCCACAGCGCGCAAGCCCGGTGTTCAGCCCTTTGGCGGACTTGCCGGTTCTCCTACGTGCCGGGTTCTCCAGGATGCTCTTGACCGCCCGCCACGTGGCCTCATCCACCAGGCCCGGCCAGGCTGCCTTGGTCACCACCTCGCCCCGGTGCGAACGCAAGCCGGCATTGCGCGGGCTGGTGAGCCACTTGCGTAGCGTCTCCGTTCGCCACAGGTTCCCCTGCCCGGTACGTAGTCCGGCATCGTTCAGTGCTCGGACCTGGGACGCGAGGTTGCCCTTGGCAAGGATCGCCCGGTAGACGTCCTTCGCCGCCTTGGCCTCCTTCTCCCGCAACGTCACGCGGTCAGGCTCGTACCCGAACGGCCGGGGGCCGGGGGCCGGGCGTCCCTTCTCGGCGTGCTGCCGGTTGGCCCGCTTCTGGCGCTCGGACTTCAACTCCGTCTCGTACCGGGCGTCACTCGCCGCGTTGTCGAAGAACTTGCGCCCCTGCGGCGTCGAGAGGTCGAACGTCATCCCGCGAGCGTAGGAGACGATCACCGGGTGAGGCGCGGCAAGACACGTCTCGTAGAACCGATACTCGTCCGTCTTCGTCTTCAACAGTCGCTCACTCGACCACGCGATGACCACACTGATCTCACCGGACGCGATGAGCTTCAACAGCCTCTCGAAGCCGGGCCGACGGCGGAGCGCGGTCTTGTCGTTGTCGACGAGCCGATGCGCCACGGGCCACCTGTTGTACTCCGCGTGGGCATCACAGTCCTCCCCTTGGCGCGCGATGCCTTCACCCTCGCGGCTGGTGCCCTTGTGCGGATCGTCAGAGAGGCGGAGGCAGATCGCGGCGCGTCGGTCCTGGCTGCTCAACAACGTCATGGGTAGATACTAGCAAGATCATACCCACTCGATCGGGTGGGTCACCGAGAAGACCCAGCGTCCGCCGGGGCGCAGCACCCGGTGCACCTCGGCCATCAGCGTCGCCGAGTCGTCGACGAACGGGATCGCCCCGAAGGCCGTACAGGCGATGTCGAAGGACGCCTCGGCGAAGGGCAGGGCCAGCGCGTCGGCCTGCACCAGCGGAACGCGTACCCCGCTGGTGCCGGCGGCGCGGGCGGCGTGCCGCAACATCCCGGCGGAGAGGTCGAAGGCGACCGGACGCGCCCCCTGGGTGGCCAGCCAGCGGGCACAGGACGCCGCCCCACAGCCGACCTCCAGGACCCGCCGACCGGTCACGTCGCCGAGCAGCCGCACGTCGGACTCGCGCAACCCCTCCGGGCACCAACGGAAGTCCACCTCGCCCAGGAACGCGCCGTGCTCGGCCTGGTAGTCGTCGGCATCGCCGTCCCACCAGCCGCGGTTGGCCCATCGCGTCTCGGTGTTGCCCACCCGACGCCGGATCACCCGCTCGTCGTCGTCCACCCGCTCGTCGTCGCCCACCCGCTCACGCTAGGCCCTGTGGTGGTGCCGCCCGCCGGACCCCGGCGTGCGCGGCGCGCCGGACGGCCGTACGCTGTCGGTCCCGTGGGGTGGATGTGACGGATGAGACACCGGAGGCGCTTTCTCACCGAAATATGCGCTTTCGCAGCTGACGAGGTCGCGAGGACCCGGGAGGGCTTGCACGCTGTGGTAATGCAGCGGGTAGGCTAGACGATGCGCTCGTGGATCGTGTACCTCGGCAGGGAGCAGGTGCGCGGTCACCGGAGCACCGATGATCTTCTCTTGGCGATCGTTCGGTGGACCCGGTGGCGGATCCGCTGGCGCGAACGGGTCACTGCGACACCACGCCTGCTGTGACAACCCATCCGACCGGAGCAACCGCCCACATGACGAGCAGCATCGAGGCCCCCTCGAGCGCCACCCGGGTCACCCACGACGATCTCGGTTCCGAGGAGGCTTTCCTCGCCGCGATCGACGAGACCATCAAGTACTTCAACGACGGCGACATTGTCGAAGGCACCGTCGTCAAGGTCGATCGGGACGAGGTCCTGCTCGACATCGGCTACAAGACCGAGGGCGTCATTCCCTCTCGGGAGTTGTCGATCAAGCACGACGTGGACCCCGCCGAGGTCGTCTCGGTCGGTGACCACATCGAGGCCCTGGTCCTCCAGAAGGAGGACAAGGAGGGTCGTCTGATCCTCTCCAAGAAGCGGGCGCAGTACGAGCGGGCCTGGGGCACGATCGAGAAGATCAAGGACGAGGACGGCGTCGTCCGCGGTTCGGTCATCGAGGTGGTCAAGGGTGGCCTCATCCTCGACATCGGGCTGCGCGGCTTCCTGCCCGCCTCCCTGGTCGAGATGCGGCGGGTGCGTGACCTGCAGCCGTACGTCGGCCGCGAGCTCGAAGCCAAGATCATCGAGCTGGACAAGAACCGCAACAACGTGGTGCTGTCCCGCCGGGCCTGGCTGGAGCAGACGCAGTCCGAGGTGCGCACCGAGTTCCTCAACAAGCTGCAGAAGGGCCAGGTCCGCAAGGGCGTCGTCTCGTCGATCGTCAACTTCGGCGCCTTCGTCGACCTGGGTGGCGTGGACGGTCTGGTGCACGTCTCCGAGCTGTCCTGGAAGCACATCGACCACCCGTCCGAGGTCGTCGAGGTCGGCCAGGAGGTCGAGGTCGAGGTCCTGGACGTCGACCTGGACCGCGAGCGGGTCTCGCTGTCGCTGAAGGCGACCCAGGAGGACCCGTGGCGGCAGTTCGCCCGTACCCACGCGATCCAGCAGATCGTGCCGGGTAAGGTCACCAAGCTGGTCCCGTTCGGCGCGTTCGTCCGGGTGGACGACGGCATCGAGGGCCTGGTCCACATCTCCGAGCTGGCCGAGCGCCACGTGGAGATCCCGGAGCAGGTCGTCCAGGTCGGCTCCGAGGTCATGGTCAAGGTCATCGACATCGACCTGGAGCGTCGCCGCATCTCGCTGTCGCTCAAGCAGGCCAACGAGGGCTTCGTCGAGGGCGAGGAGCACTTCGACCCGACCCTCTACGGCATGGCCGCGACGTACGACACCGAGGGCAACTACATCTACCCGGAGGGCTTCGACCCGGAGACGGGCGAGTGGCTCGAGGGGTACGACAAGCAGCGCGAGACCTGGGAGAACCAGTACGCCGAGGCCCGTCAGCGCTGGGAGGCCCACACCAAGCAGGTGCAGACCTCCCGGGCCGCCGACGCCGAGGCCGCTGCCAACCCGGCCCCGCCGGTCGCCACCGGTGGCACCACCACCTCGAGCAGCTCGTCGGCCCCGAGCCGGCAGGCCGAGGAGCCGGCCGGCACCCTGGCCACGGACGAGGCGCTCGCCGCGCTGCGGGAGAAGCTCGCCGGCGGCAAGTGATCCCTGCGGCTACTCCCACTCGGTGCGGCGTCTGACGTCGCCGCCGACCGGGAGCCGTCGCTGACGACGAAGAGCCCCGCCCCCGATCCGGTAGCCCGGATCGCGGGGCGGGGCTCTCGCCGTCTCCCCGTCCCCGCCACCCGTCGGGGTCGGACATCGGCCCGGCGGTGACCCCCCTGCCCGCCGGTCGGTACGTTCGGCCGCCCCTGCGCCCGTCCGGCCACGCTGTCCTGCACCCGTCGGGCCAGGCTGTCCTGCACGCGCGGGGGCGGTGTGGTGGGTCGGGAGTCGATCCGGTTGACTGGGTCGGTGCTGAGGGTGGGGTTGACCGGGGGCATCGGTTCCGGCAAGAGCGCGGTGGCGGCCCGGCTGGCAGAGCGGGGCGCGGTCATCGTCGACTCCGACCGGATCGCCCGCGAGGTGGTCGCGCCGGGCAGCGAAGGGTTGGCCGCGATCGTCGCCGCCTTCTCCGACCGGGTACTGGCCGCCGACGGGGCACTGGACCGGGCGGCGCTGGGCGCGGTGGTCTTCGCCGACGAGGCCGCCCGTCGTCGGCTGGAGGAGATCACCCATCCCCGGGTACGGGCCCGCACCGCCGAACTGTTCGCCGCGGCACCCACCGACGCGGTGGTGGTCAATGACGTGCCGCTGCTGGTGGAGGTGGGGCTCGCACCGACGTACCACCTGGTGGTGGTGGTGCAGACGGCCCTGGACATCCGGCTGGAGCGGCTGGGGCGGGACCGGGGAATGACCCGTGCGGAGGCCGAGCGGCGGATCGCCGCCCAGGCCGACGACGCCCGCCGTCGCGCGGCGGCCGACGTGGTCCTCCACAACGACGGCGCTCTCGACGAGCTGCACGCCGCCGTGGACGCCCTCTGGTGGCAGCGGCTGCTGCCCTACGAGCGCAACGTGCGGGAACACCGAGCGGTCCCCGACGGGCAGGCGGCGCTGACCGAGCCGGACCCGACCTGGCCGCAGCAGTACGCCCGGCTCGCCGCCCGGATCCGGCACGCGGTCGCCCCGGCCGACCTACGGATCGACCATGTCGGCCCGACCGCCGTTGCGGGGCTGGCCGGGCGGAATGTCATCGACGTGCAGGTGACCGTGCCGTCGCTGGCCGAGGCGGACGGCCCGTTGGCACGGCGGCTCGCCGACGCCGGGTTCCCGAGGGTGCCCGAGGCCCGTGGGGACAGCCCCCGGCCGACGGCCAGCGGAGGCGGTACGGGCAGCGGAGGCGGTATGGGCAGCGCGGCCAGCGAGAGCGGGCAGCAGCGGCTGCACGGCAGCGCCGACCCGGGCCGGCCGGTCCGGGTGCACCTGCGGGTGGCGGGATCGCCCGGTTGGCGTCACGCCCTGCTGATGCGTGACCACCTGCGTGCCGACCCCGATCAGCGGGCCGCGTACCTGCTGCTGGTGGCCTCGGACGGCGCGGCGTCCGCCACCGCCGACGACCCGTGGTGCGAGGAGGAGCACCTGCGGGCGGAGGCCTGGGCCGCGCGGACCGGCTGGCACCCCTGACCCTCACCGCCTGCCGGCCGGTGCGGTGGGCCGCGCGGTGACGCCAGCGGGCCCGGGTCGGGGGCGGGACGGCTTCGGACGGGGCGGGACGACTCCCGCCGGCAGCGGGCCGGGGCTCAGGTCCAGCTGTGCCCACAACCCACCGGGGGTGCGCAGCTCCAGTCGATGCAGGAAGCTGGAACGGTCCAGCCAGTACCTCAGCCGTTGGCCCTGGTGGCGCACCTCGAACACGTCCACCGGTCGGCCGGCCCGCCGGTCGCCCCGTACCCGTATCGCCGTGCTGCTGGCCGGGGCGGGCCCGCCGGCCCGCAACGCCGCGTCGACCAGCACGTCCAGCCCGTCGGTCGGCTGCCCACCGATCCGCCAACCGGCTTGGGCCGGCGGCGGCAGCGGCGGAACCGACGGCGGTCCGGGGGCTGCGAGGTCCGGCCCGACCGGTACGTCCGCCCGGCCGAAGCCGGCCCGGTCCCGGCGAAGCAGCGTCCGGCGGCCGAGGGTGTCCAGCTCGGAGACCGACAGGTAGGCGACGCCACCGGACCAGCTCAGCCAGCCGGCGCCGCGCAGGTTGGCGGCGCTGCCGAGTGGTGCGGTCACGGTGACGGCGGCCCCGGGGCCGGTGTGCAGCCGGGTGGCCAGCCGGCCCAGCCGTGCCACCTCCTCGTCGGTGAGGGCCCGGGGCAGTCCGGGCCGACCACCGAGCGCGTCGACCGGCCACGGTGTCGGCCGGTCGATCCGGTCCAGCTCGACGGTGATCGGGGTGCCGTCGACGAGCCGGCCCGCCCAGCGACGTAGCCGGGCGTCCCGGTCGACCCACCAGCGGGGGTCCGCGTCCCCCGCCACCGGATGATCGGCCGGTGCGGCGGTCGGCCCGACCGGCCGCAGCGCTGCCTGGAGGACGTCCACCGGGTCGCCGCCGAGGGTGTCCCGCCCGATCCAGCGTCCGCCGCCGGCCCGCAGTGGTTCCGCCGGTTCGGCCCGGTCGGCGGCGAGCGCGAAGAGGACGGCGAGCGCCCCGGCCAGGCCCCGCCCGCTCGGCAGGTCGCGCAGCCGCCACCGGTCACCGGGCGGCACCAGCGGCGGCCGGGCCGGGGTCACGATCGCCGTGGGGTCGGGGCGTTGCACCACCACCGACCGGGTGGCCTGCACCAGTCCCCGGTCCTGCCCGGCGCCCGGACCGCCCACCTGGAGGTAGGCCAACGGACGGGACCAGTCGACCCAGCCGACCAGGTCGGTGCGGCCGGCCCCGGTGCCGACGGCCACCCGTACCCCGGCCCGGACGTCCCGGTAGGTGGTGACCCGGACGGCGGCCAGCCGCTCGGCCTCGTCGCCGGTCAGCGCGCGGGCCGGCTCCGCCGGTGCGGGTGCCCAGCTGAGCAGGGCGGCCACCAGCGCGGCGGCGGAGGTGGCGGCGACCACGCCCAGGGCGACCAGGGCGGTACGTCGACGGCCCGGCGCGCTCTCGTCGACGTCCACCGCAGTGGGTTCGACGACGGCGACCGGCGTACCGGCCTTCCGGTGGTGCCGGCCGGGGCGTCGTCGGCCGGGTCCGGCCGGTGGCGGGCGCGCTGTGGAGGGGTGTCGCGGCCGGTCGGACGAGGTCTCCACGTGTGGTTGAACGGGCCGGCCCGGGGCGGGGTGACGCCGGCGCGACGGCCGGGGCGGCGGGTCGGTCGGGGCGAAGGGTCTGTCAGGGCGGCGGGTCTGCCGGGGCGAAGGGTCTGCCGGGAATGCAGGGGCGCTCGCGGCGGGCCGGTCTGCGCCAGGGGCGCGACCACCCGGGATGCGCACGCCGGTGATGTCCGGGTGCTGCGACCCCAGGTGCCGGGTGGTGGGAGCCTGTCGAGGGCCCGGCCACCGCCGCGGTCGGCCGCCGCGAGCGGCCTACGGTGTCCAGGCTAGCCCTCGCAGATGTGGGCCACAATGGCAATATCGAAGCTGATCACGGGGCCGGCGGTGGTCGCGGTGGTTTGTCGGACCTGCGGCGTACCGTGGGGACCATGGCGCTCGACATTCCCCGGCTCGACGGTCGCTTCCAGGTCGTCAGCGATTTCCAGCCGGCCGGCGACCAACCGGCCGCGATCGACGATCTTGAGCGTCGGGTCCGGCGTGGCGATCGTAACACCGTGCTGCTCGGCGCCACCGGCACCGGCAAGAGCGCCACCACGGCCTGGCTGATCGAGCGGCTGCAACGGCCGACCCTGGTACTCGCCCCCAACAAGACGCTCTGCGCCCAGCTGGCCAAGGAGTTCAGCGAGCTGCTCCCGCACAACTCGGTGGAGTACTTCGTCTCCTACTACGACTACTACCAGCCCGAGGCGTACATCCCGCAGACCGACACCTACATCGAGAAGGACTCCTCGATCAACGAGGAGGTCGAGCGGCTGCGGCACAAGGCGACCATGTCGCTGCTCACCCGGCGCGACACGATCGTGGTGGCCACCGTCTCGGCCATCTACGGCCTGGGCACCCCCGAGGAATACCTCGACCGGGCCGTCCGGATCACCGTCGGTCAGGAGCTCGACCGCGACCAGCTGCTGCGCCGGCTGGTCGACATCCAGTACACCCGCAACGACATGGCCTTCCAGCGGGGCACCTTCCGGGTCCGGGGTGACACCCTGGAGATCATCCCGGCGTACGAGGAGCTGGCGGTCCGGATCGAGCTCTTCGGTGACGAGGTGGAGAAGCTCTACTACCTCAACCCGCTCACCGGTGACGTGGTCAAGGAGGTCGACCATCTGCTGATCTTCCCGGCCACCCACTACGCGGCCGGTCCGGAGCGGATGGAACGGGCGACCCGGGACATCGAGGCCGAGCTGGGGGAGCGGCTGGCCGAGCTGGAA
The DNA here is from genome assembly GCF_044548625.1 of Micromonospora sp. NPDC051925. NCBI lineage: Bacteria > Bacillati > Actinomycetota > Actinomycetes > Micromonosporales > Micromonosporaceae > Micromonospora > Micromonospora sp. NPDC051925. Next base: position 258,915 of record NZ_JBIUCH010000010.1, on the reverse strand, counting down.
CGGCAGGGCAAGCTGCTGGAGGCGCAGCGGCTGCGGATGCGCACCACCTACGACCTGGAGATGATGCGTCAGGTCGGGTTCTGCTCCGGCATCGAGAACTACTCCATGCACATCGACGGCCGGCTGCCCGGCAGTCCGCCGCACTGTCTGCTCGACTACTTCCCGGACGACTTCCTCACCGTGGTCGACGAGTCACACGTCACCATCCCGCAGATCGGCGGCATGTTCGAGGGCGACGCGTCGCGCAAGCGGATGCTCATCGACCACGGTTTCCGGCTGCCCAGCGCCGCCGACAACCGCCCGCTGCGCTTCGACGAGTTCCTGGAGCGGGTCGGTCAGCTGGTCTTCCTGTCGGCCACCCCGGGCCCGTGGGAGATGGAGCAGGCCCAGGGCGAGTTCGTCGAGCAGGTGATCCGTCCCACCGGCCTGATCGATCCGGAGGTCGTGATCAAACCGACCAAGGGTCAGATCGACGACCTGATGCACGAGATCAAGCTGCGTACCGAGCGGGACGAGCGGGTGCTGGTCACCACGCTGACCAAGAAGATGGCCGAGGACCTGTCCGACTACCTCCTGGAGAACGGCATCCGGGTGCGTTACCTGCACTCCGAGGTCGACACGCTGCGCCGGGTGGAGCTGCTGCGCGAGCTGCGTAAGGGCGACTACGACGTGCTGGTCGGCATCAACCTGCTCCGGGAGGGCCTCGACCTGCCCGAGGTCTCCCTGGTGGCGATCCTGGACGCCGACAAGGAGGGCTTCCTGCGCAGCGGCCGGTCGCTGATCCAGACCATCGGCCGGGCCGCCCGCAACGTCTCCGGCCAGGTGCACATGTACGCCGACAAGATCACCCCTTCGATGGCGTCGGCGATCGACGAGACCAACCGTCGCCGGGCCAAGCAGATCGCGCACAACGAGGCGCACGGGATCAGCCCCGAGCCGCTGCGCAAGAAGATCCACGACATCCTCGACGACATCTACCGCGAGGCGGAGGACACCGAGAGTTCGCGGATCGGTGGGGCCGCCCGGCAGCTCTCCCGGGGCAAGGCGCCGGTCAAGGAGACCCGCAGCCGCAGCCGGGCCACCGCGGGCACGCCGTCGCGGGAGGGCATGGCCCGCGCCGACCTGGCGCAGCTGATCCAGGAGCTCAACGACCAGATGCTCGCCGCTGCCCGGGAACTGCAGTTCGAGCTGGCCGCGCGGATCCGGGACGAGGTCGCCGACCTGAAGAAGGAACTGCGCGGGATGGACGCCGCCGGGGTGAAGTGACGGGCGACACCGACTACGGTTTCCGGGACTGTGCGGCCCGGGAGCTGGCCGGGAAGGCCTGGTCGTCAGGCGCCTACCGGCTCTGGAGACCCCGGCCCATTGCCCGACCGCGCGGCGTCGACGGCCCGGCGGGCTGAGTGGCGCGGTGGGCTGAGTGGCGTCGGCGGACCGGCGGGTGGTGCGAGTGGCGTCGACGGCCGGGCGGCAGCGGCGGCCAGGTCGGCGGTCGTGCCCGCCGACCAGACGGTATCCGATTTCGGTGCAGATAAATGTTGCGTTGAGCAAGCGATGTGTTGCCCTGGGTGATGATCCTGCGTACCCTCCCTCGTGGGGAGGCTGGGATGCCATTGTCATCGAGTCCTGTCATTCGACGTGCGCGGCTCGGCGCCGAGCTGCGCCAGTTACGCAGACGGGAGGCGCTGACACTGGAACAGGTCTGTACCCGGTTGGGCTGGGCCTCCACCTCGAAGCTGTCCCGCATCGAGCTGGGGCAGAGCCGGCCCGATCTGGCCGACGTCCTCGACCTGCTGGACGTCTACGAGGTCCCGTCGCCGCAGCGCGAGGCGCTGATCGTCATCGCCCGGGACGCGGCGACCGGTCGCGGCTGGTGGAAGGCGCTCGGCGAGATGAGCGAGCGGCAACGCACCTACGCCGAGTTGGAGGCGGGGGCGGCGAGCATCGTGGAGTACCAGCCGACGGTGCTGCCCGGCCTGCTCCAGGCTCCCGGCTACGCCCGGCTGCGGATCACTGCCGGCCGGTTGCTGCACCCGGATGTCGACGTCGAGGCCGATCTGCGTGCCCGGCTCACCCGACAGGGAGTGTTGCGCCGTCCCGATCCGCCGCGCTACACCGCCCTGCTCGACGAGCGGGTCTGCGATCCCGCCGGTCTGCCCGACGACGTCTGGCGCGAGCAGTTGGACCATCTGCTGGCCGTGGCCGAGCTGCCGCACGTGACGATCCGGGTGGTGCCCTGTACGGAGGTTCCGCGCGGTGGGGCGTACCCGTTGACCGCCTTCTCGTGTTATTCGTTCCCTGACCCGGCCGATCCGCGCACGGTGATGCTGGAGGCGTTGACCACCGACGTGCGGCTGGCCTCCGACGCCGACGTCAGTCGCTACGACCGGATGACCGGTTGGCTCTCCGCCGCCGCGCTCAGCCCGGCGGAGACGATGGAGCTGATCGGCCGAAAGGCGGCCGGTCTCGCCGCCGATCCACCCGCGGGCGCAGCGGCCGGGCCGCCGGCTGACGAGGACATTGTCCGGGACGGGCGGGAGGCCGCCGACCGGGCCGGCGGTGTCGTGCCCGGGACGCCGCAGGTCACCCGGCGGGCGGCTGCTCCGGGCTCACCCGTGGCGGCGGAACCCACCCTCGGAGTCGATGACCTGGCCGGTGATCCAGTCCGCCTCCCGTGAGCAGAGGAAGCGGACCAGTCGCGCCGCGTCCTGTGGGGTGCCCCAACGCCCACCCGGGAAGAGCGCCGCCACGGCGGCGTGTGCGTCCGGTGGGGCGTACCCGGTGTCGGTCGGCCCGGGGTTGAGGCAGTTGACGGTGATCCCTCGGGGCATCAGCAGCGGCGCGAGCTGGGTGGTGAGGTTCTCCACGCCGGCCTTGCTGGCCGCGTAGGCCAACTCGTCCGGCATCGGGCCGAGGCGCTGGCCGCTGGAGAAGAACACCAACCGGCCACCTGCCCCGGCGGTGAACGCGGTGGCGAACGCGTCGGCCAACAGCAGCGTGGCCCGGACGTTCACCAGCAGGTGCCGGTCGATCTGGGCCACGTCCAGCTCACCCAGGCCGGTGCGGGTGGAATAGGCGTGCGCCGCCACCACCGCGTCGAGCCGACCGTGCCGGCGTACCGCCTCGGCGACCAGGGCGGCCGGGGTGGCGGGGTCGAGCAGGTCGGCGGCGACGTGGCCGGCGGCGTCGCCCAGCTCGGCCAACAGCGCCGGTACGCCGTCCGGGTCACCGCCGTAGGGCTGGGCGTCGTCGTAGTCGGGCAGGCCGGTGAGGAGCAGCCGGTGCCCGTCGGCGGCGAGGGTGCGGGCGACTGCCGCGCCGATGCCGATCCGCCGGCTCACCCCGGTCACCAGGAACACCCGTTCGGTCATGCGGACCAGTCAACCGGGCCGGTGGGCCGGACGCCACGGGTTATCGCCGCGCTGGTCACGCAGGCCAGTCGATCGGGCCGGACGCCACGGATCGTCGCCGCGCCACCAGGTGCGCCCCAGCCGCGTGACCACCGGACCCGGCGCCCCCGAACGCGTCGGAGCCGGTGTGCCGCGCGTGCGCCGCACGATAGCCCCGGGGTACGACAGGTCCGCTTGAGTAGGAATCGACCGGAACGACTTCCTCAGGCCGGCACGTCGACGAAGTGCTCGACCCGGGGCGGGCCGGCGAAGTGCGGGCCGATCAGTGCCCGCCACCTGCCGAACGCCTCGGTGGCCCGGAAGTTCTCCTCGTGCGCCTGCACCGAGTCCCACTCGACCAGCAGGACGAACCGGGAGGGGGACTCGATGCCCCGGGTCATCCGGACCGAGCGGCAGCCCTGGGCGGCGACGATGATGGGATGCGCCGCCGCGTAGGCGGCGGCGAACTCGTCCTCGTGTCCGGGCAGTACGTCGATGAGCGCGACCTCAAGCACCATGCCTGACAGCCTGCCACGCCGCCCCGGTCCCGCGACGCTCCGGGGGACCTCCCCACCCGTCCACCCCTAGCCTCCTAGGATGCCCTAGCGGGTGTGCTGTCACCGCGCTCGGTGCCGGAACGTGATGCTGTCGGCAAAGCGGGCCGCAGGAGGTGCGCCCGTGGCCCTCGATGGTGAACAATGGCGGCCGAGGAGGGGAGTATTCCCTCGCGACGGAGTCGTCAGCACGGTCGAGCGTCGTCCCCGACGATCGACCCGGCTCCGCCGGTCAGCGTCCCGTTCGTGGGTCGCTGGCGGAAGAGACCTCCGACAGTCACCCGTGTGTGCGTCGTCGCCCACCCCGCCGTCACGCGGCGTACGGTGTGCCCGACGCCGCGTGTCTGCCGGAGGAATGGATTGAACGTGTCCGGAATGGTGTGGGCGGGAACCCTCGTCGCACTGACGGCGGTGCTCCTCGTCGACCTCTTCATCATCGGTCGCCGGCCGCACGAGCCCAGCGTCCGCGAGTCGAGCCTCTGGGTCAGCTTCTACGTCGGCCTGGCGCTGCTCTTCGGGGCGGGGCTGTGGGTCACCGCGGGCGGCAGCGTGGCCGGCCAGTTCTACACCGGTTGGCTCACCGAGTACAGCCTCTCGGTCGACAACCTCTTCGTCTTCGTGATCATCATGGCCCGCTTCGGGGTGCCCCGGAAGTACCAGCAGAAGGTGCTGCTCATCGGCATCGTGCTGGCCCTGGTCATGCGGGGTGGCTTCATCGCCGCCGGGGCAGCGCTGATCTCCCAGTTCTCCTGGGTGTTCTACATCTTCGGCGCGTTCCTGATCTACACGGCGATCAACCTGGCCCGCCAGGGCGAGCCGGAGGAGGACGAGTTCAAGGAGAACGTGCTGATCCGGTGGAGCCGCAAGGCGCTGCCGCTCTCGCGGGACTACGACGGCGCGAAGCTGACCACGCACCAGGCCGGCCGGCGGCTGTTCACCCCGATGCTGGTGGTGATGATCGCGATCGGCACCACCGACCTGATCTTCGCGTTGGACTCGATCCCGGCGATCTTCGGCATCACCCAGGAGCCGTACCTGGTCTTCACCGCCAACGTCTTCGCGCTGATGGGGCTACGACAGCTCTACTTCCTGGTCGGTGGGCTGCTCGACCGGCTGATCTACCTGAGCTACGGCCTGGCCGTGGTGCTCGGTTTCATCGGCGTCAAACTGGTGCTGGAGGCGCTGGCCGACAACAACCTGCCGTTCCTCAACAGTGGCGAGCCGATCGGCTGGGCCCCGCACATTCCGATCTGGCTCTCGTTGACGGTCATCCTCGGCTGCCTCGCCGTGGCGACGGTGGCCAGCCTGGTCAAGTCCTCCCGGGACCGGCGACGCGAGCTGGCCGAGGCCCGTCGCTGACGTAGGGCCGGAAAGGGCGTCACCACACCCGGTGGCGCCCTTTTCCCGGGTCAGACACGGTGCGCGCCGACCAGGGTGGCGACCCGGTCGGGCGGCAGCGGCTCCGCCAGCACCCGCCGCTGCCGGTAGCAGGCATGCAGCATCCGTGGTCCACTGCCGGCAGTCACCAGGCCGACGTGGTGGATTCCCCGCCCGGGTCGGCCGAAGAAGTAGAGGTCGCCGGGGCGTTCCTCGCCGGCCGGCACCGGTGTGGTGGCCGCCGCCTGGTCGTCGGCGTCGCGGGGCAGCGTCACGCCGAATCGCCGCCAGACCAGGTGGACCAGGCCGGAACAATCGATCCCGTGCCCGGAGAGCCCACCCCAGACGTACGCGACGTCGCGCAGTCGGGCGGCGACGGCGAGCACGTCGTCGGCCGTCGGCGCGGCGGTGGGCAGGTCGGTGACGTCCGCCTCGGGAACCCAGAGCGGATCGGGCCGGCCGGGTGCCCGGACCGGTCGCCACCCGTCGACCGCCGGGCCCACGGGGAGGAGCCGGGTGCCGAGGACGATCCCGGGCAGGGTCACCGGCCCGCCCGGGGCGGCGCGCAGGCCGGTGCTGACGGCGTCGACGACCAGCGGGGTGAGGGAGTCGCCGTCCGGGGCTGCCGGGTCGCCGTCCGGGGACGCCGGCACGAGTTGTGCGGCGGGCAGCCAACCGGGATAGCCGCGGGGGTCGCGGCGGGGGGCGGCCTGTTCCACCGCGACCACCTCGGCCCAGCCGCCGGGGCGCAGCGCGGTCACCAGGACCCGTTCGCCGAGCAGCAGTTGGCTGAGCACGCAGTCGCCGACCCGCTGGGTGGCGTCCATTCCGCTGATCCAGCCGTCGGTGTCGGAGGGCACCGCCAGGGCCGGACGGTCGACCGGCCGGGTCGCGCCGGGATCCGTCCAGAGGGTGGCGACGGCCACCCGTACGAGGGCCTCGCGGCCCGGCTCCAACTCCACGTCGACCTCCGGCTCACGTGTCGGTGCCTACCCGGACGGTAGGTAAGAAAAATGCCACCATCAACCTTGGTGCTGAACTTTAGTTTCGGCCACCGAGGTGATGCCGAGCCCCGGGGCATCCGGCAGCACCACGGTGGCGCCCTCGTACCGCAGCCCACCGCGCACCGGTGACCAGGCCAGCCACCAGGCGGCGTCCAGGTCGGACACCGCGCTGGTCCGGTACGCGGCGGCCAGGCTGGCCGCCGCGCCGACGCCGACCTGACTCTCCATCATGGACCCGACGAGAGCGCCCATCCCGTGCGCGCCGGCCAACTCCAGCAGGGTCCGCGCGGTGCGCAGGCCGCCGCACTTGGCGAGCTTGACGTTGACCATGTCGGCGGCCCGCCGCCGGATCACCTCGACCAGGTCCCGCACCCCGAACACCGCCTCGTCGGCCAGGATCGGCACGCTCACCCGGTCGCCGACCCAGGCCATGCCGTCCAGGTCCCACCGGGCCACCGGCTGCTCGACGAACTCCACGTCGAGCCCGGCGTCCTCGACGCCCCGGATCACCCGGACCGCCTCGCGCGGCGTCCACCCCTGGTTGGCGTCCAACCGGATGCGCACCTGCGGGCCGACGGCCGCCCGGACCGCGCGGACCCGCTCCAGATCGCCCGCCGGGTCCGTACCGACCTTCAGCTTCAGCACGTCGAAGCCCTCGCTTCGCCGTTGCCGGGCCGCCATCGCCAGCTCCGCGCCGTCCCCGGCGGCCAATGTGACGTCCGTCCGGATCCGCAGCGCGGTGCCGCCGAGCAACCGCACCAACGGTACGCCGAGCCGCCGCGCCGCAAGGTCGTGCAGGGCCACGTCCAGCGCCCCCCGGGCCGCCTCGTTGCCGGCCACCGCCGCCTCCACCTCGGCGCACCGGGCCAGTACGTCGTCGGCGTCCCGGCCGACCACCGCCGGGGCGAGCACGTGACGCACGCAGGCCTCCGCGCCGGCCACCGACGCCCCGGTGACCTGCCACACCTGCGGCGCCTCGCCGTAGCCGGACCGCCCGTCGGCGTCGGTCACCTCCACCACCAGGGTCTCCACAGTGGTGGTCCGGCGCAGCGCGGTCACGAACGGGGTGTGCAGGGGTGCGGACAGCCGGTGGGTGCGTACCGCGGCGATCGTCATGTGCGGCACCCTATACGCACGATGTCGCCGGAGAGGGAGGCCGATGAACGTGCGGGACTGGGAGCTGGTGGGCGCACCGAACGCCCGTGACCTGGGCGGACTACCCACCACGGACGGGCGGCGGGTACGGGCGGGCCGGCTGATCCGCACCCCGGCGCTGGGCCGGCTCACCGAGGCCGACCTGACGGTGCTGGGTCGGCTCGCCCCGGCCTGCGTGGTCGACCTGCGCGACGACTCCGAGACGGCGGTCGCCCCGCCGAACCGGTTGGCCGGTGACCCGCACCTGGTCCGGCTGCCGGTGCTCGACCCGGCGCACCCCGCGTTCACGTACCTCTCGGCGGTGCTCCTCGGCCACGACCTCGACGCGTACGACGAACTGGCCCGGCAGGGCGCCCCGGCCGCGATGGCGACGGTCTACCGCTGGTTCGTCACCGGCGAGGCGGCCCGGGTGGGCTTCGCCCGTGCGGTCCGGTTGGCGGCCGATCCGGCGAACCTGCCGCTGCTGTTCCACTGCTCGGCCGGTAAGGACCGCACCGGTTGGCTGGCGGTGGTGCTGCTCACCGCCCTCGGCGTGGACGAGGAGACGGTGCGGGCCGACTACCTGCGGCACAACGAGCTGACGGTGGAGCTGCGCGAGGCGCTGTTGGCGGCGATGCTGCGGCAGCGGCCGGAGCTGGACCCGGAGACGGCGCGGGCGGTGCTGGAGGTCCGCCCCGCCTACCTGGACGCCGGGTACGACGAGGTGCGCCGGGCGCACGGGTCGTTCGACGCGTACCTGGTCGACGGGTTGGGGGTGACCGCGGAGGTCCGCGCCGCCCTGCGGCGGCACCTGCTGGACTGAGGCCGGTCAGCCGGCCAGGTCGTGCCGGGCCGCCCAGGCCGCCGCCGAGACCTCCGCGACCAGCCGGCAGGCGTCGTCGAGGTCGTCGTCGGCTGAGGCGGCGAGGTCGGTGGTGGTGCAGACGGCGATCACGTACGGCGGGGCGTCGTCGGGCAGGACCACGCCGGCACCGTGCCGCACGCCGCGCACCCAGCCGTTCTTGTGGGCGATCCGGGTGCCGTCGGGCAGCCCGGCGGCGAGATCCTCGCGGTGCCGCTGGGCCAGCAGCACGTCCACCATGGCGGCACAGGCCGCCGGGGAGGCCAGCGGCCCGGGACGGTCGACACCGGCGGCCAGCCCGCCGAGCAGCGCCGCCAGGTCGGCGGTGGTGACCAGATTGGTGATGCCCGCCTCCCGGGCGGCGGCGTCCTCGATGCCCCGCCCGGTGACGCTGTGCCGCGCACCGGCGAGCTGCCATGCCTGCGCCACGGCGGGCAGTCCGACCCGGTCGATGAGCAGGTTGGTGGCGAGGTTGCTGGACCGGGTGATCATCCGGTCGGCCAGCCAGCGCGGGGTGGCCCGCCCGCCCAGCCGCTCCCAGACCGCCTCGTCGTTGTCGTAGTGCCGGGCGCAGGAGAACCGGGGTGCGCCCGGCCGGGCGGAGTCGAACTCGTTGACCACCGGCACCGGGGCGTCCAGGGCGAGGGTGCCCGCCTCGGCGGCGCGGTGCAGCGCCAGCAGCACCGCGACCTTCATGGTGCTGGCCGCGTAGTGGGTGGCGTCGGGGGTACGGGTCCAGGTGGGCGGCGCGTCGAGCCGGCCCACGTACGCCGAGACGGTGCCGGGCACCCGGTCCAGCCGGGCGTCGAGATCATCCCAGGTCATGACGGTGACGGTAGCGGACCGCCGGCGCGCACGGCGGTAGCCCTGGGACGGCGGAGCGCCCGGCCCCCGGGACGGGCGGGAGCCCTTGCCGCCCGGGGCGGGCGGGAGTTGCTGGAGCCCGGGGCGGGCGGAGCCTTTGAAGCCCGGGGCGGGCGGAGCCCCGGGCCGCGTGGGGCGGACCGGGGCTCCGGGTGGAACGGGGTGGGTCAGCCGGCGTGCTTGCGGCGGGCGGCCATCCGGCCCCGCTGGGTCTGGTCCAGCACCACCTTGCGAATCCGGACGGCGACCGGGGTCACCTCGACGCACTCGTCCTCGCGGCAGAACTCCAGCGCCTGCTCCAGGGAGAGCTTGCGCGGCGGGATCAGCTTCTCGGTCTCGTCGGAGGTCGAGGCCCGCATGTTGGTGAGCTTCTTCTCCTTGGTGATGTTGACGTCCATGTCGTCGGAGCGGGAGTTCTCCCCGACGATCATGCCCTCGTACACCTCGGTGGTCGGCTCGACGAAGAGCTGGCCGCGTTCCTGCAGGTTGATCATGGCGAACGGGGTGACCACGCCGGTCCGGTCGGCCACCAGCGAACCGTTGTTGCGGGTCCGCAGCTCACCGAACCACGGCTCGTACGACTCGAAGACGTGGTGCAGGATGCCGGTGCCCCGGGTGTCGGTGAGGAACTCGGTGCGGAAGCCGATCAGGCCGCGCGCCGGCACCAGCCACTCCATCCGGATCCAACCGGTGCCGTGGTTGACCAGCTGCTCCATCCGGCCCTTGCGGGTCGCCAGGAGCTGGGTGATCGCGCCCAGGTACTCCTCCGGGGCGTCGATGGTCAGCCGCTCCACCGGCTCGCAGGTCTTGCCGTCGATCTCCTTGGTGACCACCTGCGGCTTGCCGACGGTCAGCTCGTACGACTCGCGGCGCATCTGCTCCACCAGGATGGCCAGGGCCAGCTCGCCTCGGCCCTGCACCTCCCAGGCGTCCGGTCGCTCGGTCGGCAGGACCCGCAGCGACACGTTGCCGACCAGCTCCTTGTCGAGCCGGTCCTTGACCATCCGGGCGGTGACCTTGGCGCCCTTGACCCGGCCGACCAGCGGCGAGGTGTTGGTGCCGATGGTCATCGAGATGGCCGGCTCGTCCACGGTGATCAGCGGCAGCGGGATCGGGTTCTCCGCGTCGGCGAGGGTCTCACCGATCATGATCTCCGGGATGCCGGCGACGGCGATGATGTCGCCGGGTCCGGCCGAGTCGGCCGGCTTGCGCTCCAGCCCCTCGGTCATCAGCATCTCGGAGATGCGGACCCGCTGGGTGCTGCCGTCGGTACGGCACCAGGCCACCGTCTGGCCCTTGTTGATGGTGCCCTGGCGCACCCGGCACAGCGCCAACCGGCCCAGGAACGGCGAGGCGTCGAGGTTGGTGACGTGCGCCTGCAGCGGTGCGTCCTCGTTGTAGGAGGGCGGCGGGATGGTGTCGAGCAGGGTGCGGAACAGCGGCTCCAGGCTGGTGCTGTCGTCCGGCACCGAGCCGTCGGCGGGCTGGGTCAGCGAGGCGATGCCGTCGCGGGCGCAGGCGTAGACGATCGGGAAGTCGATCTGCTCCTCGTCGGCGTCCAGGTCGAGGAAGAGCTCGTAGGTGTCGTCCACGACCTCCTTGATCCGGGCGTCGGGACGGTCCACCTTGTTGATCACCAGGATGATCGGCATCCGGGCCTTGAGCGCCTTGCGGAGCACGAACCGGGTCTGCGGCAGCGGGCCCTCGCTGGCATCGACCAGCAGCACCACCCCGTCGACCATGGTCAGGCCCCGCTCGACCTCGCCACCGAAGTCGGCGTGGCCAGGGGTGTCGATGATGTTGATGGTGACCGGGTCGGAGCCGTCCGCCGGCAGGTACCGCACGCCGGTGTTCTTGGCCAGGATGGTGATGCCCTTTTCCCGTTCGAGGTCCATCGAGTCCATGACGCGCTCGGTGTTCTCACCACGGGCCCCGTAGGCGCCGGCCTGCCGCAACATGGCGTCGACCAGGGTCGTTTTGCCGTGGTCGACGTGGGCGATGATGGCGACATTGCGGAGGTCGGTGCGAAGCTGCATACCCTCCATACTCCTGTCTACGGTTGCCGGGGCAGGTGTCGGGGTCACCCCGACACCGCCCGGATCTCGGCCGGAACTGCTGTTCCGGCCGTGCCAGCTGCTGGTCTGCCGATTCCGCCGGTCCGGTCGGGCCATCCGTGGTCGCGATGATCATGGCGGACGGGGCCGCAGTGATCTTCGGTCTGTCGGTGCCGGGGGGAGACGACCCTGCTGGTCGGTCTCCTAGCGTACGCGGGCCCGCGACGGCCCGTCTCGGCACTGCGGCCGAGGAACGGGGTGGCCGTGACCGGCGACACATCTCCGGAGGGATCGCCGCCGCAGGGGGCTGTCGGCGGCCCGCCCGGATCGCCTCGCCGTGGGCACCCGCCCCGGCCACCCGGGCACACCAGGACCCGGTCCCGCGGAGGTCCAGGATCCGGCTCAGTCCCGGGCGGCGACCTCCCTGCCAGCGGCGTCGACGGCGGGCGCGTCGGTGGGGTCGGTGCTCGTGGGGCCGGTGGTGGGCGCGTCGGTGGCGGCAGCGGTGTCCGGGCTGATCCGGCCCGGCCACCAGAACCGGTCACCGAGCACGAACGCCAGCGCCGGCACCAGCACCGTGCGCACCAACAGGGTGTCGAGCAGCACACCGATGCACACGATGATCCCGATCTGGGTCAGGGTGATCAGCGGCAGCACGCCGAGGACGGCGAAGACCGCGGCGAGCAGGACGCCCGCGCTGGTGATCACCCCGCCGGTGACCCGTAGGGCGGAGAGCATCCCGTCCCGGGTACCGGCCCGGCGGGCGTCCTCTCGGGCCCGGGTGACCAGGAAGATGTTGTAGTCCACCCCGAGGGCGACGAGGAACACGAAGGCCAGCAGGAGCACTCCGCTGTCCAGCGCGGGGAAGTCCAGCACGTGGTCGAAGAGCAGCCAGGCCGCGCCCAGGCTGGCGAAGAAGGACGCGATCACGGTGAGCACCAGCAGCAGCGGGGCGAGCAGTCCGCGCAGCAGCAGCACCAGGACGGCGAGGACGAGCACCAGGATGATCGGCAGGATCAGCCACAGGTCCCGGGTGTTGGCCTCGTCGGAGTCGTAGGTCGCCGCGACGGTGCCCCCGACCAGTGCGCCGTCGGCCGGCTCGGCTCCGGCGACGGCGGGTGGCGCGGAGCCGGGTACGGCGGCGACCGCGTCCCGCAGCGCCTCGACCGCCCGGTCGGACGCCGGGCTGCCCGGTTCGGCGGTCAGCACCACGTCGACCTGGGCGACGCTCGCGCCGGCCGCGCCGGGGCGGGCGGAGGCGACCCCGGGCACGGCTGCGGCGGCCCGGGTGACCGCGTCGGTGGCGGCCGGGTTGGTGAGCACGGCCACCGGCTGGGTGGTGCCGGCGGGGAAGGCCCGGGCCAGTGTCTTGGCCCCGGCGACCGCCTCCGGCTCGACCCGGAACTGCTCGGTCTCGGACAGGCCGGTGCGGACGCCCAGCCCGCCGAGGGCGAGACCGGCGAGCAGCAGGGTGGCCAGCACGGCGACCGGCACCGGGCGGCGGACCACGGCGGTGCCGAGCCGGCCCCACAGCTTGCCCTCGCGGGCCGGGCCGCCGACCCTCGGCACGAACGGCCAGAACAGCCCCCGCCCGAAGACGACCAGCACGGCGGGGAGCACGAACAGCGCCGAGAGCATGGCGAACACGACCCCGGTGGCGCAGGCCACGGCGAGGGCCCGGTTGGTCTCCTGCTCGGACAGCAGCAGGGTGAGTACGCCGAGCACGACGGTGCCGCCACTGGCCAGGATCGGTTCGGCGGTACGGCGTACGGCGGCGCGCATGGCGGCGAACCGGTCCTCGGCGCGGCGCAGCTCCTCCCGGTAACGGGCGATGAGCAGCAGGGCGTAGTCGGTGGCGGCGCCGAAGACCAGCACGCTGGCGATGCCGGTGACCGCGCCCTCCTGGAGGTTGATGCCGACGGCCGGGACGATGGTGTCGACGGCCCGCAGGGTGAGCTGTTCGGTGGCGGCGACCACGATCAGCGGCACGATCCACAGGAACGGGCTGCGGTAGGTGATCAGCAGCAGCAGGGCGACCACGCCGGCGGTGACGGCGAGCAGGGTGACGTCGGCGCCCTCGAAGACCTTGGTCAGGTCGGCGGTGAACGCGGGTGCCCCGGTGACCGCGACGGTGAGCCCGGCGGGCAGGTCGGTGAGGGTGTCGCGGACCTGGGCGACCTGGTCGGCGACGGCCTGCTGGCCGTCGGCGGTGTCCAGCGGCACGGCGAGCAGCGCGACCGTGCCGTCCGGGGAGACCTGGGGCGGGCTGACCTGACCGCCGACGGCGAGCCGGCCCAGCGCGCCGGAGCGGTCGGTGACGGCGGCCCGGTCGGCGTCGGTCAGCGGGCTGCCGTCGTCCCGGCTGACCACGATGACGGCCGGTTGGACGTCGCTGGCCGGTAGCTGGTCCTGAAGGCGTTCCACCTGGGTCGACTGCCACTGCACGGACAGGCCGGTGGCGGAGACGGGGGCGGGGTTGTCGGGCCTGGGGAGCCCGAAGACGACCGCGCCGACGACGATCGCGGCGACCACGGTGAGCCAGGCGGCGAGCCGGCTGCGGGCGACGCGGGTGAACAGAGACATCGAATGCCCTCGTGGTCTGTCGGTGGTGACGCCGGCCCGAAAATAGCCCGGCTGTCGAGTATCTTGATGGCCGAGATTATCGGCCGCTGCTCTATGCTGCAAGCGGACGGACCGACAGGGGGAAACGGCGGGCGTGGCAGCGCACGAGATGTATCGGCGGCGGGACGATCCGCGCGGGCGGATGGTGGCCGACATCACCAACGACCTGCGGCGTTACTCGGTGGACGCGCAGCACATCGGGCACGCCTTCGCCGGCCTACACGGGCTCAACCCGACCGACCTGCACGCGTTGATCGCCGTCATGGACGCCGAACTGCTCGGCGACCCGATCACCCCCGGCCGGCTCGGCGAACAGCTCCACCTCTCCTCGGGGTCGGTGACCGCGCTGATCGACCGGCTGGAACGCGCCGGGCACATCCGCCGGGACCGGGACACCGCCGACCGGCGCAAGGTGTTCCTGCGCTACGCCGACCAGGGGGCCGCCCTGGCGATGAGTTTCTTCGGACCGCTCGGCCGGCGTACCGACGAGGTGATGGCCCGGTTCACCGACGAGGAGCTGGCGATCGTGCACCGGTTCCTGGCCACCATGGTCGCCTCGATGCGGGAGCACCGCGACGCCATGCGGGCCGCCCGGCCCGAACCGCCCCGGCGTCCGGCGGGCTGACCGCCGTGCTGGACCGGATCGCCGCCGCCGCGCTGCGGCTGCCCGCCGTACCCACCCACCGGGTCGCCGTCACCCGGGGCATTCCGGTACGGGCCCGCGACGGCGTCGTGCTGCGTACCGACCACTACGCTCCCCGGTTGCCCGGCGCGCCGACCGTGCTGATCCGCACCCCGTACGGGCGGGGCGGGCCGATGCGGCTGCTCGGCCGGCTGATCGCCGGTCGCGGCTTCCACCTGGTGATCCAGTCCTGTCGGGGCACCGACGGCTCCGGCGGCCGGTTCGACCCGCTGGCGCACGAGCGCGACGACGGCCTGGACACCGTCGACTGGCTGCGTGGGCAGCCCTGGTACACCGGCCGGTTCGGCATGTTCGGGGCCAGCTACCAGGGCTTCGTGCAGTGGGCCCTGGCCGCCGAGGCGGGGGACGAACTGGCCGCGATGGTCGCGGTGGTCACCGCCTCGGCCACCCGTGACTCGACGTACGCGGGGGAGTCCTTCGCCCTGGACACCGTGCTGACCTGGACCGAGCTGCTCCAGGCGCAGACCGTGCCGTGGCTGGCCCGGCAGTGGGAGCTCAAGCGTGGGCAGCCCCGGCTGGCCGCCGCGCTGGCCCACCTGCCGCTGGCCGAGGCCGACCGGGTGGCGACCGGGGTGACCGTGCCGTTCTTCCAGGAGTGGCTGCGCCACCACACCCCGGACGCCGAGTACTGGCGGAGTCGGGTCTTCGGCGCGCGGATCGCCGAGGTGCGCGCCCCGGTGGCGATGATCAGCGGCTGGCAGGACATCTTCCTGCCCGCCCAGCTCGCCGACCACGCCGCGCTGCGCGCCGCAGGGGTGCCCACCCGGCTCACCGTCGGCCCGTGGACGCACGGCAGCCCCGGGTTGCTGGCGGAGGCGCTACGGGAGGGGCTGGGCTGGCTCGACGCCCACCTGTACGGCCGGCCGGCGTCGCCGCGCGCCCCGGTGCGGGTGCACGTCGGCGGGGACGGCGGTGGTTGGCGGGACCTCCCCGACTGGCCTCCACCGGCGACCGACACCCCGTGGCACCTGCACGCCGGGGGCCGGCTCGCCCCGGAGCCGCCGACGGCGTCGACACCGGACACCATCCGGTACGACCCGGCCGATCCCACCCCGTCGCTCGGCGGCCCGCTGCTGGTCGCCCAGCGGGCCGGCCCGGTCGACAACCGCCCCGTCGAGGCCCGGCCGGACGTGCTCGTCTACACCAGCGCGGTATTGACCGCCCCGGTCGAGGTGGTGGGTCCGGTCCGCGCCGAGATCCACGTGCGCAGCGAACTGCCGTACCTGGACGTCTTCGTCCGGCTCTGTGACGTGGACCGGCGCGGCCGGTCGTGGAACGTCTGCGACGGCCTGGTCCGGGTGGCCCCCGGCCGGTTCCCGGTGGACGCGGACGGGGTGACCCGGGTGCCGGTGCCGCTGTGGCCGGCGGCGCACCGCTTCGCCGCCGGGCACCGGCTGCGGCTGCAGGTCTCCGGTGGTGCCCATCCCCGCTACGCGCGCAACCCGGGGACCGGTGAACCGCTCGGTGCCGCAGTGACACTCCGCGCCGGACGGCGGGAGATCCTGCATGATCCACGGCATCCGTCGCTGCTGGTTCTCCCGCGGTCTTCCTGATCCGTGAGGTGGGCCTCGCCGCCGGCCCGGCCGGGCCGCTCTGGCTGCCGCTGGGCGGGATCCTGGTGAGCCTCGGGGTGGCGATCGGGAACGTGGCGAAGGCCAGCTACCTGCTGGTTGGCGGCCACGCCGCTGATCCTGCTGGTGGGGCCGATCCGGCGCGGTCGGAACCTATCCACGACGGCGGCGACGACCTGAAAGCGCTCGGTGGCGGCGGCCCAGGGCCGCCGCCACCGGCACGGACCTACAGCGGGCGGACGTTCTCCGCCTGCGGACCCTTCTGCCCCTGGGTCACATCGAACTCGACCTTCTGGGCCTCCTGCAGTTCCCGGTAACCGCTACTGGCGATCGCCGAGTAGTGGACGAAGACGTCGGGGCCCCCGCCATCCTGCTCGATGAAGCCGAAGCCCTTTTCCGAGTTGAACCACTTGACCGTGCCGGTTGCCATGCATCTCTCCCTGTTTACAACGGGTGACCCCCCGCCGTTGCGGCGGTTGGTCGCCCTGTACTGCCCCGACAGTAACCGGCCGATCCGATTTTTGCCGGCTGAAGTGCCGCAAGATTCAACGGAAACTCGCGGGCAGGGCCGGAATGCCGCCCGGCGGGTGGTCCGCTCGGGCACACTCGACCGGTGAACGGACCGAGTACCGCCGCGTTGACCGAGCTGGAGGCGGAGATCGACGCGCCGGGCGACGGGCTGGACCGGCTCCGGCTGGTGCCCACACCGTTCGTGCCCGAGGTGCGGCTGCACCTCGCCGAGGACGCGATCGTCTGGTGGGCCCGGATGGAGGCGGCAGCCGGTCGTACCCTGCCGCCACCGTTCTGGGCATCGGCCTGGGCGGGCGGCCAGGCGCTTGCCCGACACCTGCTGGACCACCCCGAGCTGGTCGCCGGTCGCCGGGTGCTCGACCTGGCCGCCGGCTCCGGACTGGTCGCCATCGCCGCCGCGCTGGCCGGGGCCGCCCAGGTCGTCGCCAACGACGTGGACCCGTACGCGGTGGCGGCGGCGACCGTCAACGCACGGGCCAACCGGGTACGGGTGCTCGCCCGCCAGGGCGACCTGCTCGACGACGACGGGACGCCTGCCGACCTGCTGGTCGCCGGGGACGTCCTCTACGACCGGGAACTGGCCGCCCGGGTGCTGCCGTACCTGCGGCGGGCCGCCGAGGGTGGGGCGCAGGTGCTGGTCGGCGACCCGGACCGGGGGCACCTGCCGTCGGACGTGCTGGAGGTGGTGGCCTGCTATCCGGTGCCGACCACCGAACCCTCCGTCGACTCCCCGGTCCGCTGGGTGCAGGTGCTACGGCCGCGGTGAGGTCAGCCGTCGTCCGGCCGCGGGCGGTTCGGGGGAACGGCCGGAGCGGGTGGACGGGGAACGGGCCGGCGTCGGCCGGTCGGAGCCGACCGACGCCACGTCGTCACCAGCCGCGGGCCCGCCACTGCGGCAGCGACGCCCGCTCCGCGCCGAGGGTGCTGTCCCCGCCGTGGCCCGGGTAGAACCAGGTCTCGTCGGGCAGCCGGTCGAACAGCTTGTGCTCCACGTCGTCGATGAGCTGGCCGAAGCGCTCCGGATCCCGGTCGGTGTTGCCGACGCCACCGGGAAAGAGGGAGTCGCCGGTGAACAGGTGCGGGGTGCCGGCCGGGTCGCGGTAGAGCAGCGCGACCGACCCGGGGGTGTGTCCCTTGATGTGGATCACTTCCAGCGTCTGGTCGCCCACCGCGACGGTGTCGCCGTCGGCCAGGGTCTGCGCCGTGATCGGCAGTCCGTCGGCGTCGTCGGCGTGCACCAGGGCGCGGGCGCTGGTCTTGGCGACGACCTCCTCCAGCGCCACCCAGTGGTCCATGTGCTGGTGGGTGGTGACCACCGAGGCCAGGCCGGTGTCACCGACCAGGTCGAGCAGTCGGGGCGCCTCGTTCGCGGCGTCGATGAGCACCTGCGCGCCGGTGTCGCGGCAGCGCAGCAGGTAGGCGTTGTTGTCCATCGGGCCGACCGACACCTTGGTGACGGTGAGCCGGTCCAGCTCGCGGACGGCGGGCGGGCCGCCGGGGGTGACGTCTCCGGTGTAGCTCATGGGCGGTCTATATCCATTCCGGTGGTGTCGGCAGGGGACCGTTCGGGGTGACGGTCAACACGTCGCCGCTGCTGCGGCCGATCAACCAGGCGGCCAGCTCGGCGGCGGGGCCGGCGACCAGCGGGGCGCCCGCAGGGTCGCCCACCACCAGCTCCGGCCGGTTGCCGTCGGCAGGCCGCAGCACCAGCGCCGGCGCGTCGGGACGGCCGGCGAGTCCACCGGCCACCTCGTGCAGCAGGTGCTGGGCGAACGTCGGCGGCCAGTCCGCCGGGCGGTAGCCGGTGGCCAGGTCGACGTGGTGCACCTCCAGCTCGCGCAGCCGGCCCCAGACCAGCATGGCGGCCTTCCACGGGCCGCGTCGGGTCTGCACGGTGGCGCTCCACGCCTCGACCGGCATGGCGGCCACCGCTTCGGCGAACCGGTCGGCGCAACGGCGCAGGTCGGCCAGGTGCTCGGCGGGTGGCCGGGCGGCCCCGGCGGTGATGTCGGCGTCCCGGGCGGCGGTGCTGGTGTACATCGGGATGGGCTCGCCGGTGCGGGCGGCGGTGAGCAGGTTGACGAACCCGTCGGCGTTGCGGGCCAGGTGGGTCAGCACGTGGCCACGGGTCCAGCCGGGCAGCAGGGAAGGGGCCGTGACGGCCGCCGCGTCGAGACCGGCCGCCGTGTGCAACAGCCGGACGGTGGCGTCGTCCACCTCACCGGTCAACAGCAGTGGATCTGTGGTCACGCCACGACCCTAGCGGTCCCGGGAGCGTTGCGCCGCCGGGGAATTCACTTTCGGCGCGTCGGCGTGACGCCTACCGTCGGCCTCGACGCGGTACCGGGACGACGAACGGGGGTGGTGACCATGCCGGTCGCAGTACGCGTGTTGCGCCACGACCAGTTCCGACCCTGATGAGGATGACATGACCATCGATCTGACCGCCCTCGGCCTGGACGCCGAGCGGGCGGCGTACGCGCGGCGGCGCCCGGACCGCCGGCCCGGCCGGGTGGCCCGGGTCGACCGGGGGGTGTGCACCGTCCTCGGCGCGGACGGACCGGTCCGGGCCAGCATGGGCCCGGCGGTGCTGGCCGCCGCCGCCCGTGACCTGACCGCGTTGCCGTGCGCCGGCGACTGGGTGCTGCTGGCCCGCTGGCCGGACGGCCCGGTGACCGTCGACGCGGTGCTGCCCCGGCGTACCGCGCTGGTCCGCCGGACCGCCGGCAAGGACGCCAGCGGGCAGGTGCTCGCCGCCAACCTCGACACCGCCGCGGTGGTCGAGCCGGTGCACCCGGAGCCGGACACCGCCCGGATCGAACGGCTGCTCTCGCTGGCCCACGAGTCGGGGGCCCGGCCGCTGGTGCTGCTCACCAAGGCCGACCTGGCCGCCGACCCGCAGGCGGTGGCCCGGCAGCTCGCCTCGGTGGCGCCCGGGGTGCCGGTGCTGCCGGTCAGCGCCGAGCGGGGCACCGGACTGGAACCGCTGCGGCCCCTGGTCGCGCCGGGCCGCACACTGGCCCTGCTCGGCCCCTCCGGGGCGGGCAAGTCGAGCCTGGTCAACGCCCTGGTCGGGGCGGACGTCATGCCGACCCAGGCGATCCGACGCTCCGACGGCAAGGGCCGGCACACCACCACCTGGCGGGCGCTGGTCCCGGTGCCCGGCGGCGGTGCGGTGCTGGACACTCCCGGGGTCCGGGCGGTCGGTCTGCTGGACGGGCACGCCGGGCTGGACCGGGCGTTCGTCGACATCGCCGAGCTGGCCACCGGTTGCCGGTACGCCGACTGCGGGCACACCGCCGAGCCCGCCTGCGCGGTGCGGGAGGCGCTGGAGAACGGGGAACTGCCTGCCCGGCGCTGGGAGAGCTGGCGTCGGCTCCAGCGGGAGGTGGCGTACGAGAGTGGTCGCCGCCAGAGCCGGCTGGCCGCCGAGCGGCGGGGCGGCTGGCGAGGCGGACGACGGCGTCCGGCGCGTCCGGCGTCGCCACCGCTGCCGGGCGGATTCTGAGCGGACTGTCCTGCTCCGGTGGGTGCCGGTCGGCTCGACCCGACCGGTGTGAGCTGGTGGAACGTGCGCGTGAGGAAAGTTGTCATACCCCGGGGCTAGAGTTGCCGGGGCGTTCCTTCTGCGCCCGTAAAACCGCTCAGATCCCACTCGGAGCGGACAGATCCGCCTCACATTCTTCTTCCGGGAGCACACGCACCGTGGCCGACCGTCTGATCATCCGTGGCGCGCGCGAGCACAACCTGCGTGACGTCAGTCTCGACCTGCCCCGGGACGCGCTCATCGTCTTCACCGGGCTCTCCGGCTCCGGCAAGTCGAGCCTGGCCTTCGACACCATCTTCGCCGAGGGCCAGCGCCGCTACGTGGAGTCGCTGTCGTCGTACGCGCGGCAGTTCCTCGGCCAGATGGACAAGCCCGACGTGGACTTCATCGAGGGCCTGAGCCCGGCCGTCTCGATCGACCAGAAGTCGACCTCGCGCAACCCGCGCTCCACCGTCGGCACCATCACCGAGGTCTACGACTACCTCCGGCTGCTCTTCGCCCGCATCGGCGAACCGCACTGCCCGGTCTGTGGCGAGCGGATCTCCAAGCAGAGCCCGCAGCAGATCGTCGACCGGGTCCTCGCGATGGCCGAGGGCACGAAGTTCATGGTGCTCGCCCCGGTGATCCGTGGCCGCAAGGGCGAGTACGTCGACCTCTTCGCCGAACTCCAGGCCAAGGGCTACGCCCGCGCCCGGGTCGACGGGGTGGTGCACCCGCTGACCGAGCCGCCGAAGCTCAAGAAGCAGGAGAAGCACACCATCGAGGTGGTGATCGACCGGCTCAGCGTCAAGTCGAGCGCCAAGCAGCGGCTGACCGACTCGGTGGAGGCCGCGCTCGGCCTCTCCGACGGCCTGGTGCTGCTCGACTTCGTCGACCTGGCCGAGAACGACCCGGCCCGGGAGCGCCGCTACTCCGAGCACCTGGCCTGCCCGAACGACCACCCGTTGGCGATCGAGGATCTGGAACCCCGGGTCTTCTCGTTCAACGCGCCCTACGGGGCCTGCCCGGAGTGCACCGGTCTGGGCACCAAGAAGGAGGTCGACCCGGAGCTGGTCGTCCCCGACCCGGAGCGCACCCTGCGCGAGGGCGCGCTGCAACCCTGGGCCACCGGGCACAACCTGGAGTACTTCCTGCGGCTGCTGGAGGCGCTCGGCGAGAGCCAGCACTTCGACGTCGACACCCCGTGGCGGGCGCTGCCGGCGCGGGTGCAGAAGACGATCCTGCACGGCTCCGACGACCAGGTGCACGTCCGTTACCGCAACAAGTACGGCCGGGAGCGGTCCTACTACACCGGCTTCGAGGGTGTGGTGCAGTGGATCGAGCGCCGGCACACCGACACCGAGAGCGAGTGGTCGCGCGACAAGTACGAGGGCTACATGCGCGACGTGCCCTGCGCGGCCTGCGGCGGCACCCGGCTCAAGCCCGAGGTGCTGGCGGTCACCCTGGCCGGCAAGAGCATCGCCGAGGTCTGCAACCTGTCGGTGGGCGAGGCGGCCGAGCTGCTCGCCGGCATCGAGCTGACCGACCGGCAGAAGATGATCGCCGAGCGGGTGCTCAAGGAGATCAACGCCCGGCTGCGGTTCCTGCTCGACGTCGGCCTGGACTACCTCTCCCTGGACCGGGCGGCCGGCACCCTCTCCGGTGGCGAGGCGCAGCGCATCCGGTTGGCCACCCAGATCGGCTCCGGCCTGGTCGGCGTGCTCTACGTGCTCGACGAGCCGTCGATCGGCCTGCACCAGCGGGACAACCACCGGCTGATCGAGACCCTGCTGCGGCTGCGCGGCCTGGGCAACACGCTGATCGTGGTCGAGCACGACGAGGACACCATCCGGGTCGCCGACTGGATCGTCGACATCGGGCCCGGCGCGGGCGAGCACGGTGGCAAGATCGTGCACAGCGGGTCGGTGCCGGCGTTGCTGGACAACCCCGAGTCGGTGACCGGGGCGTACCTGTCGGGCCGGCGGGAGATCCCGACGCCGAAGCAGCGTCGGGCGCAGACGCCGGAGCGGGAACTGGTGGTGCACGGGGCGCGCGAGCACAACCTGCGCAACCTGACCGTCCCGTTCCCGCTCGGCCAGCTCATCGCGGTCACCGGGGTCTCCGGCTCGGGCAAGTCGACGCTGGTCAACGACATCCTGTACGCGGTGCTGGCCAACCAGATCAACGGCGCCCGGCTGGTCCCCGGCCGGCACACCCGGGTCTCCGGGTTGGAACACGTCGACAAGGTGGTCGGTGTCGACCAGTCGCCGATCGGCCGGACACCGCGCTCCAACCCGGCCACCTACACCGGGGTCTGGGACCACGTCCGCAAGCTGTTCGCCGAGACCACCGAGGCCAAGGTCCGGGGGTACGGGCCGGGCCGGTTCTCGTTCAACGTCAAGGGTGGCCGCTGCGAGGCGTGCTCCGGTGACGGCACCATCAAGATCGAGATGAACTTCCTGCCGGACGTCTACGTCCCCTGTGAGGTCTGCAAGGGCGCCCGGTACAACCGGGAGACCCTGGAGGTGCACTACAAGGGCAAAACCGTCTCCGACGTGTTGGAGATGCCGATCGAGGAGGCGGCCGAGTTCTTCTCCGCCATCCCGGCCATCCACCGGCACCTGCGGACGCTCAACGACGTGGGCCTGGGCTACGTCCGGCTGGGTCAGCCCGCGCCGACGCTGTCCGGTGGCGAGGCGCAGCGGGTCAAGCTCGCCTCCGAGTTGCAGAAGCGCTCCACCGGCCGGACGGTCTACGTGCTCGACGAGCCCACCACCGGCCTGCACTTCGAGGACATCCGCAAGCTGCTGATGGTGCTGGAGGGCCTGGTCGACAAGGGCAACACGGTGATCACCATCGAGCACAACCTGGACGTGATCAAGACGGCCGACTGGCTGATCGACATGGGCCCGGAGGGCGGCCACCGGGGCGGCACGGTGCTCGCCACCGGCACCCCGGAGGAGGTCGCCGAGGTCGCCGAGAGCCACACCGGCCAGTTCCTGCGGTCGGTGCTCAAGCTCGACGGTGAGGCCAGCGGGGCGAAGGCGGCGGTGACCCGGGCGGCCCGGGCCAACGGCACGACGCCGAAGTCGCGTACCCGCAAGGTGCCGGCCGGGGCACGCTGAGCGGACGGTACGACGGCCCCGGCCGGCGTGGTCGTCAAGCCTGCGCACGGCTCGTCGGTGGCCGGTGCGGTGGTTCGTGGTGTCCTGCGCCGCCCGTGCCCGCTGGTCGTCGTAGCCCGGTCCGGTGCCCGAGGGGTCGGTCGGGTCCGGCCGGTCGTCGGGGACGTTTCCGGGTGGCCGGGGTGAACCGTCGGGCACAGTGGTGCGTGTGCTCCAGTGAGCCGCGAAGGTCGACGACCGGCGGCGGCAGTCGAGAGAAAGGCCGAACATGAACGACGATCAGGTGCTGACCGGGCCCGGCACGCAGACCCGCCGTGCCCTGCTGGCCGGGGCCGGCGCGGTGGGGGCGTCGGTCCTCCTGACCGCCTGCGGCGACGACTCCGGTGACGAGCCGGCCGCCCCGGCCAGCGGCGGACCGGCCGCGACCACCGGCGGTGGCGGGCCGGGCACCGCCGCGATCGCCAAGACCAGCGACATCCCGGTCGGTGGCGGCCAGGTCTACGCCGCCCAGGGGGTGGTGATCACCCAGCCGACCGAGGGGCAGTTCAAGGGCTTCGACCCGATCTGCACCCACCAGGGCTGCCCGGTGTCGAACGTCGACGGCGGGACGATCAACTGCACCTGCCACAACAGCAAGTTCGCCATCACCGACGGCGCGGTGACGCAGGGCCCGGCGACCACGCCACTCGCCGCCAAGGAGATCAAGGTCCAGGGCGACCAGATCTCGCTGGCCTGACCGGCCGACCGGCGCGGGGGTCGCCCTCCGCGCCGGCCGGACCGCCGGGCTCAGCGCGCGTACACCGCCATCTCCCAGATCGAGAAGCCGTACGTGGTGGCCCGGGTCAGGCCGTGCATCCGGACGTACCGGGCGGTCACGGTGGGGAAGGCCGCCACGTCGGTGCCGCCGTCGCCGGCCGTGGTCGACCAGACCGTACGCCAGTTCGTCCCGTCGGTGGACACCTCGATCCGGTACGACCGGGCGTTCGCCGACTCCCAGGCCAGCGTCGTCCGGCCCACCTGACGGGCCGACCCGAGGTCGACGGTGAGCCACTGGTCGTCCGCCCAGGTGCTGGCCCAGCGGGTGCCGAGGTCGGAGTCGACGGCCTTGGCCGCGCCGAAGAACAGCTCGCTGCCGGACGCGGTCACCGGTCGGCCGGCGGCCAGGTTGGTCAGGTCGTCGCCGCGCCGGGACGGGAACGAGACCACCTGTTGGAAGGTGGGCCGGTTCTGCCAGGCGATGGTGGCGTGCTTGATCCCGCCGAGCGGCGACTGGACGATCGCGTCCGCGCACCACTGGTCGCCGGCCGCGCAGCTCGCGTCGCCGGGGTAGACCTGGGCCGCCGGGGTGGCCGCCGCGGTGCGCAGGGTGTCCAGCAGCGCCTGCCGGCAGCCGGCGAGGTTGCCCCCGCCGCAGTAGGTGCGGCCCAGCCCGCCGCGCACCGGGTCGCCGAGCACCGCCCGCAGGTCCTTGTCGACGTAACCCCACCAGCCGTACTGGAACGACGAGCCCTTGTGGGCCTGGGCCTCGTTGGCCGAGGTGGGCAGGTTCGACACGTCGCCCTGCTGGTGCCCGGAGGGGGACTCGTTGAGCTGGATCGCGTTGATCAGCGACTGGTAGAGGTCCGGGCCGAGCTGGTCGCGGAACATCCCGCGGACCAGCAGCGGCCACCAGGCGTCGAAGGTGCGGATCGCGTCGGCGTGCCGGTAGACCTTCGACCCCTTGGCGGTCTCCACCCGCAGCGCGCCGTCCTGCCGCCACGCCTTGAGCCGGGCGATCTCGGCGGCCAGTGCGGAATCGGTGACGGGCTGGCTCTCCAGCACCCGGATCAGCTCGTCGAGCACCTCGGCGCCGCGCAGGTCGGTCAGGCCGGCCTGTTCGACCAGCGCGGTCAGCGAACCCCGGTCGAACTTCGTGCCGGCCGCCAGGGCCGCCTTGAGCGGACGGTCCAGCAGGTCGGCCCGGTGCACCGCGCCGAAGCTGTAGTTGCCGTCGGCGCCCCCGAAGTCCTTGGCCTGCTTGTTGTTCCAGCTGACGTAGTAGTCCTGGTTCACCGAGCGGGGGTGGGCGGCCAGCGGGGCGTAGCTGGCGGTGTTCGTCGCCGGGTCGAAGCCCTGCCACTCGTAGGCCGGTTCGGCCCTCATCGGCAGGTTCGGGTTGGATCCGGCAGCCCGTACCGGGTTCAACCCGGAGTTGAAGTACGCCGACTCGGTGGAGTTGACGTAGAACCAGTTGAACGCGTAGTCGACGTTGTTGGCCGAGGCGACGAAGGCGTCCGCCGAGCCCATCTGGGTCGGGTCGTTGAACATCTGGAAGCCGATGGCCGAGTCGGCCTCGTGCCGGTAGGTGGAGCGCAGCTGGGTGAAGGCGTGCGGCTTGCCGCCCACCGTCGCCCGCCAGGAGACCAGGCCGAGCTTCGTCCGCCAGGCGACCAGCTTGTACGACCCCTTGGCGGTGCCGTCGGCGAGGGTCGGGCTCCACTGGTTGACGTGCGCGAGCTGCTCCATCGCCAGGCACTGCCCCCGGTACAGGTAGTGGTCGGCGGCGAGTGTGGGGGTGCTGCCGTCGGTGGTGCACAGCGGCACCGAGTAGGTGTCGGTGATGTCGTGGATCGACGAGGTGGCGCTCCACGCGTAGTCCTGGCCCCGGCCGAGCAGCACGTAGAGGTTGAGGCCGGCGAACGCGGCCCCCCGGGCGCTGATCCCCGGCCCCTGCAACTCCTGCACCATCAGCAGCTGCGGGGAGAAGTAGCCGGTCTGCGGGCCGAAGACCGCGACCGGGTGCCCGGTGGCCGAGTTCGCGGCGGAGACCACCGCCGCGTTGGACATGCCCCGGTGCGCCGGGCTGATGGTCAGCCCGGACAGCGCGGCGGCCAGCTCGCCGGCGGCGCTGCCGGTGCCGGTGCCGGTCGCGGTGGTGCGGGCCGCGGTGCTGCCGGCGGAGCCGGTCGGGTCGGTGAAGATCGGCTCGACCCGGGCCGAGCCGGCGTCGGGCAGCACCACGCTGGCCGCGTCCGGGGAGGCGTCGCCGTACGGGAAGCTCTGCCCGTCGTGCAGGGTCAGCACGGTCTCCGGGTCGTTCTGGTTGCGGAACGCCGTCCACACCCGGTCGCCCTCGGTGGCGCCGTACTTGGCGCGGGCGGCGATCCGGACCAGCGCGGACTGCATCTCGGTGCCGCCCCCGCCGCCGAACAGCCCGCCGACCACGCCGGCGATGGCGATCAGGTCGGTGAGCTGGAACGGCTCCGGGCCGCCGGCGTTGGTGACCGCGTCGAGGTGGCCGGTCAGCACGTACTCGCCGGGGCAGTTGCGGTTGGCCATGCAGACGCCGATGTAGGCGTTGATGCCGGCGATGTACTCCTGCACGTCGGCGTAGAGCTGCTGGCCGCGCGGACCCTTGCCGCGCAGCGCCTCGACCTGCGCCGCGAGATCCGCCTCGGTGTACGGCGAGTTGCGCCAGACGCTCTGCTCCAACGCCCGGTTGCCGGGGGCGCCACCGGCGAACGAGGTGAGGGTGCCCCGGCCCACGTGCCGCAGCAGGTCCATGGTGAACAGCCGGTCCTCGGCGCCGGCGTACCCCGCGCCGTACATGGTGCCGCCCCGGGTGGTGCCGGTGACGTGCGGCACGCCGGTCGCCTTGTCCCGCAGGATGCGTACGTCGGCGCGGGGGGAGTAGTCGCGCTCGACCTGTCCCTGGGGGACGCCGAAGGACGCGTCGTTGAAGAACGAGCCGATCTGTTCCTCGCGCAGCCCGGCGTAGCCGTAGACCAGGTCGGCGTACCGGCCGAGCTGGTCGGCGGAGTGCCGGGGCAGGGTGCCGAGGGTCTGGTTGCCGAGCACCTCGACCAGGGTGGCGTTGCCGTTCTGGCCGGGCGGCAGGATGTCGCCGCACTCGCCGAGGCAGTAGTCGTCGGGGGCGTACGCCGTGCGCGGCGGGGCGGCGGCGGCCGGCGTGGCGGGGACTGCGGTGAGCAGGGCGGCGACGCTGATGCCGGCGGTCAGGCCGGCGAGCAGACGGCGGACGGTGGGGGGACGGGGCATGGCGATCCTCCGATGAGGATGGGGATCTTTACGTGAATAACATTCGGTTACCGGATGGTAATCTTCGTTCGTCGATATCGGAAGACGTCCATCGAGCGGCTGCCGAATCTTTGCCCGGGGAGCCTTGAGCCGGTCGGAGCACTTGGATAACCTTCGATCCCGCACCGGGGCCGGCGCTCCCTGGTTGGCCTCCTCCACTTCAGATTGGACAGTCGATGAAGGTCGTCCGTCTGCTCGCGTCCGCGGCGCTGCTCGCGGCCGTGCTCACCCCGTCCGGGCCGGCCGCCGCGTCCGCCGGCACCGCCGCCGCCCCCAGTTCGGGGGCGTTCTCCGTGCTCACCTACAACGTGGCCGGCCTGCCCGACATCATCTCCAGCGGCGACCCGGCGACGAACACCCGGCCGATCGGCGAACGGCTCGGCGGGTACGACATCGTGCACGTCCAGGAGGACTTCAACTACCACGCCGACCTGTACGCCACCGACCAGCACCCGTACCGGACCCCGACCAGTGGGGGCGTGCCGTTCGGCAGTGGCCTCAACACGCTGTCGAACTACCCGTACAGCGACTTCGCCCGGGTCAAGTGGAACTCCTGCAACGGCACCGACTGCCTCACCCCGAAGGGCTTCAGCGCCTCCAGGATCCGGCTGGCCGAGGGCGTCTTCGTCGACTTCTACAACGCCCATCCGAACGCCGGCAGCACCGACGCCGACCTGGCCGCCCGGCGGGCCAACCTCAGCCAGCTCTCCGCGTACATCGCGGCCAACTCGGCCGGCAACGCGGTGGTGGTGATGGGGGACCTGAACGTCCGCTACACCCGTACCGGCGACAACATCCGCGACCTGGTGGCGGCCAACGGCCTCACCGACGTCTGGGTGCAGCAGGAGCGGGGTGGCCAGCCGCCGGCCGCCGGCGACCCGGCGCTGGTCTGCGACCCGGCGAACGTGACGGACGCCTGCGAGGTGGTCGACAAGATCCTCTACCGGGGCAACCGGCTGGTCCGACTCAGCCTGAACCGCTACCACAACGAGCACACCCGGTTCCTCACCCCGACCGGCGGGCCGCTCTCCGACCACTACCCGCACGCCGCCTGGTTCGACTGGACGCTTGACCCGACGCTGCGGGCCAGCGACACCTGGGGCGGGCCGCACGGCAACCCGTTCACCGACGCCGACCGGGTCGGCCCGGCGGTGACCCAGGTCACCCTGCGCGGTGGCTCCCGGCTCGACCAGGTCGGCGTCGACCTGGCCGACGGGACCGCGCTGCGCCACGGCGGCACCGGCGGGACCGCCGCCACCCTCACCCTGGCCCCCGGCGAACGGATCACCCAGGTCACCCTGACCCAGGGGCAGAAGGACGGCCGGACCCGGATCTTCTCGGCCCGGTTCACCACCGACCAGGGCCGGACGCTCACCGGCGGGACGCCCACCTCGGCGTCGGTCACCTTCACCGCACCGCCGGGTGGCCGGCTGGCCGGCTTCTTCGGCCGGGCCGACGCCGAGGTCGACCAGCTCGGCGTGATCTGGGCTGTCGGTCCCGCCGTCTAGGCTCGGTGGCGTGGCTGATCCCTCGACCTACCGCCCCGCGTCCGGCACGATCCCGGAATCCCCCGGGGTCTACCGCTTCCGCGACGGCACCGGCCGGGTGATCTACGTCGGCAAGGCGAAGAACCTGCGCAGCAGGCTCAACTCCTACTTCGCCGACCCGTGGGGGCTGCACGAGCGGACCCGGCAGATGGTCACCACCGCCGAGTCGGTCGACTGGATCATCTTCGGCACCGAGGTCGAGGCGCTCCAGCAGGAGTTCACCTGGATCAAGCAGTACGACCCCCGGTTCAACGTCCGGTACCGCGACGACAAGTCGTACCCGTACCTGGCGGTCACCCTCGACGAGGAGTACCCGCGGCTGCAGGTCATGCGGGGCGCGAAGCGCAAGGGCGTGCGGTACTTCGGGCCGTACTCGCACGCCTGGGCGATCCGCGAGACGCTCGACCTGCTGCTGCGGGTCTTCCCGGCCCGCACCTGCTCCGCCGGGGTGTTCAAACGGGCCGGGCAGGTGGGCCGACCCTGCCTGCTCGGCTACATCGGCAAGTGCTCGGCACCCTGCGTGGGCACCGTCTCCGCCGACGAGCACCGGGCGATCGTCGACAACTTCTGCGAGTTCATGGCCGGCCGCACCGACAGCATGGTGCGTCGCCTCGAACGGGAGATGACCGAGGCCAGCGAGCAGTTGGAGTTCGAGCGGGCGGCCCGGCTGCGCGACGACGTCGCCGCGCTGCGCCGGGCCATGGAGAAGCAGACCGTGGTGCTCGGCGACGGCACCGACGCCGACGTGGTCGCCTTCGCCGACGACCCGCTCGAAGCCGCCGTGCAGGTCTTCCACGTCCGCGACGGCCGGGTCCGCGGCCAGCGCGGCTGGGTGGTGGAGAAGACCGAGGAGCTGACCACCGGTGACCTGGTGCACCATTTCTGCACCCAGGTCTACGGCGGCGAGCAGGGCGAGGCCGACGTGCCCCGGGAGTTGCTGGTCCCCGAGCTGCCGGCCGACGCCGAAGCGCTCGCCGACTGGCTCAGCGCCCGCCGGGGCAGTCGGGTGTCGCTGCGGGTGCCCCAGCGTGGCGACAAGAAGACCCTGCTGGAGACGGTGGGCCGCAACGCGAAGGACGCCCTGGCCCGGCACAAGCTCAAACGGGCCGGCGACCTGACCACCCGCGGCAAGGCGCTCGACGAGATCAGTGAGGCGCTCGGCATGCGCACCTCACCGCTGCGCATCGAGTGTTTCGACGTCTCCCAGATCCAGGGCACCGACGTGGTGGCCAGCATGGTCGTCTTCGAGGACGGGCTGCCGCGCAAGAGCGAGTACCGCCGGTTCATCGTCCGGGGGGCCACCGACGACCTGTCGGCGATGTCCGAGGTGCTGCGCCGCCGCTTCGCCCGTTACCTCGACGCCCGCGCCGAGACCGGTGAGCTGGGCGAGGAGACCGCCTCCGACCCGGACCGGCCCGGCATCGACCCGACCACCGGCCGGCCGCGCAAGTTCGCCTACCCGCCGCAGCTGGTGGTGGTGGACGGTGGCGCCCCGCAGGTGGCGGCGGCGGCCCAGGCGCTGGCCGAGCTGGGCATCGACGACGTGGCGCTGTGTGGGCTGGCCAAGCGGCTGGAGGAGGTCTGGCTCCCCGACGACGAGTACCCGGTCATCCTGCCGCGTACCTCCGAGGGGCTCTACCTGCTGCAACGGGTCCGGGACGAGGCGCACCGGTTCGCCATCACCTTCCACCGGCAACGTCGCTCCAAGCGGATGACCGAATCGGCCCTGGACGCCGTCCCCGGGCTGGGGGAGGTCCGCCGCAAGGCGCTGCTGCAACACTTCGGCTCGCTCAAGCGGCTCTCCGCCGCCACGGTGGACGAGATCACCGAGGTTCCCGGGGTGGGACGCCGTACCGCCGAGGCGATCCTCGCCGCCCTCGACGGCGAAGCCGCCCCTAGCCCCGCCACGGCCGACTGACCTCCCGCCTCCCTGCCTGCCCGCTCCTGCCGACCTCCAGCCTGTTCGGTGGGGCCGCGTCTTCGCCCCGAGCCGCCGCCCCGTGGGGGTTCCGGGCAGCATGATCGACTCAACTGGGGCGATGTTGCGGTGTCCGACGGACGGCGATACCGCAATATCGGCCCACAGGAGTGGATCAACGGCGGCGAGGCCGCGAGCCGGGCCGGTCAGGCCCGGTCAGAGGTCGGAGTCCGGTCAGGGGTCGACGCCGGCTGTCAGGAGTGGTCGGTGAGGACGGTGAGGATCGGCTCGCCGTACTTGGCCAGCTTGTTCTCGCCGACGCCGCTGATCTTCGACAGCTCGGCCAGTGAGGCGGGGGCGTCGGTGGCGATCTGTCGCAGCGTCGCGTCGTGGAAGATCACGTACGCCGGCACGCCCTGCTCCTTGGCGGTGGCCGCCCGCCAGGCCCGCAGCCGCTCGAACAGCGACGAAGCTGCCGGGTCCAGCTCGGCGACCACGGTGGCCGCGCCACGCGGCTTGGCCGAGCGGGTCGAGGCCACCTTCTCCGGCTCCCGACGCATGGTGACCGTACGACGGCGACCCAGCACCTCGGCGCTGGCCTCGGTGAGCGCCAGCGTCCCGTAGTCGCCCTCGACGGCCAACAACCCTTCGGCGAGCAGTTGGCGGACGACCCCGCGCCACTCCGCCTCGCGCAGTTCGGTGCCGATGCCGAAGGTGCTCAGGGCGTCGTGGCCGTACTGGCTGATCTTGTCGTTCTGCTTGCCGATCAGGATGTCCACGCAGTGCCCGGCACCGAAGCGCTGGTTGCGTTCGCGATCGAGCCGGTAGACGGTGGAGAGCAGCTTCTGCGCGGCGACCGTGCCGTCCCAGGTCTCCGGTGGGGTGAGGCAGGTGTCGCAGTTGCCGCAGTTGGCCGCGCCGGACTGGCCGAAGTATTCCAGCAGCTGCACCCGGCGGCAGCGGACCGTCTCGCAGAGCGCCAGCATGGCGTCCAGGTGGGTGGCGAGGTTACGCCGGTGGGCGAGGTCGCCCTCGGACGTCTCGATCATCTTGCGCTGCTGCACCACGTCCTGGAGGCCGTAGGCGAGCCAGGCGGTCGACGGCAGCCCGTCCCGGCCGGCCCGGCCGGTCTCCTGGTAGTAGCCCTCGACCGACTTGGGCAGGTCGAGGTGGGCCACGAACCGGACGTCGGGCTTGTCGATGCCCATCCCGAAGGCGATCGTGGCGACCATGACCAGGCCGTCCTCCCGCAGGAAGCGCTGCTGGTTGGTGGCGCGGGTGGTCGCGTCCAGGCCGGCGTGGTAGGGCAGCGCGGCGACCCCGTTGGTCACCAGGAACTCGGCGGTCTTGTCCACCGAGGCGCGGGACAGGCAGTAGACGATGCCGGCATCGCCCGGGTGCTCGTCGCGCAGCAGGGCCAGCAGCTGCTTGCGTGGCTCCTTCTTGGGCACGATCCGGTACTGGATGTTGGGCCGGTCGAAGCTCGCCACGAAGTGCCGGGCCTCGATGAGCTGGAGCCGGGTGGCGATCTCGGCCCGGGTGGCGCTGGTGGCGGTCGCGGTCAACGCGATCCGGGGCACCGCCGGCCACCGCTCGTGCAGCATCGACAGGGCCAGGTAGTCGGGGCGGAAGTCGTGCCCCCACTGGGACACACAGTGCGCCTCGTCGATGGCGAACAGGCCGATCCGGCCCCGGTCGAGCAACTGCTGCACGCCCCGGGTGCCCAGCGCCTCGGGGGCGAGGTAGAGCAGATCCAGCTTGCCGTCGACGAACGCCTGCTCGACGGTGCGCCGGGCGGCGTAGTCCTGGGTGGAGTTGAGGAAGCCGGCCCGTACGCCGACCGCTGTCAACGCGTCGACCTGGTCCTGCATGAGCGCGATCAGCGGCGAGACGACCACCGCGACGCCGTCACGGACCAGGGCCGGGACCTGGTAGCACAGCGACTTGCCGCCGCCGGTGGGCATCAGCACCAGGGCGTCCCCGCCGGCCACCACGTGGTCGATGACCTCCTGCTGGAAGCCGCGGAAGGAGTCGTAGCCGAAGACCCGGCGGAGCACGTCGAGGGCGTCGGAGGCGCGCAGCTCGGTGGGGGAGGCCATCCGGGGAGTCTACGAGCCCGCGCCGACAACGACGGCTGCACACCCGCCGGACGCGTTCGCCGCAGCTCGGCCAGTTCCGGCGGCAGGGCGGCGCTGAACGTCACGCCGGCAAGTGCCCCCGAGTAGGCTCGAGGTGACTGGACCAGGGCGGTGGAGATCAGCCCGAGGGCCTGGTCGAAGTTCTCGACCAGGCCCGGCGGTACCCGGGGCCACTGCAGGCACTCACCGCCCCGCCCCGCTGTCCCCGTCGCCCCAGCACAGCCCGCCGATGCCGGCCGCGCTGTGGAAGCCGGGATGCCCGGTGACGTCCATGCAGACCTCGCCGTCGGGGCCGATTCGGCCGCAGAAGACCGGCTCGACGTGGTTCCAGGCGTCGGCCCGGGACAGCAGGGCGGCGTTCGCGGCCAGCTCGGGGCGCAGGGTCGTCAGCCCTTCCGTGTAGACGACGGCCTGATCGCGGGCCTCGCCCAGGTCGGCCGCCGGGTAGGACAGGTGCAGCGTCCAGCGGCGGTCCATCTCGTAGGCCCCGGCCGGCGGCCCGTTGCGGTCCGACCGCCGCTCGCGCTCGGTCGTATAGCGGGTGACCAGGGAGTTGGCGTACGACGAGAGGGCTTCCGGCTTCGCCAGCGCGTGCGCGATGGCGGCCCGGACCTGCTCGGACACGTCGGCCCGGTCGAGCATGGCCGCCAGGTCACGATGAAAGTCGGACTCGGACTGCCCCCACCGCGACGATCGATTGTCAGTCACCGGCCTGCACCTCTCCGTAGTGAGTGATTAGTAAGAGACTGGCCTATCGAGGAAAGAAACGCAACGTTGTACTTTTTCTGAGTGAGCCTTGATTCTCTGTTGCTCTCAGGTGAGAATCGGTTACCCATAGTGGAGGTGATGCCGGCGATGGCGCAGGTGCCAAGTCCGACGATCAGAGCCCGTCGTCTGCGGCGCGAGCTGCGTCGCCTGCGGGACCGCACCGGGCACACCGCAGAGGACGTGGCCAAGCTCCTGGGCTGGCATCGCACCAAGGTCATCCGTTTCGAACTCGGCCACTCCCGGGTGATGCCCAAGGACCTGCCGCCGCTGCTCGATCTCTACGACGCCTCCGAGGAGGAACGGGAGTCGCTGACCGCGCTGCTGCGGCAGTCGCGCCAGAAGGGCTGGTGGAGCGCGTACGGCGACGTGTTGCCGGACGACTACGTCGGCTTCGAGGCGGAGGCGACGTCGATCAGCGCGTTCGAGAGCCTGTATGTGCCCGGCCTGTTGCAGACGGAGGAGTACGTCCGCGCGATCGTGAGGGCGGGGCGCAGCACCGCCGACCAGGATGAGACAGACCGACGGGTGGCAGCCCGACTCGGCCGCAAGGTGCTGCTCTCACGAGACGTACCGCCGAGACTGTGGATGGTCCTCGACGAGGCGGCCATCCGTCGCGTCGTGGGCGGCCCGATGGTGATGCGAGCGCAACTCGCTCGTCTGATTGAGGCGTGTGAGCTGCCCACCGTCGAGATCCAGATTCTGCCCTTTGCCGCTGGTGCGCACGCAGCCATGGGCGGCCCCTTCACTCTTCTCGACTACGCCGATCCCGCTCTGGACCCCACAGTCGTCTATCTCGACAACGACTCAAGCACGCTTCTTCTTGAGGAAGAGAGGCATGTCGCCCGATATAGACTCATGTTCGACCACCTCATGGCGAAGGCGCTCGACCCTGATGAGTCGGCAGGCTTCCTGGCCCGGGTGGCTGACCAGTACTGACTCGGACAAAGGGGCCTGACCGATGACTGCTCCGGCTGTTCACGCGGCGAAGTGGCGGAAGAGCAGCCGGAGCAGCGCGAGCGGCTCGAACTGTGTCGAGGTGGCCGAGTTGTTCGGTGGGTTGGCGGTGCGGGACTCCAAGGACCCGGACGGGTCGGCGCTCCACTTCGGCCGGGACGCCTGGTCGTCGTTCCTCGGTGGTCTGCGGCACGGCCTGCGCGGCTGACTCCCCGGGAATCGGTCGCCGCCCTCATGCCGAGGGCATCGACCCCGTGCGGTTGGATGGCGGCATGGCGGTACGCATCGATATCGACGCACTCCGGGACGTGGCCGGGGTCGACGTCTGCGCAGCGGCGGACAAGCTGACGGTTGCCGGTCAACCGGCGGAGATCCTCCCGGTCGGCGGCGGGGCATCCGGGGTGATCCACGAGGCGGGAAAGCCGCCGTACGAGGTCTGGGTGGGAGTCACTGCGGACGGCTTCACCGCCGAGTGTGACTGCACCGCCGGTGCGGAGCTGTGTGCGCATGCGGTGGCGCTCACCGCTGCTGCCCTGGCCGACGGCTTCGCCTGGTCCTCGGCGGCCACCCCGCCGTCCCGCACGGCTGTCGATCCCCGGGTCGCCGAACTGGCCGAACTCGCGCGTGGCCTGCCCGTTCGCCGGCTGGTGTCGCTGGTCGCCGAGTGGGCGGCCACGGATCGGGTGTGGGAGAACAGGTTGCGGGCACAGGCCGGTCAGCTCGCGCCGCTCACCGCCGCCGAGCTGGACGACATCCGGCGGACGATCGACAACCTGGCCCACGAGGCGACCAGCGGTGACCGTTGGGACCTGCACGACGTGGAGAAGGCCGGCCGGGCGATCGTCGAGGAGGTCGAGGTGCTCGCCCAACGGCCGCCGACCCACGAGACGCTGTTGCTGGTCGAGCGGGCCGCCCGCGCGTGGGACGGTCTCGCCGGCTACCTCTGGGACGCCTGGGAGACGTACGAGGACGAGCCGGCCGAGATCGGCGGCGCGTTGCGGGCGGTGCACGTCCGGCTCTGCGAGCAGGTGCAGCCGGACCCCGACGACCTGGCCGCCCGGCTCGCCGAGATCATCGGGGCGGCCGAGGTCGACTCCTGCCTCGACGAGCCGGGGGACTACCTCGGCGTGCTCGGCCGTGACCGGGTCAAGGCGCTGCGGAGTCGCCGCTGACGCTCGCGACCGTCGAGCGGCCACACCTTTCCCGGACAGCCGTATGCCCGTCTGTCATAGATATGACGGGCGGGCATACGTATGCCCGTCGCATGATGCCCCGGCCGCGCCGGGGTGCCGGGCGGGAGGTGGCCCGCGCCGCCGGCTGACTTCGTGCCGTCGGTCGGTTCCGTGCTGCCGGGCGACCCGCCATCGGGCGTGCCGGGATCGACGCTGCCGGCCGGGATAGAGTCGTCGACTGACCCTGTGCGGCACGGGACCCATCGGGGCTCGCCGCCACGGAATCGGGAGTGGTGGGATGAGCGAGGCGCGGACAGCCGGCGGGCACGTCGAGGGCGGCACAGCCGAGTCGGACACCACGCTGGTGGTGGTCACCGGCCTGTCCGGCGGTGGCCGCAGCACGGTGGCCCGCGCCCTGGAGAACGTCGGCTACTACGTGGTGGACAACCTCCCGCAGGCGCTGATGCTGGACATGGCCGAGCTGGCGGTCAAGGCCGGCGGGGCGGCCCGGCGTACCGCGATGGTGCTGGACGTCCGCTCGCGGGCGTTCTCCACCGACCTGGCCGGGGCGATCCGGGAGCTGAAGGAGCGGGGATTCTCGCCCCGGGTGGTCTTCGTCGACGCCGACGACGAGGTGCTGATCCGCCGGTTCGAGAGCGTCCGCCGGTCGCACCCGTTGCAGGGCGAGGGGCGGCTGGCCGACGGCATCGCCGTCGAGCGCGCCCTGCTGGAGGAGGCCCGGGACCAGGCCGATGTGATCATCGACACCAGCCACCTCAACGTCAACCAGCTCCGTCGCCGGGTCGAGGAGCTGTTCGGCGGGGAGGACGCCCGCCGACTGCGGATCACCGTGCTCTCCTTCGGCTTCAAGTACGGCCTGCCGCCGGACGCCGAGTTCGTGCTCGACGCCCGGTTCCTGCCCAATCCGTACTGGGTGCCGGAGCTGCGGGAGCACACCGGGCGGGCGGCGGCGGTCAGCGCGTACGTGCTCGGCCAGGAGGGTGCGGACGCCTTCGTCGCCTCGTACGCCGACCTGGTCAACGCCACCACCGCCGGCTTCGAGCGGGAGGGCAAGCGCTACCTGACCGTGGCCGTCGGCTGCACCGGCGGCAAGCACCGCAGCGTGGCCATCGCCGAGGAACTGGCCGGCCGGCTGCGCCAGTCCGGGCTCGGCGCCAACGCGCAGCACCGGGACCTGGGGCGGGAATGACGGTGACGAAGGTGGTCGCCTTCGGCGGGGGGCACGGCCTGTCGGCCTCGTTGCGGGCGCTGCGGCACTGTGCCGGGGAGCTGGACCTGGACATCACCGCCGTGGTCACCGTCGGCGACGACGGGGGCTCCAGCGGTCGGCTGCGCGCCGAACGCGGCGGCCTGCCCCCGGGGGACCTGCGGCAGGCCCTGGTCGCGCTGGCCGGGGACCATCCGGCGACCCGGCGCAGCGCGGGGCTGTTCCAGCACCGGTTCGCCGGTGACTCGCGGGACGGGCTGGCTGGTCACGCGGTGGGCAACCTGGTGATCTGCGGCCTGATGGAGCAGCTCGGCGACCCGGTCGCCGCGCTGGAGCACGCCGGGGCGATGCTCGGCGCGGTCGGGCGGGTGCTGCCGATGTCCCCCCAGCCGGTGGGGATCGAGGCCCGGGTCCGTGGCGTCGACCCGGCCCGGCCCGACGAGGTACGCACCGTGCGGGGCCAGCACCAGGTCGCGGTGACCGCCGGCACGGTGGAGGCGGTGCGGATCACCCCGGACGCCCCGGTGGCCTGCGCGGAGGCGGTGGCCGCCGTCGGCGGCGCGGACTGGTTGATCTTCGGGCCGGGCAGCTGGTACACCAGCGTGTTGCCGCACCTGCTGGTGCCGGGGCTGGCCGAGGCGATCGTGACCAGCCCGGCCCGCCGCCTGGTCACCCTAAACCTGGCCGCCGAGCAGGAGACCCTGGGGCTCTCGGCAGCCGACCACCTGGCCGCCCTGCGCGGGTACCTTTCACGGCTCACCGTCGACTACGTGCTGGCCGACTCCAAGGCGGTGGGTGATCCCGCACCGGTGGGGCGTGCGGCAGAATCGCTTGGTGCCCGGTTGGTCCTCGCCCCGGTCGCCGTCGACGACGGCACGCCCCGTCACGATCCGGCTGCCCTGGGTGCCGCACTGGTGCCTGTCCTGGGTGCCGATCGTTAAGCACGTACGTAATCACCGGCGACACGCCGGTACCGGTCCGTGAGGGGGCGCACAATGGCGATGACGGCTGCGGTCAAGGACGAGCTGAGCCGGGTCGACGTGCCCAAGCCCTGCTGCCGGCGGGCGGAGATGGCCGCGCTGCTGCGCTTCGCCGGCGGGCTGCACATCGTCTCCGGTCGGGTGGTGGTGGAGGCGGAGCTGGACACCGGGGCGGTGGCCCGCCGGCTGCGCCGGGAGATCGCCGAGGTCTACGGCTATCCCAGCGAGATCCACGTGCTCGCCTCGGGTGGGCTGCGCAAGGGCAGCCACTTCATCGTCCGGGTGGTCAAGGACGGCGAGGCGCTGGCCCGGCAGACCGGCCTGCTCGACGTCCGGGGTCGGCCGGTACGCGGCCTGCCGCCGCACGTGGTGGCGGCCAACGTCTGCTGCGCGGTGTCGGCCTGGCGCGGAGCGTTCATGGCGCACGGCTCGCTGACCGAGCCGGGCCGCTCCAGTGCGTTGGAGATCACCTGCCCGGGGCCGGAGTCGGCCCTGGCCCTGGTCGGCGCGGCCCGCCGGATCGGCATCACCGCCAAGAACCGCGAGGTGCGCGGGGTGGACCGGGTGGTGGTCAAGGACGGCGACGCGATCGCCGCGCTGCTCACCCGGATAGGAGCCCACTCCAGCGTGCTGGCCTGGGAGGAGCGCCGGGTGCGCCGCGAGGTGCGGGCCACCGCCAACCGGCTGGCGAACTTCGACGACGCCAACCTGCGCCGCTCGGCGCGGGCGGCGGTGGCCGCCGCCGCCCGGGTCACCCGGGCGCTGGAGATCCTCGCCGAGGACGCGCCGAACCACCTCACCTCGGCCGGCCGGCTGAGGCTGGAGCACCGGCAGGCGTCGCTGGAGGAGCTGGGCGCGCTGGCCGACCCGCCGTTGACCAAGGACGCCATCGCCGGGCGGATCCGCCGGCTGCTGGCGCTGGCCGACAAGCGGGCCCGTGACCTGGGCATCCCGGATACCGAAGCGGCCGTCACGCCGGACATGCTCGTGGTCTGATAGGACGGTGAGCCGTCATCCTGCGGGCGAGTGCGTTGTGCGAGCCGGCGGGAACAGCGCGCCACGGGTCGGGTGGGTGGGGCGTGCCGTGCCGTCGACCCGACGGGGTCGCCACCCGCCGCATCGCGGCGGGGCACGCTCGGATAGGGTCGTCGGGTACGGCAAGGGGGCCGGCACAGGCACTCCTCGCCGTGCACACCGCCTCGGGCGGTCAGGTCCTCTCAGACCGTGGCGGGGTGGCCGAGACGAATCGTCAACGGCCGGCTCACCGGCCGGCGAACACACCTCCGCCGGCCCGGTTCTGACGTCGGCGGACCAGAACGCGAGGAGATGGGACCTGTGACCATCCGGGTTGGCATCAACGGCTTCGGCCGCATCGGCCGTAACTTCTTCCGGGCCGTGCTGGCGTCCGGCGCCGACATCGAGGTCGTCGCCGTGAACGACCTGACCGACAACGCGACGCTCGCCCACCTGCTCAAGTACGACAGCATCCTCGGTCGTCTGCCGCACGAGGTCAAGGCCACCGCCGACGAGATCACCGTCGGTGGCAAGACCATCAAGGCGTACGCCGAGAGGGACCCGTCGAAGCTGCCGTGGGGCGACGCCGGCGTGGACGTCGTCATCGAGTCCACCGGTTTCTTCACCGACGCCACCAAGGCCAAGGCGCACGTCGACGGCGGGGCCAAGAAGGTCATCATCTCCGCCCCGGCGAAGAACGAGGACGTCACGGTCGTCATGGGCGTCAACCACGACCAGTACGACCCGGCCAAGCACACGATCATCTCGAACGCGTCGTGCACCACGAACTGCCTGGCCCCGATGGCGAAGGTCCTCCAGGACACCTTCGGCATCGAGAAGGGCCTGATGACCACGATCCACGCGTACACCCAGGACCAGAACCTCCAGGACGCGCCGCACTCCGACCTGCGTCGGGCCCGCGCCGCCGCGCTCAACATCGTCCCCACCTCGACCGGTGCCGCCAAGGCGATCGGGCTGGTGCTGCCGGTGCTCAAGGGCAAGCTGGACGGTTACGCCCTG
The DNA here is from genome assembly GCF_044548625.1 of Micromonospora sp. NPDC051925. NCBI lineage: Bacteria > Bacillati > Actinomycetota > Actinomycetes > Micromonosporales > Micromonosporaceae > Micromonospora > Micromonospora sp. NPDC051925. Next base: position 218,783 of record NZ_JBIUCH010000010.1, on the reverse strand, counting down.
CGGGTGCCGATCCCGACCGGCTCGGCCACCGACCTGACCGTCGAGGTCGGCCGGGAGACCAGCGTGGACGAGGTCAACGCCGCGATCAAGGCCGCCGCCGAGGGCCCGCTCAAGGGCATCCTGGTCTACAACGAGGACCCGATCGTCTCGTCCGACATCGTCACCGACCCGGCGTCGTGCATCTTCGACGCGCCGCTGACCAAGGTCATCGGCAACCAGGTCAAGGTCGTCGGCTGGTACGACAACGAGTGGGGCTACTCCAACCGTCTCGTCGACCTGGTCAAGCTGGTGGGTTCCTCGCTGTGAGCATCCGCAACCTCGACGACCTGCTCGCCGAGGGGGTGTCAGGTCGGCGCGTGCTGGTGCGCGCCGACCTGAACGTCCCGCTCGACAAGCAGACCGGAGACATCACGGACGACGGCCGGATCCGGGCCGTCCTGCCCACCCTGGGCGCGCTCGTGCAGGCCGGGGCGAAGGTCGTGGTCTGCTCGCACCTGGGCCGCCCGAAGGGCGCACCGGACCCGCAGTACAGCCTCCGCCCGGTCGCCGGGCGGCTCGGTGAGCTGCTCGACGCGCCGGTGCACTTCGCCACCGACACCGTCGGCGACTCCGCCCGCACCACCGTGGACGCGCTGGCCAACGGCCAGGTCGCCCTGCTGGAGAACCTCCGCTTCAACAAGGGGGAGACCAGCAAGGACGACGCCGAGCGGGGCGCCTTCGCCGACCAGCTCGCCGCGTTCGGCGAGGCGTACGTGGACGACGCCTTCGGGGCCGTGCACCGCAAGCACGCCAGCGTCCACGACGTGCCGGCGCGGCTGCCGCACGTCGCCGGCCGGCTGGTGCTGCGCGAGGTGGAGGTGCTGGGTCGGCTGACCGGCGAGCCGGAGCGCCCGTACGTGGTGGTGCTCGGCGGCTCGAAGGTCTCCGACAAGCTGGCGGTGATCGAGGCGCTGCTGCCGAAGGTCGACCGGCTGCTCATCGGCGGCGGGATGTGCTTCACCTTCCTCAAGGCCCAGGGCCACGAGGTGGGCACCTCGCTGCTGGAGGAGGAGATGGTCGAGACCTGCGGCAACCTCCTGGCCCGCGCCGACGGCAAGATCCTGCTCCCGGTCGACGTGGTGGCCGCGGACGCCTTCGCCCCGGACGCCGCGCACGACACGGTGCCCGCCGACGGCATCCCGAGCCACCGGCTCGGCCTGGACATCGGCCCGGAGACGGTGGCCGGCTTCACCGCCGCGCTCGCCGGGGCGAAGACGGTCTTCTGGAACGGCCCGATGGGCGTGTTCGAGATGCCGGCGTTCGCGGGCGGCACCCGGGGTGTCGCCGAGGCGATCACCAAGACCGACGCGTTCACCGTGGTCGGCGGCGGTGACTCGGCGGCGGCCGTGCGGGCCCTCGGGCTCGACGAGTCGTCGTTCGGGCACATCTCGACCGGCGGCGGCGCCTCCCTGGAGTACCTGGAGGGCAAGACCCTCCCCGGCATCGCGGCCCTGGAGAACTGATGGCGAGCGTCACCCGCCGGCCGCTGATGGCCGGCAACTGGAAGATGAACCTCAACCACCTCGAGGCGAACCTGCTGGTGCAGAAGCTGGCCGCCAGCCTCACCGAGAAGCAGCTCACCGACGTCGAGACGGTGGTCCTGCCGCCCTTCACCGACCTGCGCACCGTGCAGACCGCGGTGGACGGCGACAAGCTGCTCATCGGCTACGGCGGGCAGGACCTGTCGCCGTACCAGTCGGGCGCGTACACCGGGGACATCTCCGGGGCGATGCTGGCCAAGCTGGGCTGCACGTACGTGACGGTCGGCCACTCGGAGCGGCGGCAGTACCACTACGAGGACGACGCGATCGTCAACGCCAAGGTGGCGGCGGCGCTGGCCAACGGGCTCACCCCGATCCTCTGCATCGGTGAGGGCCTGGAGATCCGCGAGCAGCTCAAGCAGGTTCCGCACTGCTGCGACCAGCTCGACGGGGCCCTGAAGGGGCTCACCGCCGAGCAGGTCACCAAGGTCGTGGTGGCGTACGAGCCGGTCTGGGCGATCGGCACCGGCAAGACCGCCACGCCGGAGGACGCCCAGGAGGTCTGCGGGGAGGTCCGCAAGCGGCTGGTCGAGACCTACGACCAGGGCACCGCGGACCAGGTCCGGATCCTCTACGGCGGCTCGGTCAAGTCGTCCAACGTCGCGTCGATCATGGCGCAGCCGGACGTGGACGGGGCGCTGGTGGGCGGGGCCAGCCTGGACGCCGAGGAGTTCGCGAAGATCTGCCGGTTCCCGGAGCACACGGCTCGCTGATCGGTCGCTATTCTTGACTCCGCCCGTCCACCGGTCGGTGCCGCCGTGCCCGATCTGTCCGGGCGAGGATCGTAACGAGAGGACTGACCCCAGCCATGCCGATCTGGTTCGCATACACGTTGATCGTGTTGCTGGTCATCACGAGCGTCCTGCTCACCATGCTCATCCTGCTGCACCGGGGTAAGGGCGGTGGGCTGTCGAGCATGTTCGGCGGCGGGGTCAGCTCCAGCCTGGCCGGCTCGTCGGTGGCCGAGAAGAACCTGGACCGCTACACCGTCCTGGTGAGCATCGTCTGGTTCGCCTGCATCGTCGGGCTCGGCCTCTGGCTCCGGCTCCAGCTCAACAGCGGAGCCTGAGCGACTCGATCAGGTCGTACAATCTGCGCGCGGTCCGTCACGGACCGCGCGCAGTTTTGTTTCTCCGCCACGTCGCCCGCCGCCAGCCTCAGGTGGCGGTCCCCTCCGACGACAGGAGCGAGCAGCCGTGCCCAGTGGCAACGTCATCCGTGGCTCACGAGTCGGGTCGGCGCCGCAGCGCCCCGCCGAACGGTACGAGCCGGCCCCCCGCCGCGCGGTCACCTACTGGTGCCGCAACGACCACGTCACCGAGATCCGACTGGCGTTGGACGCCCAGGAGCCGGCCGTCTGGGACTGTCCCCGGTGCGGCCTGCCCGCCGGCCAGGACCCGCAGAACCCGCCCGGACGCACCCGCCCCGAGCCCTACAAGACCCACCTGGCGTACGTGAAGGAGCGGCGTACCCCGGAGGAGGGGGAGGCGCTGCTGGCCGAGGCCCTGGCCGCACTGCGCCGCCGCCGCGGCCGGGAGTAGCCCCCGCCCCACCCACCTCGACCGGGGTTCGCCGGGATGTGGTGAGCCCCGGTCAGCGCAGGCTGCGCAGCCGGGCCGGGACGTCGGCCGCCGCCGCCCGGTCGAGCAGCCAGAGGGTACGCGAGACGCCCTGCACCCCGGCGGCCGGCAACTGCTTCGACCCGGCCCCGGCCAGCGCCATCCCGACCGCGTGGGCCTTGTCGGCGCCGCTGGCCACCAGCCAGACCTCCTCGGCGGTGTTGATCGCCGGCAGGGTGAGGGTGGTCCGTACCGGCGGCGGCTTCGGGCTGCCGCGCACCGCGCTGACCGGCCGGGTGTCGTGGTGCACCGGGTGTTCGGGGAAGACCGACGCCACGTGCCCGTCCTCGCCCACACCCAGCATCAGCACGTCGAAGTGGGGGAGTGCGGCGTGCCCGGGGCGGGCCGCCCGAGCCAGCTCCTCGGCGTACGCGGCGGCGCCGGCCTCCGGGTCGTCGCCGGTGGGGCCGTCGACGGCCGGCATCGGATGCACCCGGGCCGGGTCCAGTGGCACCAGGTCCAGCAGCGCGGCCCGCGCCTGCGTCTCGTTGCGGTCCGGGTCGCCGGCCGGTAGGAAGCGTTCGTCGCCCCACCAGACGTCCACCCGTGACCAGTCGACGGCGTCGTGGGCGGGCAGCGCGACCACCGCCCGGTGGACCGCCGCGGCGATCCGTCCGCCGGTCAGCACGATCGACGCCGCACCCCGCTCCGCCTGCGCGTCGAGCAGCTTCACCACCAGTCGGGCGGCCACCGCCTGCGCCAGCAGGTCGGCGTCGGCGTGCACGGCGACACTCGCCTCACTCATCTTGGCCTTCGTTTTCCGACCGCTCGGCGCGGTCCTGCTCGTCGTGCCGGGGACCGGTCGGCCCGGCGCGTGCCAGTGTCGCTATGGGTTCCGGCAGGCCGTGATCGGCCCGCCGGGGCAGGTGGTCGACCCCTGCGGAGGCGAGAAGGACGGCGAAGGCTGATCGGCGTCGCGCTCGCCCCGGAGCAGACCCGGCTGCCCCCGACCGGCCGGTGGGCGGCCCCCGGGAGGACCGCCCACCGACTCGCGGTCAGGATGTCGTGCTGGTGCCGGCGTGCGCGGTCAGGCCCGCCTCCGCCCGTCGCGCGGTGGCCGGGTCCTTCCAGACGTGCACCCGCTGGGGCGGACGCTGCTCCAGACCGGACAGGCCGGCGGCCGTGCCCAACGCCTCGGCGTACACCTGGTCGGCGTCGAGCCGGCGCAGCTCCTCGGCCAGCTCGTCACCGAGCGGGCGACGCACCAGCGGCAGCATCCGGTCGTCCTGGCCGGTACGCCGGAACGTCGCCATGCTGTCGTCCCGGGTCAGCGTCAGCTCGTCGCCGTTGGCGCAGCGCAGTTGCACCTGACGCATCCTCGGATGGTCGTCGGTGTGCTGCCACTGCGGGTCGATACCGAGCCGGGCCGCCAGCCAACCCCGCATCAGCGCCGCCGTCGGGTCGGTGCGCGGGGCGACCAGGGTCGCCTCGGTGACCCGCGCCTCGGTGGTGTCGAACGCCCCGGCGACCAGGGTGCGCCACGGGGTGATCCGGGTCCACGCCAGGTCGGTGTCGCCGGGGGCGTAGTCCCGGGCCCGTTCCCGCAACGCCTCGATCGGGTCGACGGCCTGCGCGCAGTCGGTGATCCGCCGGTCGGCGACCACACCGAGGAAATCGGTGGCGATCTCCGCCGGCGGTTCGCCGTGCCACCAGGTGACCACCGGCACGTCCGGCACCAGCAGCGGCATCACCACCGACTCGGCGTGCAGGGCGAGCCGGCCGTACATCCGGGTCACCACCGCCTCGCACGGGCCCAGCCGGCCGCCGACCACGATCTCCGCGTCCAGCCGGTTGCGTTCCCGCTCGACGTCGGCGCGGACGACGACGAGCAGCCGGCACGGGTGGGCGGCGGCGGCGATGGTGGCCGCCGCCTCCGCCTCCCGGACCCGCTTCTCGTCGACCACCACGATCAGGGTGAGCGCCATCCCGCTGGCCACCCCGCCCGCGCTGCGCCGCTCGGCGGCGAGTGCCTTGACCACCTCGTTGCCGGTGGTGTCCCACAGCCCGATCACTGGTGCCTCCCGGTCCGCCCGCTGTGCCTGTTACCGTCGTGCCCGTTCACGCCCGCCGCCAGGCGCGGCCCTCGCGGGCCAGCATCTCGTCGGCGGCCCGGGGGCCCCACTCGCCGGAGCGGTACGGCTCCGGTTTGGTGCCCTCCCAGGCTTCCTCCAGCGGGTCCACCACCGCCCAGCTCTGCTCCACCTCGGAGGCGTCCGGGAAGAGCGTCCGGTCGCCGATCAGCACGTCCAGCACCAGCCGCTCGTACGCCTCGGGGCTGGACTCGGTGAACGCCTCGCCGTACTGGAAGTCCATCGCGATGTCGCGGACCTCCATGGTGGTGCCGGGCACCTTCGAGCCGAACTTGAGCACCACACCCTCGTCCGGCTGCACCCGGATGACCAGCTGGTTGTTGCCCAGCGACTCCATGTCGGCGGTGTTGAACGGCAGGTGCGGGGCCTTCTTGAACATGATGGCCACCTCGGTCACCCGCCGGGGCAGTCGCTTGCCGGCCCGGATGTAGAACGGCACCCCCGCCCAGCGGCGGTTCTGGATGCCCAGCTCGACGGCGACGTACGTCTCGGTGGTGGAGTCACCCGGCACGCCGTCCTCGTCCAGATAGCCGACGGCCCGCTCGCCACCCACCCAGCCGGGCAGGTACTGGCCGCGCACGGTGCCCCGGGCGACGTCCTTCGGCAGGGTGATCGCCTTGAGCACCTTCAGCTTCTCGGCCCGGATCTCGTCGGCGTCGAAGCTGGTGGGCTCCTCCATGGCGACCAGGGCGAGCAGTTGGAGCAGGTGGTTCTGGAGCACGTCCCGCGCGGTGCCGACCGAGTCGTAGAAGCCGGCCCGGCTGCCGATGCCGACGTCCTCGGCCATGGTGATCTGCACCGAGTCGACGTACTTGGAGTTCCACAGCGGCTCGAAGAGGTTGTTGGCGAACCGCAGGGCGAGGATGTTCTGGACCGTCTCCTTGCCCAGGTAGTGGTCGATCCGGAAGACGTCCTGCCCGGTGAACACGTCGTCCACCAGGTCGTTGAGCTCCTTCGCCGACGGCAGGTCGTTGCCGAACGGCTTCTCCACCACCACCCGACGCCAGCCGCCGCACTTGTCGTTGTCGGCCATCCCGGTCCGGGCCAACTGCTTGAGCACCACGGGGAAGGCCGCCGGGGGGATGGAGAAGTAGAAGGCGGCGTTGCCGTGGATGCCGTGGCTGTCCCGGAGCTGGTCCAGGGTGGCGGCGAGCTTGTCGAAGGCGGCGTCGTCGTCGAACGAGCCGCCGACGAACTTGATGTTCCCGGCCAGCCGGGACCACACCTCTTCCCGCCACGGTGTCCGGGCGTGCTTCTTCGCCGACTCGTGGGCCAGCGCCTCGAAGTCGCCGTCGGCCCAGTCCCGGCGGGCGAAGCCCAACACCACGAAACCGGGTGGCAGCAACCCCCGGTTGGCCAGGTCGTAAACCGCCGGCAGCAGCTTCTTGCGCGCCAGGTCACCGGTCACCCCGAAGATCACCAGGGCGCACGGCTCCGGGATCCGGGGGAGCCGTCGGTCCTGCGCGTCGCGCAGCGGATTCACGCCGCCTCCTCGCTCCGTCTGGTCCATATCGTCCATCGTCACGCCCGCCATTGTCCGATCGCATCCAGCAGCCGGCCCGGCCCGGCCGGCCTGTCGGTCAGGTGCCGTCGCAGCACCGGCCGGCACCGGCCGGCGTGTGCCACCGGGCCGCCCCGCGTACGCAGGGCGGCCCGTACGCGAGCGGGCGCGGTCGATCCGACCGCCCCCGCTCCGTGTACCGCGAGACCGGCGGCGGCATCGGCCGGGCCGGTCAACAGGTCACTCACATCGCCACCCCGTGGGGGTGCCGGCGGCGTGGCGCGCCGCGGGGCCGGGCCCCGCGACGCCTCCGACGCCGTCGGTCACGCGTTGCCCCCGGCCTGCTCGGCCGCCTCGGCGTTGCCCTTGGCGGCCTCGTTCGGGGTGCCGGTGCCCTGCGCTGCGGCGGTCAGCGAATTGCGTACGCCGTCGAGCAGCTCGCTCCAGCTGGCCTCGAACTTCTCCACCCCCTCCCGCTCCAGGGTGGCGATCACCTCGGCCATGTCGATGCCGACGGCCGCCAGGTCGGCGAAGACCTGCCGGGCCGCGTCGTACGCGCCGGTGATGGTGTCGCCCCGGGTCTCGCCGTGCTCGGCGTACGCCGTGACCACCGACTCGGGCATGGTGTTGACGGTGCCCGGCGCGATCAGCTCCTCGACGTAGATCACATCGCGGTAGTCCGGGTTCTTGGTGGAGGTGGACGCCCACAGCGGGCGCTGCGGGTGGGCGCCGGCGTCGGCCAGGGCCTGCCAGCGGTCGGAGGAGAAGACCTCGGTGTAGCGCTCGTAGGCGAGCTGGGCGTTGGCGACGGCGGCCTTGCCGCGCAGCGCCCTGGCCTCCTCGGAGCCGATCTTCTCCAGCTGCTTGTCGATCTCGGAGTCGACCCGGGAGACGAAGAACGAGGCCACCGAGCCGATGGTGGACAGGTCGTGGCCGTTGGCCCTGGCCTGCTCCAGGCCGGCGAGGAACGCCTCCATCACCGCGGAGTAGCGGTCCAGCCCGAAGATCAGCGTCACGTTGACGCTGATCCCCTCGGCCAGGGTGGCGGTGATCGCCGCCAGCCCGGCCTCGGTGGCCGGGATCTTGATGAACAGGTTCGGCCGGTCCACCAGCCACCACAGCGCCTTGGCCTCGGCGACCGTCCGGTCGGTGTCGTGGGCGACCCGCGGGTCCACCTCGATGGACACCCGCCCGTCGACACCGTCGCTGCCGTCGTACGACGGCCGCATCACGTCGCACGCCCAGCGCACGTCGTAGGTGGTGAGCATCCGGACGGCCTCTTCGACCTCGATGCCACGGGTGGCGAGGTCCTTCAGCTGCCAGTTGTACTCGTCGGCGTCGCTCAACGCCTTGGCGAAGATGGTCGGGTTGGTGGTCACCCCGGCCACGTGCTTCTCGCGGCGGAGCTGGTCCAGCCCGCCGGAGCTCAGTCGTACCCGGGAAAGATCGTCGAGCCAGACCGCCACTCCGGCGGCGGTGAGTTCACCAAGTCTGTCCGTCATGCCGTCCACGCTCCCTCAGTTGCCGGTGGTGAAACCGGTGATGTCGCCCACTCGGGTCAGCGCCGCGTGCGCGGCGGCGACGATCCGGTCAGGGGTGAACCCGAACTGCTCGAACAGCACGGTGTGCGGGGCGCTGGCGCCGTAGTGCTCCAGGCTGACGCTCTCGCCGAGATCGCCGACGATGCCACGCCAGGACATCCCGATGCCCGCCTCCACGCTCACCCGGGCCTGCACCCCGCGCGGCAGCACCGACTCCCGGTACGCCTCGTCCTGCTCGTAGAACCACTCCTGGCAGGGCATCGAGACGACCCGGGTGGGGGTGCCGTCGGCCTCCAGCCGCTCCCGGGCGGTGAGGCAGAGCTGCACCTCGGAACCGGTGCCCACGATGATCACCTGCGGCTTGCCGTTGGACGCCTCGGCCAGCACGTACCCGCCCTTGGCGGTGCCCTCGGCGCCGGCATACCGCTCGCGGTCCAGGGTCGGCAGCGGCTGCCGGCTGAGCGCCAACGCGGTCGGCCGGTCGGTGTGCTCCAGCGCCTGCCGCCACGCCCAGGCGGTCTCGTTGGCGTCGGCCGGGCGGACCACGTCCAGGCCCGGGATGGCCCGCAGCGCGGTCAGGTGCTCCACCGGCTGGTGGGTCGGCCCGTCCTCGCCGAGACCGATCGAGTCGTGCGTCCAGACGTACGTCACCGGCAGCTTCATCAGGGCGGCGAGCCGCACCGAGGGGCGCATGTAGTCGCTGAACACCAGGAAGGTGCCGCCGTACGGACGGGTGCCGCCGTGCAGGGCGATGCCGTTGAGGATCGCGCCCATGGCGTGCTCACGGATGCCGAAGTGCAGCGTGCGGCCGTACTCGTGGCCGGGGAAGTCCTTGGTGGCGTGGGCGGCCGGGATGAACGACGGCTCGCCCTTCATGGTGGTGTTGTTGCTCTCCGCCAGGTCGGCCGAGCCACCCCATAGCTCCGGCAGCACCGGGGCGAGGGCCTCCAGCACCTTGCCGGAGGCGGCCCGGGTGGCCACGCCCTTGGCGTCGACGGGGAAGGTCGGCAGCGCGTCCGTCCAGCCCTGCGGGAGCACCCGACCGGCGATCCGGTCGTAGAGCGCCTTACGCTCCGGGTTGGCCTGCGCCCAGCCGTCGAACTCGCCGGTCCACGCCTGCTCGGCCTCGCCGCCCCGGTTCAGCACCCCACGGGCGTGCGTGAGCACCTCCTCGTCGACCTGGAAGCTCTGCTGCGGGTCGAAGCCGAGGATCTCCTTGGTCGCCTTCACCTCGTCGCTGCCGAGCGCCGAGCCGTGGATCTTGCCGGTGTTCTTCTTGTTCGGCGCAGGCCAGCCGATGATGGTGCGCAGCGCGATGAACGAGGGGCGGCCGGTCTCGGCCTTCGCCGCCAGCAGCGCCTGGTAGAGCGCCTCGACGTCCTCGTGGTAGTCGCCCTGGTCGGCGTCGCCGGCCCGCCAGTCGACGGTCTGCACGTGCCAGCCGTACGCCTCGTAGCGGGCGGCGACGTCCTCGCTCTTGGCGATGCGGGTGTCGTCCTCGATGGAGATCTCGTTGTCGTCGTAGATCAGCGTGAGGTTGCCCAGCTGCTGGTGCCCGGCGAGGGCGCTCGCCTCGTGGCTGATGCCCTCCTCGATGTCGCCGTCGGAGGCGATGCACCAGATGTTGTGGTCGAAGACGGAGGTGCCCGGCTCGCTCTCGGGATCGAACAGGCCGCGTTCGCGGCGGGCCGCCATCGCCATGCCCACCGCGTTGCCCAGGCCCTGCCCGAGCGGGCCGGTGGTGGTCTCGACGCCGGGGGTGTGCCCGTGCTCCGGGTGGCCCGGGGTGAGCGAGCCCCACTGTCGCAGCGACTTCAGGTCGTCCAGGCTCAGCGGGTAGCCGGAGAGGAAGAGCTGGATGTAAAGGGTCAGGCTGGAGTGCCCGGCGGACAGCACGAAGCGGTCCCGGCCGGGCCAGTTCGGGTCGGCGGGATTGTGTCGCATCACCCGGTTGAAGAGCAGGTACGCCGCGGGAGCGAGGCTCATCGCGGTGCCGGGGTGGCCGTTGCCGGATTTCTCCACGGCATCCATGGCCAGAACGCGGACGGTGTCGACAGCCCTGCGGTCGAGGTCGGTCCAGTTGAGTGCGGGTCGGTTGGCAGCCACGATGGTTGTGCTCCTCGGCAGATGGGCGGAACCCTCACTGGTGACCCTATCGAGCGGGTCTAAACGTCCGCCCGGGGATCTCAGCAGGCAGTTACGTACGGGCCGGCCGGATCGTTCGGTCACCCGTCAGGTGTGACGGCCCGCACCGTTGTCGGGTCGCCCGGGCAGCGAAAACGACGACGCGTAGTGTGTGGTGCGGTGTGCGGGCCCCGCCGGGCCCCGCCGAACCGATCTCCCCTGCCGACGCCGGAAGGTGGCATTCCGTGAGCATGATCACCGAGCGCCCCGTCAGCAACTCTGCCGGGCAGCCGCCGGTGCGCACGGTGGCCGGGGAGCCGACGACCGGCCGACGGGACGCCCGCGCGGTGGTGTCGGCGTACGTGACGCTGACCAAGCCCCGCATCGTGGAGCTGCTGCTGGTGACCACGGTGCCGGCGATGATGCTCGCCGACGGTGGCCTGCCGTCGCTGTGGCTGGTGGCCGTGGTGCTGGTCGGCGGCTCGCTCGCCGCCGGTGCGGCGAGCGTGCTCAACTGCTACATCGACCGCGACATCGACCAGTTGATGCGGCGTACCAAGCGCCGTCCGCTGCCGGCGCACACCGTCTCGCCCCGCAGCGCGCTGATCTTCGGGCTGGTGCTGGCGGCGGTCTCGATCGCCCTGATGGCGACGTTCACCAACCTGTTGGCGACGGCGCTGACGCTGGCCGCGATCGCCTACTACGACCTGGTCTACACCCTCTGGCTCAAGCGCACCACGACGGCGAACACCTTCTGGGGCGGGGCGTGCGGGGCGGCCCCGGTGCTGATCGGCTGGGCCGCGGTGACCGGGTCGCTGGCGCCGCAGGCCTGGGTGCTGTTCGCGGTGGTCTTCTTCTGGCAGATGCCGCACTTCTACCCGCTGGCGATGAAGTACAAGGACGACTATGCCCGCGCCGGCATTCCGATGCTGCCGGTGGTGGCCTCGCCCCGGCGGGTCAATGCCGAGATCCTGATCTTCGCCTGGCTCACCGTGGCGATCTCGCTCGCGCTGTGGCCGCTGGGCATGAGTGCGATCTACGGGGTGCCGACCGCGGTGGTGGGTGCCATCTTCCTGGTCGAGGCGCACAAGCTGTGCCGGCGGGTGACCCGGGGCGAGCCGGTCAAGCCGATGCGCCTGTTCCACTGGTCGACCACCTACCTGACCATCGTCTTCGCCGCGGTGGCCCTCGACGCGCTGCTCTGACCCGCCCCGCCCGGCTGACCGGGGTGGCGGACCTCGTCGGCGACGGGTGGCCGGACCCGACCCGTCGGAAGGTCGACTGGAATCGCGTCCGGATCACGAGGTTTTCTCCGCATACAGCGGTGTTACAAGCCGGGCACATGGGGGCGATCAAGGCGAGTCATTACGTCAGCATTTATCCGACATGTACGGGCAATCTCGCGACGCCTTGCCGCAAACCTGCGAGTAATTGGAATCACAAATAGTTCATCATTCTCGCGCGGACCGGAGGAAGTCTGCTTAGGCTTCGCGTCATGGCAGAAGGTTCCGATACGACGCTGACGGCTGAGCAGACCGCCGGGCAGGCCTCCAACGGGCTGGTCTCGGGCATCAGGTCCTTCGCCGCCGGACATGGCGGCGCGAAGGCGGTCATCGAGTACGTCGGCAAGCGTGGTGCGCGGATCGTCCTGGTCGGCGCCGACGGTGCGTGGGGCGACCAGTTCGCCGAGGACACCGTGACCGCCCGGGAGGCGTGCGCCCAGGCGGGAGTCACCGTCGAGAACGCCTGGGAGCGTGAACTGATGGACCAGATGCGTCCGAGCAACGACCTGTGGCGGTCGATGGCCCGGCGCACGATGGCCCGTTGACCGACCCGCCCACCGGCAACCGGTCGACCCGGCGGGCGCCCCGGGTCGCGCTCGTCACCTGCTCCCGCTTCGCCGATCTCTACTCCGACGACCAACTCGTGCTCGCCCCGCTGGCGGCGCGGGGCGTCACCGCCGAGGCCGCCGTCTGGGACGACCCCCGGGTCGACTGGGCCCGCTACGACCTGGTCGTGCTCCGCTCGCCCTGGGACTACACCCCACGCCGCGACGAGTTCGTCGCCTGGGCGCGGACCGTGCCGACCCTGGCCAACCCCGTGGACGTGGTCGAGTGGAACACCGACAAGCGCTACCTCGGCGGGCTCGCCGCCGCCGGGGTGCCCACCGTGCCGACCTCCTGGGTCGAGCCGGGAGCGCACTGGGTCCTGCCCTCGACGCCCGGCCGGTACGTGGTGAAGCCGACGGTCAGCGTCGGCAGTCAGGACACCGGCCGGTACGACCTCACCGACCCGGAGCACCGGGAGTTGGCCGTCGGGCACGTCCGCCGGCTGTCGGCGGCCGGCCGGGTCGCCATGATCCAGCCGTACCTGGCGGCGGTGGACACCGCCGGTGAGACCGCGCTGCTCTTCGTGGCCGGCCCGGACGGGCTGACCTTCAGTCACGCCATCCGCAAGGGCGCCATGCTCGACGGCCCGGACCTGGGCGTCGAGGGGATCTACCGGCCGGCGGAGATCAGTCCGCGCACCGCCACCGACGTGCAGTTGGCCGTCGCCGCGCGGGTGCTGGCCGAGGTCCCGGGCGGTCCGCAGCGGCTGCTCTACGCCCGGGTGGACCTGATCCCCGGGCCGGACGGCGCACCCGTGCTGATCGAGCTGGAGCTGACCGAGCCGTCGCTGTACCTCGGGTACGCCGACGGCGCTCCCGACCGCCTCGCCGACGCGGTGCTGACCCACCTCACCCGCCGCTGACCCCGCTCTCCCCCGCTCGCCCACCCCGTGGTGACACCGCCGGGGCCGTCGTGGCCTGAGTGCCAGGTGCCGCGCGAGTGGCGCAGGCCGTCGCGGCGCGAGTGCCGCACCGCTGTCGGTGAGCTGGCCGGGCCGGCCTCAGACGGTGGCGGGCAACCGCTCGTCGGTCGGGGCCTTCACCGGCCCGGCCGTGAGCGGGCGGCGCTGCCGGGTCGACCAGAGCACCGACAGGGTGGCCAGCAGCACCAGGCAGGAGCCGAGCATGTGCGCGGCGACCAGCACGGCGGGCAGGTGGGTGAAGTACTGCACGAAGCCGATCAGGCCCTGCCCCAGCTCCACCGCGACCAGCACCAGGGCGGCCCGCGCCGGGCCGGCCGCGCCGACCGCCCGGAACGCGAAGACCAGCGCGACGGAGAGCCCGATCAGCAGGAACACCGAGTCGGCGTGCACCTGCGAGATCGTCTCCGGGTCCAGCCCGTTGCGGGCCGCCCCGTGGTCGCCGGCGTGCGGGCCGCTGCCGGTCACCCAGGTGCCGATGACCAGGGCCGCCACGCTGACGGCGGTGGTGAGCAGGGCCAGGGTGCGCAGCGGCCGGGGCACGGTGGGCACCGTCGGCCCGTCCGGGTCGACCACCCGCCGCCAGAGGGCGTACGCCGCCGCGATCACCGCCATCGAGGCGAGGAAGTGCAGCCCGACCACCCACGGGTTGAGGTCGGTCAGCACGGTGATCCCGCCCAGGACGGCCTGTGCCGGGATGCCGAGGAACACGGCCACCGCCAGCCCCAGCAGCCCCGTGCGGCGGGGCCGGTGGGCCAGCACGGCCAGCAGGGTGGCCAGGGCGATCGCCCCGACCGCGAAGGTGAGCAGCCGGTTGCCGAACTCGATCACCCCGTGCACGCCCATCTCGGACGTGGTGGTGTACGACGCGTCGGTGCACCGGGGCCAGGTCGGGCAGCCGAGGCCGGAGCCGGTGAGCCGGACGGCCCCGCCGGTCACCACGATGGCCACGTTCGCCACGATCGAGGCGTACGCGAGGCGGCGCAGCAGCGTGGCCGAGACCGGGAACCGGTCGAGCAGGCGGGCCAACGCGGCGGGGACCGGGAACCGGACGGATCGCTTCACGGAGCGAATCCTACGCACCGTAGTTGATCCCGATCGGGTGACTCCGTCGGCCCGGTGGGCCGGATCACCGGAGTCTGGTTTGCGACCCCCCTCCGAATTACGTAACGTTGGCGTTGTGAAAAACGCGGCGGCGCTCTCCGGGCACCCGCCGACGACCGCCCCGGTCGTCGGGGGCGGCACGCGGTCGCCGCGTGCCCTCCGCCGTGCCGCGCCGGAGTCGACGCCGGCCGCGTCCACCGACCTCTCCACCCGCGACCGGGTGACCCAGCTCCTGCTGGAGCAGGGGGCGACCACCGCCGGCCAACTCGGCTCGGCGCTCGGCCTCAGCCCTGCGGCGATCCGCCGGCACCTCGACGCGATGCTCGCCGACGGCGACGTGGTCGCCCGGGAGCAGGCCGTGCGGGGCAGCCGGGGCCGGGGTCGGCCGGCAAAGGTCTTCCTGCTCACCGACGCGGCCCGGGTACGCTGCGGCACCCACCACTACGACAACATGGCCACCGCCGCGTTGCGCTGGATCGCCCGTAGCGGCGGCGCCGACGCGGTCGAGGCGTTCGCGGCCGACCAGGTCGCCGCGCTGGAGGCCCGCTGCCGGGCCGCCATGGAGGACGCCGGCGACGATCCGCTCGCCCGATCCGAGGCACTCGCGGGCGCGCTCACCGCCGAGGGCTACGCTGCCAACGCGTCCACGATCGCCTCGGGCGGGCAACTCTGCCAGCACCACTGCCCGGTGGCGCACGTGGCCGCCGAGTTCCCCCAGCTGTGCGAGGCCGAGACGGCGGTCATCTCCCGTCTGGTCGGCACCCACGTGCAGCGCCTGGCCACCATCGCGCACGGCGACGGGGTGTGCACCACGCACATTCCGGCCCAACCCCGCGCCCAGTCCGGTAACACCGTCACCACTGTGAGGACAGATAGATGACCGAGCAGATCGTCCAGCCCCTGACCCAGGAAGAGCAGCTCGCCGCCCTTGGTCGCTACGAGTACGGCTGGGCCGACTCCGACGCCGCCGGGGCCACCGCCCAGCGCGGCATCAACGAGGCGGTGGTGCGGGACATCTCGGCGAAGAAGAACGAGCCGGCCTGGATGCTCGACCTGCGGCTGAAGGGCCTGCGGCTGTTCGGCCGCAAGCCGATGCCGTCCTGGGGGGCCGACCTCACCGGGATCGACTTCGACAACATCAAGTACTTCGTGCGCTCCACCGAGAAGCAGGCCACCAGCTGGGAGGACCTGCCGGAGGACATCAAGAACACCTACGACCGGCTGGGCATCCCCGAGGCGGAGAAGCAGCGGCTGGTCGCCGGGGTCGCGGCGCAGTACGAGTCCGAGGTGGTCTACCACAAGATCCGTGAGGACCTAGAGGAGCAGGGTGTCCTCTTCCTGGACACCGACACCGCCCTCAAGGAGCACGAGGACGTCTTCAAGGAGTACTTCGGCACGGTGATCCCGGTCGGCGACAACAAGTTCGCCGCGCTGAACACCTCCGTGTGGTCCGGCGGCTCGTTCATCTACGTGCCGAAAGGCGTGCACGTGGAGATCCCGCTCCAGGCGTACTTCCGGATCAACACCGAGAACATGGGCCAGTTCGAGCGGACGCTGATCATCGTGGACGAGGGCGCGTACGTGCACTACGTCGAGGGTTGCACCGCGCCGCTCTACTCGTCCGACTCGCTGCACAGCGCGGTCGTCGAGATCATCGTCAAGAAGAACGCGCGCTGCCGCTACACGACCATCCAGAACTGGTCGAACAACGTCTACAACCTGGTCACCAAGCGCGCCGTCTGCCACGAGGGCGCGACCATGGAGTGGGTCGACGGCAACATCGGCTCCAAGGTCACCATGAAGTACCCGGCGGTCTACATGACCGGCGAGCACGCCAAGGGCGAGGTGCTCTCGGTGGCGATGGCCGGCGAGGGCCAGCACCAGGACGCCGGGGCCAAGATGGTGCACGCCGCCCCGCACACCTCCTCGACGATCATCTCCAAGTCGATCGCCCGTGGCGGCGGCCGTACCTCGTACCGGGGTCTGGTGCAGGTGCTGGAGGGTTCGCACCACAGCCGGAGCACGGTCAAGTGCGACGCGCTGCTGGTCGACACCATCTCCCGCTCGGACACCTACCCGTACGTCGACATCCGCGAGGACGACGTGTCGATGGGGCACGAGGCGACCGTCTCCAAGATCAGCGACGACCAGCTCTTCTACCTGATGAGCCGGGGCCTGAGCGAGGACGAGGCGATGGCGATGATCGTGCGCGGTTTCATCGAGCCGATCGCCAAGGAACTCCCGATGGAGTACGCCCTGGAGCTCAACCGCCTGATCGAACTCCAGATGGAGGGCGCGGTCGGCTGACGCCGACCGCCGGGCCGGACCGTATCCGGCCCGGCCCGGCGGGCCGGGTCCGCGTACCGGCCCACCCGCCGGAGTGGGTCGCCGGCCCTGCCCAGCCCGCCGGGCTGGTCGGGGTTCTGCCCGGCCCGCGACCAGCCCGACCCACCCTCCGCACACATCGCAGACAGACCAAGGAAGAGATGACTACCCAGGCTTCCGCGCCGCCCAGCACCAAGTCGCAGGCGCTCCGCTCGTACGACGTCGCCGACTTCCCGGCCCTGACCGGCCTGGAGGAGGAGTGGCGCTTCACCCCGCTCAAGCGGCTGCGCGGGCTGACCGGCGGGGCGCAGACCGCCACCGGTGAGGTCCGCCACGAGTACGCCGACCCACCGGCCGGCGTCACCGTCGGGCGGGTCGGCCGGGACGACCCCCGGGTGGGCAGCGTGCTCACCCCGGTCGACCGGATCAGCGCGCTGGCGTACGGCGGTGCCGGGCAGGCGCTGCTGGTGGAGGTCGCGGCCGACGCCGTGGTCGACGCGCCGGTGCTCCTGCGGGTGCGCGGCGACGACGCCGACGCGGTGGCCTTCGGGCACACCTTCGTCGACGTGGGCCGGTTCGCCGAGGTGGTGCTGGTGCTGGAGCACGTCGGTTCGGCGACGCTTGCCGACAACGTCGAGGTGGCGGTGGCCGACGGGGCGAAGCTGACCCTGGTCACGGTGGCCGACTGGGACGCCGACGCGGTGCAGGCCCAGCACCTGAAGGTCCGGCTCGGCCGGGACGCCAAGGTGTCGCACGTCCAGGTCAGCCTGGGCGGTGACCTGGTCCGCCAGTACACCACGGTCGAGTACACCGGCCGGGGTGGCGAGGCCGAGCTGTACGGCGTCTACTTCGCCGACGGTGGCCAGCACCTGGAGCACCGCCAGCTCGTCGACCACAACGTGCCGGACTGCCGCTCCTACGTCGGCTACCGGGGCGCGTTGCAGGGCGACGAGGCGCACACCGTCTGGGTGGGCGACGTGCTGATCCGGGCCGAGGCGACCGGCACCGACACGTACGAGATCAACCGGAACCTGTTGCTCTCCGACGGCGCGCGGGCCGACTCCGTACCCAATCTGGAGATCGAGACCGGCGAGATCGCCGGCGCCGGTCATGCCAGCGCGACCGGCCGGTTCGACGACGAGCAGCTGTTCTACCTGATGGCCCGGGGTATTCCGGAGGGTGAGGCCCGCCGTCTGGTGGTCCGGGGCTTCTTCGCCGAGGTGATCAACAAGATCCCGGTCGAGTCGTTGCGCGAGCGCCTGAGCGACGCGATCGAGGCCCGGCTGACGAGCGGGGACTCCGCCGCGAAGGCCGGTGCCTGACATGATCCGGATCTGCTCGACCGAGGACGTGCCGAAGGGCACCGTGATCAGCGCCGACGTGGACGGCATCCAGATCGCCGTCGTGCACGGCGAGGACGGCAGGTTCTACGCCGTCCACGACGAGTGCTCGCACGCCTCGGTCGCTCTCTCCGAGGGCGAGGTCGAGGGATGCACGCTGGAATGTTGGCTGCACGGTTCCCGTTTCGACCTGAGGACGGGTGAGCCCAGCGGGCTGCCCGCCACCGAACCCGTTCCCGTCTATCCCGTCGACGTACGCGACGGCGACATCTACCTTCCCGTGGGCGCCGACGGCCGCCCGATGCCGAGCAATGGAGTGACCCGATAATGAGCACCCTGGAGATCCGCGACCTGAAGGTGTCGGTCAAGCTGCCCGAGGGTGAGCTCAAGCCGATCCTGTCCGGCGTCGACCTGACCGTACGGTCGGGGGAGACCCACGCGATCATGGGCCCGAACGGTTCCGGCAAGTCGACCCTGGCGTACTCGATCGCCGGCCACCCCAAGTACGAGATCACCGGCGGCTCGGTGACCCTCGACGGCGTCGACGTGCTGGAGATGACCGTCGACGAGCGGGCCCGCGCCGGCCTCTTCCTGGCCATGCAGTACCCGGTCGAGGTGCCCGGCGTCTCGGTGGCGAACTTCCTGCGGACCGCCAAGACCGCCATCGACGGCGAGGCCCCGAAGCTGCGCACCTGGGGCGGCGAGCTGCGCGGCGCGATGGAAAAGCTCCAGATGGACCCGGCGTTCGCCCAGCGCAACGTCAACGAGGGCTTCTCCGGCGGCGAGAAGAAGCGGCACGAGATCGTGCAGCTGGAGCTGCTCAAGCCGAAGATCGCCATCCTCGACGAGACCGACTCCGGCCTCGACGTGGACGCGCTGCGGGTGGTCAGCGAGGGGGTCAACCGGGTCCGGGACACCGGCGACACCGGTCTGCTGCTGATCACCCACTACACCCGCATCCTGCGCTACATCAAGCCCGACTTCGTGCACGTCTTCGTGGCCGGCCGGATCGTCGAGCAGGGCGGCCCGGAGCTGGCCGACAAGCTCGAGGAAGAGGGCTACGAGCGGTACGCCGCCGGAGCCGGCGCGGCGCGGGCCTGAGACGACGATGAGCGAGCGTCAGCGAGCGAACCAGCGGATCAGCCCGGCTGCGCCCCAGGGCGGCACGGAGCGCAGCGGAGTGCCGGCATGAGCTCCCTGACGATCCCGGCGGGCATGCCGCAGTACGACGAGGTGCCCCGCTTCGACGTGGCCGCGGTGCGTGCCGACTTCCCGATCCTCGACCGGGAGGTCAACGGGCACCCGCTCGTCTATCTCGACAGCGCCAACACCTCGCACAAGCCGCGACAGGTGCTCGACGTGCTCACCGGGCACTACGCGAGGCACAACGCCAACGTGTCCCGCTCGGTGCACACCCTGGGCACCGAGGCGACCGAGGCGTACGAGGGGGCGCGGGCGAAGATCGCCGCGTTCGTCAACGCGCCGAGCGTGGACGAGGTGGTGTTCACCAAGAACTCCACCGAGGCGATCAACATCGTGGCGTACGCCTTCTCCAACGCCTCGCTGCGCCCCGACGGTGACCCCCGGTTCCGGCTGGGCCCCGGCGACGAGATCGTGATCTCCGAGATGGAGCACCACTCGAACATCGTCCCGTGGCAGTTGCTGGCCGAGCGGACCGGCGCGACCCTGCGCTGGTTCCCGGTCACCGACCACGGCCGGCTGGACGAGTCGGGGCTGGACGAGCTGGTCACCGAGCGGACGAAGATCGTCTCGCTGGTGCACACCTCCAACATCCTCGGCACGGTCAACGCCACCGCCCGGATCACCGAGCGGGTCCGCCAGGTGGGTGCGCTGCTGCTGCTCGACTGCTCGCAGTCGGTGCCGCACCTGCCGGTGGACGTGGTCGACCTGGACGCCGACTTCGTCGTCTTCACCGGGCACAAGATGTGCGGTCCGACCGGCATCGGCGTGCTCTGGGGCCGGGGCGAGCTGCTCGCCGCGATGCCCCCGGTGATGGGCGGCGGGTCGATGATCGAGACGGTGTCGATGGCCCGCTCCACGTTCGCCGCGCCGCCGGCCCGGTTCGAGGCGGGCACCCCGCCGATCGCCGAGGCGGTCGCGCTCGGCGCGGCGGTCGACTACCTCACCGGCATCGGGATGAGGGCGATCCAGTGGCACGAGAAGGAGTTGACCGCGTACGCGCTGGACGCCCTCGCGACGGTGCCGGGGCTGCGGATCTTCGGTCCGACGGTGCCGGTCGGCCGGGGTGGCACCATCTCGTTCGCGCTCGGCGACGTGCACCCGCACGACGTCGGCCAGGTCCTCGACTCGCTCGGCGTGCAGGTGCGGGTGGGCCACCACTGCGCCAAGCCGGTCTGCACCAGGTTCGGGGTGCCGGCGATGACCCGGGCCTCGTTCTACCTGTACACCACCACGGAGGAGATCGACGCCCTGGTGGCGGGTCTCGAACAGGTGCGGAGGATCTTCGACTGATGCAGCTGGACCAGCTCTACCAGGAGATCATCCTCGATCACTACAAGCGCCCGCAGGGGCGTGGTCTGCGCGACGCCGAGAACCCGGACGCCCAGGTCGCCGAGGCGCACCACGTCAACCCGACCTGTGGTGACGAGGTGACCGTGCGGGTGGCCGCCGTCGACGACATCGTGGTGGACATTTCGTACGACGGTGCCGGCTGTTCGATCAGCCAGGCGTCGGCCAGCGTGTTGTACGACCGGCTGGCCGGTCGGCCCGCGGCCGAGATCGCCGCCGTGCACGCGGGGTTCGTGGAGTTGATGTCCGGCCGTGGCCAGGTCACGCCGGACGAGGAACTACTCGGTGACGGGGTGGCGTTCGCGGGTGTCGCCCGCTACCCGGCCCGGGTCAAGTGCGCGCTGCTGCCGTGGATGGCGTTCAAGGACGCCGCGGCACGCGCGGGGGTGGGCGTGAGCCCGACGGAGGTTGAGGCATGAGCGAGAACACCGCTACCGAGGCGACGCCGCAGACCGGCGACGCCAGCACCACGCCGTCCGGTGCGGTGCCGCCGCCGGCTGCCGACGGGGCTGTCGCCAACGGGGTGACCGGCACCGCCGAGACGGCGGGTGTCGACGCGTCGCCCGGCGTCGCCGCTACCCCGGCCGGCGACGCGACGGCGGACGTCGCCGCGACCCCGGCCGCCGACGGGACGGCGGACGTCGCCGGGTCGGCCGGCGGCAGGGCGGCCCTCGCCGACATCGAGGAGGCGATGAAGGACGTCGTCGACCCCGAGCTGGGCATCAACGTGGTCGACCTCGGCCTGGTGTACGGCGTGCACGTGGACGACCAGAACATCGCCACCCTGGACATGACGCTGACCTCGGCGGCCTGCCCGCTCACCGACGTGATCGAGGACCAGGCCCGGCAGGCGCTGACCACCGGCCCCGGCGGCGGACTGGTCGACGACATTCGGATCAACTGGGTCTGGCTCCCGCCGTGGGGTCCGGACAAGATCACCGACGAGGGGCGCGACCAGCTCCGCTCCCTCGGCTTCAACGTCTGACCGCTCCGGTCCTCGCGAGCGCGGCACCCCACTGCGGGGGCCGCGCTCGCTCGTCTGTGCGGGCGGTGCAGCCCCGCCCCTCCCCACCAGCGGACCCTGCCCGGTGCCCGCCCCGGTGGGTCGCCGGCAGTCGTGACCGCCGCCTTTCTGGCCGGGCTGGTGGCCGGCTACGGCGTCGCCGTCCCGGTCGGGGCCGGTGGGGAGGATCGGCCGTCGTGCCGTACGGTCGGGTGATGAGCAGCCGACCCGCAGCCGGTGGCGGCCGATGGGTCGAGGTCGACCCGGCCCGCGTCGCCCGCTGGGTCGAAGGCTTCACCGACCGGCACGGTCCGCCCGTCGTTTCCACCGAGGGGTACGGTCTGCTGCTCACCGCCCCCGACGGCGTGACCGCCGAGCTGCATCTGCCGCCGGGCGCACCGGCCGGCCACGGCGCGTCGGGAGACGTCGCCGGAGCGGCGACGCGGATCGACGGCCTGCCGGGGTTCGTCAGCGCCGCCGTCGCGCCCCGCCGGATCGGTCTGCTGCTCGCCCGCAAGGGCGCGGTGGCGGTCGGTGTGGCGGTCGGCGAGGAACTGCTGGTCTCCAAGGTGGACACCCGTTACGTGCAGGGTCGTACGGCCGCCGGGGGCTGGTCCCAGCAGCGGTTCGCCCGGCGGCGGGACAACCAGGCGAAGGCGGCCCTGGGCGATGCCGCCGAACTGGCCGTACGGCTGCTGCTGCCGGAGGCGGCGACGCTGGCGGCGCTGGTCTGCGGCGGCGACCGGCGGGCCGTCGACACGGTCCTGGCCGATCGTCGGCTGGCCCCGCTCGCCGCGCGGCGAGCCGACCGGCTGCTCGACGTGCCCGAACCGCGGCACGCGGTGCTGGTCGGCGCGATCGCCGCCGCCCGCGCGGTCCACATCCTGCTCCGCGACCCCGGACCCGAATCCCCCTGAGCGTCGTCGCCCACCGCTGGTGCACCGAAAGGGACGGTCCACCGCCCCACCGTCGCCGCTGCGGCCCGAGGTCCTCCTTCCCTGGGCGGGGGAGCGGAATGACTGACCCAACAAAGATCGACTGTCCTGAGGAGCACCAGGATCCCAAGGGGGCGGCCGGCCCGTACGACTGCCAGTCCTTCAAGTGGGACCCGTCAGGTACGCGCACGGTGGAGCCGCGGGCCGGCAAGATCAACAGCAGGTTGTACGCCTGGACGCGGGTGACCGATGCGCAGCCGGGCGACAAGTTCTGGATCGAGATGAAGAAGAAGGCCGGCGAGACGGGGCCCTGCTACCCGGTGGAGTTCAAGCCCGGCGGCCGGAACTGCACCGAGGCCATCCCGGTGGAAGCCGGTGCGCAGTGCCGGGCCGGGTGCGCCGTCAAGGGCGTGGCGAAATACACGGCCTGGAGTTCCTGCCAGAAGTAGTCGTAGCCGTCGCCGGTGCGTCGAGCGGCGGCCGGTGGGCGTGCGCCCAGCCGACCGCCGTGACGGTGCCGCTGCGGTGCCCGGTCAGAGGCTGCCGCCGAAGGTGTCGCAGGTCTTCGGGTCGCCGGTGGTGTAGCCCTTGGTGAACCACTGCTTGCGCTGCTCGGAGGAGCCGTGGGTGAACTCCTCGGGGTTCACCGGGCGGTTGGCCCGCTTCGAGATGGCGTCGTCGCCGATCTTCTCGGCGGTGTCGATCGCCTGGGCGATGTCCTGCTCGGTGATGCTCTTGAAGATCTTCTGGCCCTGTTCGTCGGCGGTGCCGGTGGCGTTCTTGGCCCAGGCGCCGGCGTAGCAGTCGGCCTGGAGTTCCAGCTTGACCGAGAGCGCGTTGGCGCTGTCCGGATCCCGTTGCTGCTGGCGGCGCATCTGCGCCTCGGTGCCGAGCAGGTCCTGCACGTGGTGGCCGTACTCGTGGGCCAGCACGTACGGCTGGGCGAACTCGCCCTCGGCGCCGAGCTGGTCGGCCAGGGTCTGGTAGAAGGTGAGGTCGATGTAGACCAGGTCGTCGGCCGGGCAGTAGAACGGCCCGACGCCGGAGTCGGCCTGGCCGCAGCCGGTGTTGACGCCCTGGCTGAAGAAGACCGTCCTGGACGGCTGGTACTGCTCGCCGAACCGCTCCGGCAACGCGGTGCGCCAGTACGCCTGGATCGAGTTGACGTAGAGCGTGTTGCGGCAGTCCAGCTGCTTCAACGCGTCGTCGGCGGAGCACTTCTGCGTAAGCGACGTGTTGTCGCCCGACTCCGCGCCGCCGCCGTTCATCGCGTTCAGTCCGAAACCGCCGCCCACCAGGGCCACCAGCACGGCGATGACGATGCCGACGATGCCGCCGCCGCCCGGGATCGGGATGCCCAGCCCGCCGCCCCCGCCGGATCCTCGCCGGTCGTCCACCTGGCTGGTGTCGACCTGCGCGTTCTCGTTCAGCTCCATGTTGACCCCGATCGCCGATTCGTCACGTTTGTGGGCTGTGGTACCGGACCGGGTCCGGACGGCGTTTTCGGTACCCGATGATCTTGTGTGGTAATCCGGACGGTGCGCGTCGAGCCGCCCGGTACACTTGTCGGGTGCTGCGCTGCGAAGGCTGAATCGCCCCGCGCCGACGGGAACCACCGATCCGCCGGCGCTTTCGCGTGCCCTGAGTCAGCCCTTCCAGACCCCCGAGAGCGAGTACGGAAATGATCAGTGTCACCGGCCTGGAGCTGCGCGCCGGTTCCCGGATCCTACTGTCCGACACCACCCTGCGGGTACAGCCCGGTGACCGGATCGGACTGGTCGGCCGCAACGGCGCGGGCAAGACCACCACCCTCAAGGTGCTCGCCGGCGAGGGGCAGCCGTACGGCGGGCAGATCGACCGGCGCAGCGCCATCGGTTACCTGCCCCAGGACCCGCGTACCGGCGACCTGGAGGTCACCGGCCGGGACCGGGTGCTCTCCGCCCGTGGGCTGGACGTGCTGATGGCCCAGATGAAGGAGATCGAGCAGCAGCTCGCCGACGGCGTGGACGACAAGTTGGTCCGCCGCTACGGCGCGCTGGAGGACCAGTTCGCCTCCCTGGGTGGGTACGCCGCCGAGGCCGAGGCCGCCCGGATCTGCGCCAACCTGGGACTGCCCGACCGGGCGCTGGCCCAGACCATCGGCACCCTCTCCGGCGGTCAGCGACGCCGCATCGAGCTGGCCCGCATCCTGTTCCGCGACGCCGGGGAGAACGGCGGCGGCATCCTGCTGCTCGACGAGCCCACCAACCACCTCGACGCCGACTCGATCACCTGGCTGCGCGGTTTCCTCGCCAACCACAAGGGCGGGCTGATCGTGATCTCCCACGACGGCTCGCTGCTGGAGTCGGTGGTCAACAAGGTCTGGTTCCTGGACGCCACCCGTTCCGTGGTCGACGTCTACAACCTGGGCTGGAAGGCGTACCAGGAGGCCCGGGAGACCGACGAGCGGCGGCGTCGCCGGGAGCGGGCCAACGCCGAGAAGAAGGCCGGCGCGTTGATGGCGCAGGCCGACAAGATGCGGGCCAAGGCCACCAAGACCGTCGCGGCGCAGAACATGGCCCGGCGTGCCGAGAAGCTGATCTCGGGACTGGAGGAGGTGCGCCAGTCCGACAAGGTGGCCAAGGTGCGCTTCCCGAACCCTTCACCGTGCGGCAAGACACCGCTGACCGCGTCCGGGTTGTCGAAGTCGTACGGGTCGCTGGAGATCTTCGCCGACGTGGACGTGGCGGTGGACCGGGGTTCCCGGGTGGCCATCCTGGGGCTCAACGGTGCCGGCAAGACCACGCTGCTGCGGATGCTCGGCGGCCTGCTCACGCCGGACACCGGCGAGGTGCGGGCCGGGCACGGGCTGCGGTTGGGCTACTACGCGCAGGAGCACGAGACGCTGGACGTGGACCGCACGGTGCTGGAACACATGCGCAGCGCCGCGTTCGAGCAGTCCGACACCGATCTGCGCAAGATCCTCGGCGCGTTCCTCTTCTCCGGCGAGGACGTGGACAAGCCGGCCGGGGTGCTTTCCGGCGGGGAGAAGACCCGGCTGGCCCTGGCCACCCTGGTCTGTTCCGGCGCCAACGTGCTGTTGCTCGACGAGCCGACGAACAACCTGGACCCGGTCAGCCGTGAGCAGGTGCTCGACGCCATCGCCCGCTATCCCGGTGCGATCGTCCTGGTCACCCACGACCCGGGCGCGGTGCTCGCCCTCAAGCCCGACCGGGCGATCCTGCTCCCCGACGGCGACGAGGACGCCTGGAGCGACGACCTCCTCGAACTGGTCGAACTGGCCTGATCCGCTCCGGTCGGGGCGGTAGCCCTGACCGGGCCGGTCCGGTGGTCAGCCGGCGTGCTCGGCCAGCCGGCCGAGCACGCCCGAGCCGATCAGGATCACCAGGCCGATGGCGATGAAGATCGCCGGGACCAGCCAGTGGCCGGCCCGCCCGACCAGGCGGACCACCCGGGGGTGCCCGCCGAGCAGGGCGGCGGCCCCGCACCAGACGGCGACCAGGGCGGCGAAGACCAGCAGGTAGACCAGCCCGGTGCCCGGGTCGAGGGACCGGAACACCGGGACGTAGACGGCGATGTTGTCGGCGCCGTTGGCGATCGTCACCCCGGCGACCCCGAGCAGGCCACCGACCACGGCCGGCGGGGCGCCGTCGTCGGTGCTGGTGAGCAGCGCCCGGACGCCGAGCGCGATCGGCAGCAGCCCGAGCAGGCCGGTCCACGGGTCGGGGACCACCAGCAGGCCGGCGGCGACCACCACGCCCGCCGCGACGAGGGCGGCGATGCCCAGGTACTGCCCGGTCACGATCTGCCACGGGCGGGGTCGACCGGTGCCGCGGGCGGCCACGAAGAGTACGGTCAGCACTACGATGTCGTCGAGATTGGTGGCGGCGAAGACGGCCGCCGCTGCGCTCGCGCTGCCCAGCAGTTCGGTCACGCCCGGCAGGTTACGGGCCGCTCACCCGGCCCGATGCGGGGCGGTCCCGCCGAGGATCGTTCGGAGGGTCACTCTATCGGGTTGGCGACACTGCATAGCGTGTCGGTTGGCGAAGAGTTGATATCTGGCGCATGATCGTTCGAGACGGTCTAATAGGTGGGACCGTATCGAACCGCACAGTCTGGGACGTGAGGAATCAGCATGGCAGCCACTGGCACAGCCACCAGCACTGAGAAGGGTCGCCGGATCGTCGGAGCCGAGCGTCAGACGCTCGCCAAGGACCTGGTAAAGCGGTACACCGGCGGTGAGAGCATCCGTGCGCTTGCCGCTTCGACCGGGCGATCCTACGGGTTCATCCACCGCGTGCTCACCGAGTCCGGTGTGCAGCTGCGACAGCGCGGCGGCGCCCGGCGTCGTAAGAAGGCGTGACCCGCCCACCAGCGTCGTCCGTCAGCACGCCCCGGGTGGTCCGGTGACCGCCGAGACGACCGGGGTGCGACTGCACTGCGACGGGCCGGTTGCGACGGTCACGTTGTGCCGGCCCGACGTGCTCAATGCCCAGACCCCGGCGATGTGGCGCGCGATGAGCGACTTCTCCCGGGACCTGCCCGGCGACGTGCGCGTCGTGGTGGTACGCGGCGAGGGTCGGTCGTTCTCCGCCGGCCTCGACCTGTCGGTGGCCGGTGCCCAGGGGCCGGGTTCCTTCGCCGAGCTGTCCACCCTGCCCGAGCAGGAGTGCGCCGACCTGATCGCCGGGTACCAGCAGGGTTTCACCTGGCTGCACCGCCCGGACGTGATCTCGGTGGTGGCCGTGCAGGGCCACGCCATCGGCGCGGGCTTCCAGCTCGCCCTCGCCTGCGACCTGCGGGTGCTCGCCGAGGACGCCCGGTTCTCGATGGCCGAGGTGACCCTCGGCCTGGTCCCCGACCTGGCCGGCACGAAGCGGCTTGTCGAGTTGGTCGGCTATGCGCGGGCCCTGGAGCTGTGCGCCACCGGCCGGCGGATGGACGCCGCCGAGGCCGACCGGATCGGGCTGGCCAACCTGGTGGTGCCGAACACCGAGTTGGACGGCGCGGTACGGGATCTCACCGCCGGCCTGCTCGCCGGTGACCGGGACGCGGTGGTGGAGATCAAGGCGCTGCTCGCCGGTGCCGCCGGCCGCTCCCACCCCGAGCAGCAGCGGGCCGAGCGCGAGGCACAGACCCGCCGGCTGCGCGACCTCGCGGGCCGGGGCGAATAGTAAGGACTGTTCGGGAAGAGCCGGGTTACCGCCGAGGTTGTCGTAGTCGTCGGGAGAATCGACCCGACGACGTGTGCTGCCCACCACCCGGAGGTGACCGATGTCCAACCCGATGGCGGGCGGCAACATGGCCGGATGGAGCATGCTCCGGTCGATCCGCCACCGCGACGAGGTCTCCGCGCACCGGCTCACGCGCGGCACCGCCGACCGGATCATGGCCTTCGCGCAGCCCTACCGGCGGGACATCGTCGTCTTCCTGGTGACCGTGGTGATCGCCGCCGTGATCGGGGTGGCCACCCCGGTGCTCGCCGGTCACGTGATCAATGCGATCAGCGGGGGCGGCCCGGAGGCCGGTGCCACGGTCGTCCGGCTCGCCCTGGTCATCGGCGTGCTGGCCGTCGCCGACGCGCTCTTCTCCCTCGCCCAGCGGTGGTACTCGGCCCGGATCGGTGAGGGCATCATCCTCGACCTGCGCACCCGGGTCTACGACCACGTGCAGCGGATGCCGCTGCAGTTCTTCACCCGGACCCAGACCGGCGCCCTGGTCAGCCGGCTCAACAACGACGTGATGGGTGCCCAGCGGGCGTTCACCTCCACCCTGTCCGGGGTGGTCAGCAACGTCATCCAACTGGTGCTCACCGCCGGGGTGATGTTCACCCTCTCCTGGCAGATCACCACGCTCTCGCTGGTCCTGCTGCCGATCTTCGTGATCCCCGCCCGGCGGGTCGGCAAGCGGCTGGCCGAGATCACCCGGGAGTCGTACAACCTCGACGCCAAGATGAACGCCACGATGACCGAGCGGTTCGGGGTGTCCGGGGCGCTGCTGGTCAAGCTGTTCGGCGCACCAGAGGTGGAAGCGGGCCGGTTCGCCGCGCGGGCCGAGCGGGTACGCGACATCGGCATCCAGTCGGCGATGTACTCGCGGACCTTCTTCGTGGCGATGCTGCTGGTCGCCTCGCTGGCCCAGGCGCTCACCTACGGGCTCGGCGGCTGGCTGGCGGTCACCGGCGCGGTCAGCGCCGGCACCGTGGTCACCCTCGCCCTGCTGCTCACCCGTCTCTACGGCCCGCTGACCGCGCTGTCCAACGTCCGGGTCGACGTGATGAGCGCGCTGGTCTCCTTCGACCGGGTCTTCGAGGTGCTCGACCTGCGCCCCGGTATCGAGGAGAAGCCCGACGCGGTGCCGGTGCCCCGGGACGCCGGGCGGGTCGAGTTCCGCGACGTCCGGTTCCGCTACCCGGCCGCCGCCGACGTCTCGCTGGCCTCGCTGGAGGAGGTCGCCACCCTCGACCGGACGGCCAACGAGCCGGTGCTCAAGGGCGTCTCGTTCAGCGTCGAACCGGGGCAGATGGTGGCCCTGGTCGGACCGTCCGGCGCCGGCAAGTCCACCCTGTCCATGTTGATCTCCCGGATCTACGACGTCACCGACGGCGAGGTACGGGTCGGTGGGGTCGACGTCCGGGACGCCACCTTCGCCTCGCTGCGCGACGAGATCGGCGTGGTCACCCAGGACTCCCACCTGTTCCACGAGACGATCGCCGAGAACCTGCGGTACGCCAAGCCGGACGCCACCGACGACGAGATCTGGGCGGCCCTGGCCGGTGCCCAGGTGGCCGACCTGGTGCGTGCCCTGCCCGACGGGCTGGAGACGACGGTCGGCGAGCGCGGTTACCGCTTCTCCGGCGGCGAGAAGCAACGCATCGCCATCGCCCGGCTGCTGCTCAAGGCCCCGTCGATCGTGATCCTCGACGAGGCCACCGCCCACCTCGACTCGGAGAGCGAGGCGGCGGTGCAGCGGGCCCTGTCCGTGGCGCTGACCGGTCGTACCGCCCTGGTGATCGCGCACCGGCTCTCCACCGTCCGCGACGCCGACCAGATCCTCGTCCTCGACGGTGGCCGGATCGTCGAGCGGGGCCGGCACGACGAACTCGTCGCGGTCGGTGGGCTCTACGCCGAGCTGTACCGCACCCAGTTCGCGGTCGCCGACTCGCCCGCCCCGTACGCCGAGGCGGACCAGCCCGAGCCGATCATCACCACCGTGCCGATGGGCACCTACGTCGCCCAGGAGGCGCTGCCCCCGGCGGTCGCCAACTAGCCCGGGAGGGCGGCGGCCCGCAGCTCGCCGAAGGCGGCCCCCAGTGTCTGCGCAGTGAAGTGGGCGTTCAGTCCGCTGGGGTTGGGCAGCACCCAGAGCCGGGCACCGGCCAGCGGCTCCGGCTGCGGGCCGAAACCGGCCTTCGGCCGGGCGAAACCGATCCGGTACGCGGTCACCCCGACCACCGCCACCCAGGTCGGCCGGTACCGGGCCACCTTGTCGGTAAGCGTCCGCGCGCCCGCCACCAGCTCCGCCGGGGTCAGCTCGTCCGCCCGCGCGCTGGCCCGCGGCACCATGTTGGTGATGCCCAGCCCGTACCCGGGCAACGTGTCCTGCTCGCTCGGGTGCAGTTGGCGGGGGGTGAAGCCGCCCCGGTGCAGGGCCGGCCAGAAGCGGTTGCCGGGCCGGGCGAAGTGCCACCCGGTGGCCGCCGACCAGAGACCGGGGTTGATCCCGACGAAGAGCACCGCCAGATCGGGGCCGATCACATCCGGGATGGTCCGGTCCGCTGCCGCGGCCAACTCCGCCCGACCCGGTCGCCGCCCGACCGGATCGCGGGAGCACCGGGCCGGTTCGGGGGCGCGTCCGGCGGGGCCGGGGGAGCGGCGGGGCGGGGTCACAGGCTGCGCAGGGCGCCGCCGTCGACGGGCACGGTCACCCCGGTGACGTAGCCGGCGGCGGGGGAGAGCAGGAAGGCGGCCACCCGCCCGAATTCGGCCGGGTCGCCGATGCGGCGCAGCGGGATGTCGGCCGCCACCCGGGACCGGGCCGCTTCGTCGTCGCCGAGCAGCTCCCGGTTGCGGTCGGTCAGCATCCGTCCGGGCAGCAGGCCCAGCACCCGTACGCCGCGCGGGCCGTACTCGTCGGCCAGGTCCTTGGCCACCCCGGCCAGGCCGGGACGTAGGCCGTTGGAGATGCCGAGGCCGGTGATCGGCGTGCGGGCGGAGGTGGACAGCACCATGCCGATCGCCCCGCCGTCGGTGAGCGTGGCGGCCACCGTCCGGGCCGTCCGCACGGTACCCAGGAAGATCGTCTCGAACGACTCCCGCCACTGGGCGTCGCTGACCTGCGCGGCGGTGCCCGGGGGTGGCCCGCCGACCGAGACGAGCGCCCCGTCGAGCCGGCCGAAGTGTTCGCGGGCGGCGACCACCAGCCGCTCGGGGACGCCCGGGTCGGCCAGGTCGGCGACGATCCCGATCGCGTGGTCGGGCCCACCCAGCCGGTCGACCGCAGCGGCGACCCGCTCCGGCGTCCGGGCGGACAGGACCACCCGCGCCCCGTCGGCGACCAGGCACTGCGCGGTCGCGAAGCCGAGCCCTCGGGACGCGCCGGTCAACACGTACACCCGATCGGTGAGTCCGAGATCCATGCCACCGATCCTGCCGTACCCGGTGGCGGTGGGCGCAGGGGGTCGGCCGCCGCCAGCGACGTGCGCCAGCAGGCCGTGCCCGGTGCTGGGCGGCGCGCAGAGGTGGGAGGCGTCACCCACCTCCGGTGGCGGACGAGGTCCCCGTGGGTCGGTGGGGGTCAGCGGCGGGCCGGGCGCAACAGGCGTACCCGACCGGCGACCTGGAGGGCGACGGCGCCGCCGGTGCGGGCGAGCGCCGGCAGCCGGCGGTGGCGTGGCGGCTGCCGCCCGTCGTAGTGGTCGGCAGCCTCCCGGATGGCCAACTCCTCCGCGCCGAGCGGCGGGAGCGCCCCCCGCTTCCGCAGGTCGCGGGCGAGGTCCCAGCCGTCGCGCAGCGACCCGGCGGTGGGTCGGCCGGCAGCCCAGTCGCGGAAGGTGCGCCACCAGGCGTCGCCGAGGCCGGTGGCGAGCAGTGGCCAGTGTCGGGCGACCTCCCCGGCCCGCTTGCGCAGCAGGGCCAGCCTGGCGGCGTCGACCCGGTCGGCGGCGAAGCCGGCGGGCATCGGCGCCCCCGCGACCAGGGTCGCGACCAGCGCGGCCTGTCGGGCGGCCAACCCGTCCGGTGGGGCCAGCCGTGCCCGTGGGATCCGGTCGGCCGGCGGGACGGCATCGGCCGGTGGGGTGGGGTCGGCCGGGTTCATGTGACGACCGGGTGGCCGGCGGCGACGGCGAGGGCGTCCAGTTCGGCCCGTAGCTCGGCGGCGGGCGGGTAGTGGCCGTCGCGTTCCAGCAGCAGCGCGGGCGGACTGCGTCGGGCGCAGAGCGCGCCGACCAGCTCCAGCACCTCGGCGGGCACCGGGTCGGTGTGCGTGTCGTGGTAGAGCCCGCCGTGTTCGGACCCGCCGGCCACGTGCACGTAGGAGATCCGGTCCAGCGGCAGCCGGTCCAGCAGGGCCTGTGGGTCCTCGCCCCGGTTGCGGGCGTTGGCGTACACGTTGGCCACGTCGAGCAGCAGCCCCGCCCCGGTGGCGTCGAGGATCTCGGTGAGGAAGTCCGCCTCGTCCAGCTCGTCGTCGGGCCAGTCGAACAGCGCGGCGATGGGCTCCAACGCGAGCGGCACCGGCAGCTCCGCCTGCGTACGCCGGACGTTCGCCACCACCGCCGCGACCGCCTCCCGGCTACGCGGCAGCGGCAGCAGGTGGCCCGCCTCCAGGCCACCGGCCCGGACGAACGCGATGTGCTCGCTGACCAGCGGCGCGTCGACCAGCTCGGCCACCCGGGCCAGGTGCGTCACCCGGGCCGGGTCGACCGGTTCCGCGCCGCCCAGGGAGAGCCGCACTCCGTGTGGTACGACGGTGACCCCGGCCTCCCGCAGCGTGGCCAGGCCGGGTGGGAGCGGCCTGCCCGGGGCGAGCGACTCCGCCACCACCTCGACGAAACGCAACCCCGGCAGCTCGGCGACGAACCCGGCGATCTCCGGTCGCCAGCCGATGCCCACCCCGCTCGGCCCGGTCACCCGCCGCACCCCCCGCCGCCGCAGGAGCTGCCACCGCCGCAGGAGGACGAGCTGCCGCCCCCGCAGGAGGACGAGCTGCCGCCGCACGAGGTGCCCGTCGACGACGAGTAGCCGCTGCCGCTGCTGGCGTTCAGCGCCTGCCGCTGGATCTCCGCCTGCTCGGCGAAGCCGGGGTCGAGCGCCCAGAGCGAGATGGTGCCGTACAGCGCCACGCCCATCGCCGCGCCGGCCGCACCGTACGTCGCGTACGCCGGGGCGGAGCCGGGGGAGAGGTGGATGTTGCTGCGGCGCAGGCCGCGCAGCGCCACGTTGGCCGCCCTGGTCCGGCGGGGCGTACGGGCGACCAGGGCGAACGTCACGCCGACCCCGAGCAGGGCGAGCAGCAGCCAACCGACGGGTCGTCCGTTGACCAGGCCGGCGACCAGTCGCACCACGCCCACGGCCAGCAGCGCCAGCAGCAGGTTCCGCCCTCGACGCAGCGCCCGGATGCCGTCGGCGTCGATCAGCAGGCCACGCTGCTCCAACCCCTGCCGCAGCTGCTCCAGGGCGCGGGCCACTCCGGAGTGGCGACGCAGTTCCCGGGCGGCGATCGGCTGGCGGGCGGCGTACCGGATGGCGTGGTCCAGCGGGGTGGCGCCGGCCGGGGTCGGGCCGGCGGCGATCAACCGGCGGTCCGGTTGGACGTCGATCGCGCCGGCCCCGCGCAGGCCGCCCAGCGCCGCCCAGACGGCGAGCTGATCGCCACCGTTGAGGTAGGCCACCTGCTGCGGCCCGAGCTGGTCGGCGCCGACTGAGTCGGGGCCGGCGGTCAGCCGGCGGCGGTGCAGCACCGTGGCGACCACGGCGACGACGGCCACCAACAGGTAGAGCTTGAGGAAGAGCGGTCCGGGGATGCCCCAGGTGTCGCCCGATGCGGCGAGGGTGTTCATGGGCTGCTCCTGTCGCGCGAGGGGAATCGCGGCCTCATTGTGGAGCAGCCCCGCCACGTCGGCAGCGGTGCGGGGGGTGAGTTACCGAGCCGAGACGCGCCCTGCCGCCGGCCGTCCGACGGGTGCCGCGGCACGACGGCGGGGTGTCAGGTCGTCGGTGGTCGGGACGACAGCGGGGTGTCAGGTCGTCGGTGGTCGGGACGACAGCGGGGCGTCGGGTCAGCGGGCATCGGCACGGTGGGGTCAGCGTCGGCGGACGGCCTCCTCGACCAGGTCCAGCACCGGCCCGAGGTCGCCGGCGGGCCGCCCCATCGCCAGGTGCAGCACCAGCCCGTCGTACGCGAGTTCCAGGAACTGGGCCAGTACGTCGATGCCGACGTCCTCGCGGAGCACACCGGCCTCGCGCTGTCGGACGAGCCGGTCCCGGGTCGCCTCGGCGATGGCGGCGGACCGTTCGGCCCAGCGTTGGGCGAAGGCCGGGTCGGTACGCAGCCGGCGGGACACCTCCAGTTGGCTGCCCAGCCAGCCGGTGGTGTCCGGGGAGACCGCGCGGGCCAGGAGGTCCCGCATCACCTGGACCAGGCCGTTGCGGGCCACCGTCTCGACCATCACGGCGGCGTCGTCCTCGGCGACGGCGAGGAAGAGCGAGTCCTTGTCCCGGAAGTGGTGGAAGATGGCGCCCCGGGACAGCCCGGTCGCCTCCTCCAGCCGGCGTACGGTGGCTCCCTCGTAGCCGTGTCGGGCGAAACAGGCCCGAGCCGCGCCGAGGATCTCCTGGCGGCGAGCATCGAGCTGATCCTGACTTACTCTGGGCACGGGTCGATCGTCGCAGGTGACCCTCCGCAAGGCAAACCGTACGTACGGCTTGCTATTGCCCGTCGCCTCCGCCTGCCGGACGCCCGTCCGGTTAGGATCGGTTGTGCCGACAGCCCCGGTCACCTCCCCGTACCCGCCCGTTGTGCCCGCCCGACGTCGGCTGCCCGACGGTCGCCGGCCGGCGGCTCGACCCTGTCGGCGGCGGACCTCTCTCCCGTAAGGTGCCTCAGTGCCGTTGCTCCTGCTCGACCTGGACAACACCCTGCTCGATCGGGCCGGGCCGTTCCGCGCCTGGGCCGAGGGTTTCCTGGCCGAGATCGGCGCACCGCACACCGACATCGACTGGCTGCTCTCCATCGACGCCGACGGGCTGACCGACCGGTGGGACATCGCCGATGCCATCCGGGACCGGTACGCGCTGCGGATCCCCTCCATCGACCTGGTCGAGGAGCTGCACGACGGGGTGGTCGGGTACACCCGGTTGGATCCGTTGGTCGCCTGCGCGCTGCGGATCGCCGACGACGCCGGCTGGCTGCCGGTGGTGGTCACCAACGGCTCGGTCCGGCTGGAGGACGCCAAGATCCGGCAGACCGGCCTGGACCGCTACATCGCCGACTGGGTGATCTCCGAGGAGGCCGGGGTCAGCAAGCCGAATCCCCGGATCTTCGCGCTGGCCGCCCAGCGGGCCCGGATGCCGCTGCGTGGCGCGTGGGTGGTGGGCGACAGCCCGGAGGCGGACATCGGCGGGGCCGCCGCGGTCGGCCTGCCCAGCGTCTGGCTGCACCGGGGCCGGACCTGGACCGACGACCGGTTCGCCCCCACCCGTACCGTCGACTCGTTGATCGCGGCGGTCTCGGTGGTGCTCGCCGGCGGGTAATTCGGTTGCGCCCCGCTCGGGGCGTCGGCCAGCATGGGCCCGCGCAGGCACGCGCAGCCGGGCGGGGCCCGGTCGAGGAGAGGAGGTCGGTCATGGCCGTATTCGCAGGGTCACACCACCTGCCCTCACCAGCCTCGACCAAGGGATCACCAGCACCGTGCGCGAACACGACCTCCCGGCGCCGCAGCGCCGTGGCCGCGGCAAGAGCCGCTTCGACGACGACGAGACCCCCTTCCTGACGTACGGCCGGCCGCCGCAGCCGGCCCGCGCCGAGCCCGACGACGCACCCGACCCCGAGGACCGCTGGTCCTCCTGGGACGAGGCCGTGCACGGGCCCGAACCACACCCGGAGTGGCTGGTCACCGAGCTGGCCGCCCGGGACACCGAACTCGGTGTGCTCAAGACCGGCAAGGAGGCGGACGTCCACCTCGTCCGCCGCGCGGTGCCCGACACCGACCGGTCCTGCCTGCTGGCCGTCAAGCGGTACCGGGACGCCCAGCACCGGCTCTTCCACCGCGACGCCGGCTACCTGGAGGGACGCCGGGTGCGCCGGTCCCGGGAGAACCGGGCGATGGCCGGACGCACGGCGTTCGGCCGGCAGATGATCGCCGGTCAGTGGGCCGCGGCCGAGTTCGCCGCGCTGTCCCGGCTCTGGGAGATCGGCGTCGAGTCCGGGCGGATCGCCGTGCCGTACCCGGTGCAGCTGCTCGGCACCGAGTTGATGTTGGAGTTCGTCGGTGACCCCGACGAGGGGACCGCCGCGCCCCGGCTGGCCCAGGTACGCCCCGACCCGGCGCAGCTGCGCTCACTCTGGGAGCAGTTGGTGGACGCCCTGGTGGTGCTGGCGCGGGCCGGCTACGCCCACGGCGACCTGTCGCCGTACAACCTGCTGGTGCATGCCGGGCGGCTCGTCATGATCGATCTCCCGCAGGTGGTCGACGTGGTGGCCAACCCGCAGGGGCCGGAGTTCCTGGCCCGCGACGTCCAGGTGGTGGCCACCTGGTTCACCGCCCGGGGGCTGCCCGCCGCCGACACCGAACCGGCCGAACTCACCGGGATGCTGCTGCGCGAGGCGGGGGTGCGCTGAACCGGCGACGCCCCGGACGGCCGCCGGCCGTCCGGGGCGTCGGGTGTTCACTGGAGGTAGCGCTCGACCTCCGACACCGGTCGGGCACCCTGTGCCTCCGGGTCGCCGTGGGCCTCGCGGGCCGCCCGGCGGCGACGCAGCAGATCCCAGCACTGGTCCAGCGACTCCTCCAGCGCGCGCAGTCGTTCCTTGGCCTCGTCGTCGGTGCCGGATTCGTGGGCCTGGGCCGTCGAGCGGAGTCGGTGCTCCTCGTCGACCAGTTCCGAGATCCGGTGCAGGATGGTCTTGTCGTCCATGCCCATGAGCCTGGCACAGCGGGATGCCGCGCGCCCGCGTTCGGGGTCGGCCGGCCCCTCGGCCGGTGGGTCGCCCACCCGTGCCCCGCACCCTGCCGGGCCGTCGCCGGGCCGACGGACCGGCCGGCTCGTCGTCGCGCCGGTACGATCCATGATGGCCACAATCGCCCCTGGACCTGCGGCACCGGCCCCGTCGTCATGATCAGCAAAGCTTGAGCGATGGTGGTGCCGACTGCTAGCGTGCGCCGGGTTCAGGTGTGTCGTGACGCGTCCCGCGTCCGGCGGCCACGGTCCGGCCCGGGGGCGGTGTGATGGGTTCCGGCAGCACGCGTCTGCGTACCAAAATCGTCGCCCTGCTCACCTCGCTCGTCGCGCTCTGGTCCTTCGCGGCCTGGGTGACCGTTCGGGACGGCTTCAACCTGCTCTGGGTCCAGACCCTCAACAGCCGGGTCGCCGACCCGGGGGAGTCGCTGCTCACCGCCCTGCAGGACGAGCGTCGGCTCGCCAACGCCTACCTGGGTGAGCGTGGCCAGCGGCAACTCGACGCGTTGGCCACCCAGTGGCAGCGCACCGACCAGGTGGCGGATGCCTTCGGCACCTCGGTGGGCAGTTGGCAGGCCGAACTGGCCACCGGGGACGACACCCGCCGCCGGGTGGACGAGGTGCTGACCGGCCTGAGTGGTCTGACCGGCGTCCGTGAGTCGGTGCGCGACGCCGGGTTCAACCGGGCCGAGGCGTCCGCCGCGTACACCTCGATCCTCGCCGCGGTGCTGCGGATGTACGGCTCGCTCGGCCAGCTCGACGACGTGCGGATCGCCGCGGAGGGCGAGACCCTGGTCGACCTCTACCAGGTACGGGAGTTGATCTCCCAGCAGGACGCCCTGATCACCGGCGTGCTCGCAGCGGGCCGGATGACCGGCGACGAGTACGCCCGCTTCACCCAGTTGGTCGGCGCCCAGCGCTACCAGACCGCGGAGGCGGTCGCCGAGCTGTCGCCGACCGACCGGGTCCGGTACGACCAGCTCGCCGGCTCGGATGCGGTGGCCCGGTTCCGGGTGCTGGAGGACCGGGTGATCCAGCAGTCCCGGTCGGGGACCGCTCTGCCGTTGACCGCCGAGGAGTGGCAGTCGACCGTCGGGCCGGCGTTGCAGGCCCAGGTGGACTTCGCGGTGACCGTCGGCGACGGGCTCATCGACCGGGCCACCCCGGTCGCGGTGGGGGTCATCGTCCGGATGGTGCTCGCCGCCGGCCTCGGTCTGATCGCCGTGGTCGCCTCGATCGTGATGTCGATCAGCACCGCCCGGCACCTGGTCCGCCAGTTGGCGCGGCTGCGTGACGCCGCGCTGCGGCTGGCGCACGAGCGGCTGCCCGGCGTGGTGGACCGGCTCGGCCACGGCGAGAACGTCGACGTGGCCCGCGAGGCCCCACCGCTGGACTTCGGCGACGACGAGATCGGCCAGCTGGGGCGGGCCTTCAACGCCGTACAGGAGACCGCCGTGCGGACCGCGGTGGAACAGGCCGAGCTGCGCCGCAACGTGCGCGGGGTCTTCCTCAGCCTGGCCCGGCGTACCCAGGCGCTGGTGCACCGCCAGCTCACCCTGCTCGACGCGATGGAGCGGCGGGAACACGACGCCGAGGAGCTGGAGGACCTGTTCCGGGTCGACCACCTGGCCACCCGGATGCGTCGTAACGCGGAGAACCTGATCGTGCTCTCCGGCGCCACCCCCGGCCGGGCCTGGCGGCGCAACGTGCCCATGGTGGACGTGGTCCGCGGCGCGGTCGCCGAGGTCGAGGACTACACCCGGGTGGACGTGCTGCCGCTCGGGCCGGTCGCGCTCGCCGGCCGGGCGGTCGGCGACGTGATCCACCTGCTCGCCGAGCTGATCGAGAACGGACTGTCCTTTTCGCCGCCGCACACCACGGTCGAGGTGCGGGGCCAGTTGGTGTCCGCCGGGTTCGCCATCGAGATCGAGGACCGTGGTCTGGGCCTGACCGGGGAGGAACTGGTCGCGGCCAACCGCCGCATCGTGGACCGGTCCGAGCTGAACCTGGCCGACGCCGCCCGGCTCGGGCTGTACGTGGTGAGCCGGCTGACCGAGCGGCACGGGGTGAAGGTACAGCTCAAGGAGTCCGCCTACGGCGGGACGACCGCCGTGGTGCTGATCCCGTCGGAGCTGGTCGTACCGGGCGACCCGAGCCAGTCCGGCGCGCTGCCGGTCATCGCCGACGTCCCGGCCGCCCCCGGTGACGCTCCGCCGGTGACCGGCGAAGCGCCACCCGTGGCCCCGGTGGCCGCACCGTCGTCGGGCGTCGTGACCCCGGCCGGTCTGCCGACCCGGTCCCGTAAGCGACCCTCGCCGCAGGACGCCCTGACCGCGCCGACCGTCCCGACCGGTCTGCCGGTGACCGGCCGCCGGCCGTCCACCTCGGAGCGGCCGGCGGCGGACCGGTCGGTCACCGGCCCACCGCACACCGACGGGCGGCAGGCGAACGAACCGGTCAGCGGCGGGCCGACCACCGGCGGACCGGTCAGCGGCCCGGCGGTCACCGCCGGGCCCGGGTCGGACCGGTCGGGCGGGCCGGACCCGGTTGCCCCGGCGGCCCGGGGCGGGTGGACGGTGGACGACGGTGGCGGCTCGTCGTCGCCTACTGTGGAGGGGCCGGTGACCGACGCCGGCCTGCCGGTGCGGGTTCGACAGGCGAACCTGGCACCCGAACTGCGGGCCTCCCCGACCGGTGGGGAGACCGGGGCCGGTGGTGCGGGGCGACGCGCGCCCGACCAGGTGCGCCAGATGATGAGCGCCTACCAGTCGGGTACCCGACGCGGCCGGACCGACGCGGCCCGTCTGCTGGACGGCACCCGCACCGGTGACCGGTCGGACGACGGAAACAGCCCGGCAACCTGACGACGTCGCGACGGATGCGACGCCGACGACGGGGAACGGCAACCGAGCACGGCGGAACCGCCGGGGAAGAGGACGACGAGTGGGGCAGACGACGGCATCCGGTGCCGACCTGACGTGGTTGCTGGACGATCTGGTCGGCCGGGTGAAGCAGGCCGAGCACGCCGTCGCGCTCTCCACCGACGGCCTGCTGATGGCCGCGTCCCAGGGGATGGGCCGGGACGACGGGGAACACCTCGCCGCGATGGCCGCCGGCATCCAGAGCCTGGCCCGGGGCGCCGGCAAACGATTCGGTGGTGGGCAGGTCCAGCAGACCATCATCGAGATGGAGTCGTCGTTCCTGTTCGTCACCGCGGCCGGGCCGAACGCGTGCCTGGCCGTGCTGGCCGGCACGGACGCCGACGTCGGCCTGATCGCGTACGAGATGGCGATGCTTGTCGCCCGGGTGGGCAAGTACGTGGCGTCACCGGTTCGGGGTGTCGACCAGCCGTCCGGCGGGAGCTGACCGCGATGGCCGGTGAGGGCGACGGCGCCTCGGAGGAGCGGTGGGTCGACGACCACGCGGGCCCCGTGGTGCGCCCGTACGCGGTCACCCGGGGCCGGGCCCGCCCGGTGGGCTCGTTCGACCTGATCTCGCTGGTCACGGCGACCCGGACGAACGCCGTCGAGGAAGGCGGGCTGGGGCCCGAGCACGTGGCGATAGTGGCGCTGACCCAGAGTATGCAGTCGGTGGCCGAGATCGCCGCCCGACTGGACCTGCCGGTGGGCACCGTACGGGTGCTCCTCGGTGACCTGGTGGAGCGGGACCTGGTCCGGGTACAGGAACCCCGGGAGCCGGCCGGCGTGAAAGACGAGAGCATCTACGAGGCGGTGATCAATGGACTACGGGCACTCTGAACGTCCGGCGGGGGCGCGGGTGCTGCCCACCGCGCTCAAGGTTCTGGTGGCGGGCGGTTTCGGGGCGGGCAAGACGACGCTGGTCGGGGCGGTGAGCGAGAGCCGTCCGCTGCGCACCGAGGAGGTGCTGACCGAGACGGGCATCGGGGTCGACGACCTGTCCGGAGTGGAACGCAAGAGCACCACCACGGTGGCGATGGACTTCGGCCGGATCACCATCAGCGGGGATCTGGTGCTCTACGTCTTCGGCACCCCCGGGCAGGACCGCTTCTGGTTCCTCTGGGACGAGTTGGCGGTGGGTGCGCTCGGCGCGGTGGTGCTGGCCGACACCCGGCGGCTGGCCGACTGCTTCCCCTCCATCGACTACTTCGAGGGGCGGGGCACCCCGTTCGTGGTGGCGGTGAACTGCTTCGAGGGTGCCCGACGTTTCGGCCTCGACGAGGTGCGCGTGGCGCTCGACCTGGACCCGGAGGTGCCGCTGCTGCTCTGCGACGCCCGGCGGCGGGAGTCCGGCCGGGACGTGCTCATCACCCTGCTGGAACACGCCATGAAGACCCGGCACTCCCGGCGACGTGCGGCCGGCGGCCACTGACCGGACCCGCGTGGGCCGCGCGGTGTGCCCGGTGACCCCGCCATGACGAACGGGCCCCTTCCGTCCGGAAGGGGCCCGTTCGCACTCCGCAGGTCAGCTGGCGATCATGCGGCGCAGCACGTACTGCAGGATGCCGCCGTGGCGGTAGTAGTCCGCCTCACCGGGGGTGTCGATCCGGACCACCGCGTCGAACTCCACGCCGGTGTCGGTGGTGACCCGCACCGTACGCGGGGTCTCGCCGTCGTTGAGCGCGGTCACCCCGGTGATGGAGAAGGTCTCCGTGCCGGTGAGCCCGAGCGACTCGGCGGTGGTGTCCACCGGGAACTGCAACGGCAGCACGCCCATGCCGATCAGGTTCGACCGGTGGATCCGCTCGTACGACTCGGCGATGACCGCCCGGACGCCGAGCAGCATGGTGCCCTTGGCCGCCCAGTCCCGCGACGAACCGGAGCCGTACTCCTTGCCGGCCAGGATGACCAGCGGGACGCCGGCGGCCTGGTAGGCGGTGGAGGCGTCGTAGATGGTGGTCTGCTCGCCGGTCAGGTGGTTGACCGTGAAACCGCCTTCAGGGAGCGCAGCTCCCGCATCGGAACCGACGCCCGGGATCCGCAACTGGTTACGCAGCCGGATGTTGGCGAAGGTGCCCCGGATCATCACCTCGTGGTTGCCCCGGCGGGAGCCGTACGAGTTGAACTCGTGGCGCGGCACGCCGTGCTCGGCGAGGTACGTGCCGGCGGGGGAGTCGGCCTTGATCGCGCCGGCCGGGGAGATGTGGTCGGTGGTCACCGAGTCGCCCAGCTTGGCCAGCACCCGGGCGTCGCTGATGTCGACGACCGCGCTCGGCTCCTGCTGCATGCCCTCGAAGTACGGGGGCTTGCGGACGTAGGTGGACTCGTCCGCCCAGGCGAAGGTGTCGCCGGTCGGGGTGGGCAGCGACTGCCAGCGTTCGTCACCGGCGAACACGTCGGCGTACGCGGCGCTGAACCCGGTCGCGCCGATCGCCTGGGCGATGACGTCCTGGATCTCGGCGCTGTTCGGCCAGATGTCGCGCAGGTAGACCGGCTCCCCCTGGGCGTCCTCGCCGAGCGGCTCGTTGGCCAGGTCGATGTCCATCGTGCCGGCGAGCGCGTACGCGACCACCAGCGGCGGGGACGCCAGGTAGTTCATCTTGACGTCCGGGTTGATCCGGCCCTCGAAGTTCCGGTTGCCGGAGAGCACCGACACGACGGCCAGGTCGCCCTCGTTCACCGCGGCGGAGACCTCCTCCGGCAGCGGGCCGGAGTTGCCGATGCAGGTGGTGCAGCCGTAGCCGACCAGGTTGAAGCCGAGCTTGTCCAGGTAGGGCGTCAGGCCGGCGCGCTCGTAGTAGTCCATGACGACCTTGGAGCCGGGCGCCAGGGTGGTCTTGACCCACGGCTTGCGGGACAGGCCCTTGTCGACGGCGTTGCGGGCCAGCAGCGCGGCGCCGATCATCACCTGCGGGTTGGAGGTGTTGGTGCAGGAGGTGATCGCCGCGATCACCACGGCCCCGTGGTCCAGCTCGTACTCGACGCCGTCGGTGCCGGTCACCCGGATCGGGTTGCTGGCCCGGCCACCGGCGCCCACCGCGGCGGTCTCGAGGTCGCGCGGCTCGTCGGCCGGGTCGCTGGAGTCGTTGGCCGGCGGGTCGCTGGCCGGGAACGACTCGGCGCTGGCCTCGTCGGCCGGGCCGTTGGTGCCCCGGGGCAGCTGCTCACGGGCGACGCCGGGCTTCAGGTCGCGCTCACCGGAGTCGTCGGCGACGTAGTCGGTCAGCGCCGAGCGGAACAGCGTCTTGGCGGCCCCCAGCGGCACCCGGTCCTGCGGGCGCTTCGGCCCGGCCAGGGACGGCTCGATGGTGCCCAGGTCCAGCTCCAGCCGCTCGGAGTACTCCGGCTCGTGGTCCGGGTCGTGCCAGAGGCCCTGCTCCTTGGCGTACGCCTCGACGAGCGCGACCTGGGACGCGTCGCGGCCGGTCAGCTCCAGGTAGCGGACGGTCTCGGCGTCGATCGGGAAGATCGCGACGGTGGAGCCGTACTCGGGGGACATGTTGCCGATGGTGGCCCGGTTGGCCAGCGGCACGGCGCTGACGCCGGGGCCGTAGAACTCGACGAACTTGCCGACCACGCCGTGCTTGCGCAGCATCTCGGTGATGGTGAGCACCAGGTCGGTGGCGGTGGTGCCGGCCGGCATCTCGCCGTGCAGCTTGAAGCCGACGACCCGGGGGATCAGCATGCTGACCGGCTGGCCGAGCATCGCGGCCTCGGCCTCGATGCCGCCGACGCCCCAGCCCAGCACGCCCAGGCCGTTGACCATCGTGGTGTGCGAGTCGGTGCCGACCACGGTGTCCGGGTACGCTTGCCCGTTGCGCTCCATGATCGTCCGGGCCAGGTACTCGATGTTGACCTGGTGCACGATGCCGGTGCCCGGGGGGACGACCTTGAACTCGTTGAACGCGGTCTGGCCCCAGCGCAGGAACTGGTAGCGCTCCTTGTTGCGCTCGTACTCCAGCTCGACGTTGCGGGCGAAGGCGTCCTCGCGGCCGAACAGGTCGGCGATGACGGAGTGGTCGATGACCAGCTCGGCCGGGGCCAGCGGGTTGACCTTGCTGGGGTCGCCGCCGAGGTCACGGACGGCTTCGCGCATGGTGGCCAGGTCGACCACGCAGGGTACGCCGGTGAAGTCCTGCATCAGCACCCGCGCCGGGGTGAACTGGATCTCCACGCTCGGGTCCGCGTCGGGGTCCCACGCGCCGAGCTGCGCGATGTGGTCGGCGGTGATGTTCGCGCCGTCCTCGGTCCGCAGCAGGTTCTCCAGCAGGATCTTCAAGCTGTA
The DNA here is from genome assembly GCF_044548625.1 of Micromonospora sp. NPDC051925. Taxonomy (NCBI): domain Bacteria; kingdom Bacillati; phylum Actinomycetota; class Actinomycetes; order Micromonosporales; family Micromonosporaceae; genus Micromonospora; species Micromonospora sp. NPDC051925. The sequence goes on along the minus strand of NZ_JBIUCH010000010.1, from coordinate 174,880 downwards.
GGGCAGTCGGTCGTGCCCCGCCACCTGGCCGATCCTGAAAATCTCGTAGCTCGCGTCTCCGACGCGTAGCTGGGTCTTCGCACCGAAGGTGTCGAGGCTCGCCACGTCGTACTCCTTCACACCAGCGACCGTGAGTAGTCCTGAGCAGTCTGTCGCACCGGGCGGAACGCTGCCCAGGTTAGGTGACACTTACTGCCGATTCGTCGTCATCAACAAAACCGTACGTCCGTCTTGCTATCGACGCAACCTCGTGCCAGGGTTCGGGACGAGGAGGTGTCACCATGATCCACCATGTGCTGCTCGCCTGCCCACCCGGCACCGAGGAGTCCTCCCGGGCCTTCTACGTCGGCATCCTCGGCCTGACCGAGAAGCCCAAACCACCGGCACTCGCCGCTCGCGGCGGTTGCTGGTTCACCGGGTACGAGGCCGAACTGCACCTCGGCGTCGAGGACGACTTCCGGCCGGCCCGCAAGGCGCACCCGGCCCTGCTCCGCCCCGACCTCGACGCGCTCGCCGACCGACTCACCGGCGCGGGGTATCCGGTCACCTGGGGTGACCACGAACTACCCGGGATGCGCCGCTTCCACACCGCCGACCCGCACGGCAACCGGCTGGAGTTCGTCGCCCCGCTGGAGTCCGTCGCCCCGCCGGGCGGCTGAGCGGTTCGGGCGTCGGTGTCGGACCTGACCTCTATGGTGGTCCGATGGCATCGGTCAGGGAGTTCCAGGTCACCTTCGACTGCGCGGAGCCCGAGCGGGTCGCCCGGTTCTGGTGCGAGGTGCTGGGGTACGTCGTGCCGCCGCCACCGGAGGGCTTGGCCGACTGGGGTGAGTTCGACCGCGCGCTGCCGCCCGAGCGGCAGGGTTCCGCGTTCGCCTGCGTCGATCCCTCGGGGGTGGGTCCGCGGCTGTTCTTCCAGCGGGTACCCGAAGGCAAGGTCGTCAAGAACCGGCTGCATCTCGACGTACGGGTCGGCACCGGGCTGGCGGGTGACGAGCGGGTGGCCGTGCTCGAGGCCGAAGGTGCGCGACTGGTCGCGCTCGGCGCGACCCGGGTACGACTGCTGAACGCCGACGGGTACGACGAGTCGTGCCTGGTGATGCAGGACGTCGAGGGCAACGAGTTCTGCCTCGACTGAGCGTCCGGCGGCGCGCCACACTATCGTTCTGGCGTGCACATCCGTTTCGACGTCCCGGCCGATCCCGCCTACCCGGGCCGGGTGGCCGCAGTGCTCAGCAGCGTGCGGCTGCGCAGATTCGGTGCCATCGGCGCGGTGCTGGCGGCGGTCGGGGCGGTCGGGGCCGCCGTCTCGTGGGGCTTCTCCTGGGGTGACCGGATCTCGTCGCTGTGGCTGGTGCTGCTCGTGGGTGGCCTGCTGTCGATGCTGTACGCGCCGTGGGTGCGGTGGCGGGCCCGACGCCGCTCCAGCGGCTACGCGGTCGAGGGTGGCTACGACATCACCGACGACAACATCATGATGCGCAGCGGCTCGGAGTCCGGCGGCATCGCCTGGGACGGGGTCGCCCAGGTGCGGGACACCCCCGAGTTCTGGATCGTGTACGTCGGCCGGATGCCGGCGACCGTGATCCCCCGCCGGTTGATGTCCGCCGAGGACGCCGAGACGTTGCGCGCCTTCATGGCCGAACGTGGCCTGCTCCAGGCTCGCTGAGCTGAGTTGGTCCGCAACCGGGCAGGCCAGGGCAGGGCGACGAGGTCGGGATCAGCGCTTGCCGCTGCCATCACGTCGGCCGGCAGGGGACCGCACCGGGATCACCGTCGGTCGGTGCCGCGACGAGTGCCCCACCCCGGCGGGCCGGCGCGGGTAGGGTTCGAGGTCGGGTCGGAAGGGGTGCCGCGGTGGTCGACGTTCAGCACTGGCTCTCCGCGCTTCCCCCGGTCGCGATCTACCTGATCGTCGCCGGGGTGATCGGCGTCGAGAGCATGGGTGTCCCGTTGCCCGGTGAGATCGTGCTGGTCAGCTCCGCGCTGCTGGCCGCCACCGGCGTGGTCGAGCCGCACTGGGTGGCCTCGGCGGCGGCCTTCGGCGCGATCGTCGGCGACTCGGTCGGTTACGCGGTCGGTCGGCGCGGCGGTCGTCCGCTGCTGGCCCGGTTGGGCCGGCGCTTCCCGAAGCACCTGGGCCCGGCACAACTCGCCCGCGCCGAGCAGAGCTTCGCCCGGCACGGTGTCTGGGCGGTCTTCTTCGGCCGGTTCGTCGCCCTGTTGCGCATCCTGGCCGGGCCGCTGGCCGGCGCGTTGCACGTGCCGTACCGCCGCTTCCTGGTGGCCAACGCGGCCGGCGGGCTGGTCTGGGCCTTCGGCACGACCTACCTGCTCTACAGCCTCGGCCGGGTGGCCGAGCACTGGCTCAAGGACATCTCCTGGGCCGGTCTGGCCCTGGCGGTCCTCGCCGGTCTGGGCAGCACCTGGTGGCTGCGCCGCCGCGCCCACCGGCTGGAGTCGACGACGGCCACCGACGAGGCCGAGCCGGTCGGGGCCGGCACCGACCGCTGAACCGCCACGGCCGGCGGCCGGGCCTGCGGAGCGGGCCGACGGGGGAGCCGGCCGTGCCGACGACGATCGGGCCGACCCCCGGGTGGGGGTCGGCCCGATGTGTGCTGGTCAGGACGAGTAGCCGCGGGTCGCGATCCAGTCCGCGAGGTTGTCCACGCTGATCCGGTAGGACGCGGTGTTCGGGTTGGCCGAGTCGGCGATCGTCACGGTCTTTCCACCGTCGCGGTAGCCGACCACGCTGATGTAGTGGCCACCCTCGAAGGAGTGGGCGTTGCCGTCGGTGTCCACCGCGGTGCCGGCGATGTTGGCCACCACGGCCCGGCCGTCGTCGACGGTGCGCACGATGTCGGCACGCAGTTCGTCGGTCTGCTTCCCGTCGGCCTTGGCGCTGCGGATCTCGGTGCTCTCGTACGCCTTCCGGCCGGTCTCCTTGTTCAGCACCGGGGTGATGTCGTTGATGCTGTCGGTGCCGTCCTCGGTGGTGCCCATCACCTTGGCCATGCCGTCCACGTCGATGACCTTGCCCTGCACGGACAGGGCGTTGCGGGTGGCGGCCGGGCCGCAGTAGTAGAAGTTGGGCTGCGCCTCGTAGTCGACCTTCAGCTCACGCTCGCCGGACGGCCTGCGGTCGGCCTGCACCGACGCGGCGGGCGTGCCGGTCCGGGCCTCTGCGGCGTGGGCGGCGGTCAACGGGCCGGCGATCGCGCCGGTGGTGAAGGCGAGGCCGGCAGCGGTCAGGGCGGTCTTACGCAGGATGTCGGTACGCATGGTGGCGTGCTCCTCTGCGTCGGGGGTGCGGCGGGCGCCCGGAAGGGGGTGGGCGTCGCCGAGGGAAGGGGGAAGGTCAGCGGGATCGTCCGGCGATCGGGGGGACCTGCTCGGGCGTCCGGCGGGGGTGTAACCAACCCGGTGGCGGCCGCATTCCACGGCCGGTGTTCCGGGGCCCTCCCGAGTGGGGGAGTGGCGGTGGTATGCCATGTACAACGCCCCGGCCCCGGCGGCGATTCCGCCGTGGGGGTGGCCCCGGTCACCCGACACCGGGCGCGAACGGGACATGGCGGTCGCCACCGACCAGCGCGCCGTGGGATGAACCGGACATAAGTGCACTCGCCCGGACCCGGTGCGAGTCGCGGCGTACCGGCGTCAGGTGGCGCGGAGCAGGTCCACTACCGCATCCCGGGCCGTCTGGACGGCCTCCCGGGACTGCGCGGTGTGGTCCAGGATGTCGAAGGCGTGCTGGCCGTCCGGTACGTCCACCACCCGCACCGCCCGACCCGTCCGGGCCGCGGCGTCGAGGAAGTCGGCGATGCCGGTCAGCACCTGCGGGATCTTGTCCCGCCCGGCCCGGGTCAGCACCACCGGAGTCGTTCCGCCGCCGTCGAGCGCGCCGACCGGCAGGAAACGCGGGTCGACCTCCCCACCGGGCAGCGGGACGAGCAGCGGATAGGTCAACGCGATCCCGCGCAGCCACGGCGGTGCCGCACGCAGCCAGTCCGCCGCGAGCAGGCTCCCGCCGGAGAAGAACCAGAGCACCACCCGCTCCGCGTCGACCCGGGGATCGGCCCGGACCAGTTCGACCAGGGCGGCGATGTCGTCGGCGGTGGCCGGCAGTTCGGCCAGGTCGGTCACCTGGTAGCTGAGCGCGGCGGCGACCAGGCCCTGCTCGGCGAGGAGCGCCCCGTAGCCTTGGTAGAGCAGCCAGTCGCGGGGATCGGCCGTGCCCGGCGGAAGCGGTGCGCCGTGCACCAGCACCACGGCGGGGTGGGAGCCGTCGCCGGCCGGCAGGTGCAGGTCGACCCGGCCGTGCCGCTCGACCGGTGCACTGGGCGGGGACAGGACGAAGGGCTGCTCCGCGATGGTGCCGTTCATGCCCGGAGCCTACTTACCCACAGGCCGGTTCAGCTGTCCCCAGGCACCCCGGTGGACAGCACCACGGCAGGCCACGCCGGAGTCCGCGGCGGTGGGCCCGCAGCGTCGCCGCGCGCGGGGACACCCACCCCGGGCAGCCCGGGAGGCCGGCCCGGGGCGTCCCCGGGCGGATCAGGCCGGCCGGTCGCCGGGCTTCGTGGCCTGGGCGTGCCGCTCGCGCAACCGGTCCCGGATCTCCTCCGGGGTGTACGCGCGACGACGCCGCTCGGCGCGGGCGACGACCACCCCGGTCGCGGCGACACCCGCGAGACCGGCCAACCCGAGGACCTTCCACCACTGCATCCGTTGCCGCATCGGCCTAGGGTAGACGCTCATGAGCATCAGCCTGGACGAGGCCGTCGACCTGACCCGCACCGGTGACGTCTGGGTGTTCCGTGGCCGCAGCGTGCCGGACCGGGCCATCCAGTTCACCACGAACAGTCCCGTCAACCACGTCGGCATGGCGGTGGTGCTGGACGACATGCCCCCGCTGATGTGGCACGCCGAATTGGGACGGTCGCTGCGGGACATGTGGACCGGCAGTCACCAGCGCGGTGTGCAGCTGCACGACCTGCGTGACGCGGTCTGCGTCTGGGCCAACCGGTACGGCCAGCGGGCCTGGCTGCGCCAGCTCGAACCGTCGGCCGATCCGGCGATGGAGCAGGCGGTGCTGCAGACCGTGGCCCGGCTCGACGGCACTCCGTTCCCCTCCACCGCCCAGTTGGCCTGGCGGTGGGCCCGGGGGCGGGTACCCCGGGTGCGGCTGCCGCTGCCGGGTCGGCGGGACCGGGACGACGCGCCGGTCGACGAGCGGTCCGGGCTGCCGACGGGGGACCGCGCGTTGGAGACCGCGTACTGCGCCGAGGTGGTGGCGGTGACGTACGAGGCGATGGGGTTGCTGTCGCCCGGCCGCCGGCCGAACTGGTACGACCCGGGCCGGTTCTGGAGCGGCGACGACCTCGACCTGACCGGTGACGCGCGGCTCGGCGCGGAGATCGAGGTGCGCATCCCGCCCCGATGAGGTCTTCCGACGACCGGTGAGGGCGACTGGTGACGCCGTGACCGGCAGCGGAGCCCTCGACCGGCGTCCGGCCCCCTGTGACCATCTGTACTGGACGGTCGCTAATCTCTGCGTACGGGGGTCGACCGAGGAGGATCATGCCGGGGACGCGCTGGACACGGTGGACGTCTCGGGTGCCTCACGCGGTCGCCGCGATGCCCTGGATGCTCGCCTCGATCGGGGTGCTCGTGCTGCTCTTCCTGCTGGTCAAGGCATTGGTGGCGGTGATCGGCCACGACCCCTACACCGAGCACGGCGCCGGTTCGCGCAGCGAGGCCGTCATGGTGCCGGGGGTGCCGGTGGCGACCGCGTCGGTCCTGCCGTCTCCGTCTCCGTCGCCCACCCGGACCCGGCGGGAGTCCGGTGGGTGGCCCGGCACCGCGCCGTCCCCGGCCGGGCGGACGCCCACCGCGTCCCGGTCGGCGACGCCATCGGCGTCCGTGACGTCGTCGGCCGCCGCACCCTCGCCGACGCCGAGCACGCTGCTCAACGACGACGCCCCGGGCATCACCTACCGGGGTCGGTGGGCGGTCTCCCGGGACCGGCCGTTCGGCGACCACCACAACGACGTGCACTACACCATCCACGACGGGGATGCCTTCGGCTTCACGTTCACCGGCACCGGGCTGGACTACATCACCTCGCGGGACCCCGACTACGGTGACGCCGACGTGTGGATCGTCGACGCCGGTGGCCGGCCGGTGAAACAGCAGCGGGTGAGCGCGCGGGCGGACCGGTACAAACCGCAGCAGACGGTCTTCAGCGTCAAGGATCTGCCCCGTGGGAAGTACACCATCTGGGCGGTCAAGCGTAACGGCATCTACTTCCAGGTGGACGCGCTGCGGGTGCGGGGCTGACCGGGCCGGCGATCTGTCCGGTTAGGACAATCTCCGGACGTCGGGCACTTTCCGACAATCGCCTGAATCGTTACTCTTCTCGGACGGGGCCGACCAGGGAGGGTCATGTCCGGCATGCGTCGCGCGCAGCCGCGAGCACACGGAGCGGGTGCGCTGGCGTCGTCGCCATGGGTCGTGGTCGCCACCGGTGTGCTGGTGATGGTGGTGCTCCTGATCGTCGCCCTGGCGTCGTACCGGGGCCGTGGTCCGGCCTTCGACGCCCGGCCGGTCGACCCCGCGCCGACCTACTCGCTGCCCGAGCTGGGCACGACCAATCCGGCGCGGGTGGCCGCGAACCTGCCTGAACCCGTCGTCCCCGGGCTGACGCCCCGCCGCACCGATCCACCCCTGGTCGAGTTGCCCGCCGACGTCGTACCGGATGAGCCGGCGGCCGGGGGCGACGCGCTTCCCCCGCCTGCCGGTGGGGTCGTCCCGCCGCCCGCCGACGGGGGTGCGGCGCAGCCCCGGCCGACCACGCCGCCGCCACCGCCGCCGTCCTCGCCGATGAGCGGTCGGTTCAGCGTGCTGGACAGTTGGAACAACGAGGCGTTCATCGGCGAGGTGCTGCTGCGCAACGGTGACCGGGTGTCCCGGCCCTGGACGGTCCGGCTGGTCCCGCCGGCCGGCAGTCGGCTGGTCACCTCGTGGGTGGAGGGCGCTCCGCAGGGCAGCCCCCGGATGTCCGGCGGGGTGTTCACGTACACCAGTGGGGTGGACGTCGGGCCGGGTGCCACGGTGCCGTTCCGGTTCCACTTCGAGAACACCGGTGGCAGCATCCGACCCTCGCGCTGCACGGTCGACGGCACGGCCTGCTCCGGCCTCTGATCCGTGCGCCGAGAGCGTGCTCTCTGCAAGGTTGCTGCTTTGTTGCGACTTGGTTTGCAAGGTATTGCAGAACCTTTCGGCAAGGGCTAGCGTGCGGGCGAATCAGCGACCATAGGAAGGCCGTCGATGAAACCCCCGCCGCTGCCGCGCAAGGCGCTGCTCGCCCTGGTCTCCACCCTCACCCTTGCTCTCGTCGGTGCCCCGGTCGTCGTCCACCAACTCGGCGCCGAAGCCACCGACCGACCGTCCACCGTCGACGCCCTCGCGGCGGCCGGCGCCGCCCAGTGGGGTGCCGAACCCTCCACCGAGGCCCTGCTCTCCGCCGGCACCGGCAAGTGCCGCGCCGAACAGTTCTACTTCGTCCTGCCGGACCGGTTCGCCAACGGCGACCGCCGCAACGACACCGGCGGCCTGACCGGTGACCGGCTCCGCACCGGTCTCGACCCGACGGACAAGGGCTTCTACCACGGTGGCGACCTCAAGGGCGTCATCGACAGGCTCGACTACATCCAGGGCCTCGGCACCACCGCCATCTGGCTGGCCCCGATCTTCAAGAACCGTCCCGTCCAGGGCACCGGCGCGGACGTCTCCGCCGGTTACCACGGCTACTGGATCACCGACTTCACCCAGGTCGACCCGCACTTCGGCACCAACGAGGAGATGAAGCGGCTGGTCAAGCTGGCACACGAGCGCGGCATCAAGGTCTACCTCGACGTCATCGTCAACCACACCGCCGACGTCATCAGGTACGCCGAGGACAGGTACGCCTACGTCGACAAGAAGACCACGCCGTACACCGACGCGCAGGGGCGGGAGTTCGAGGACCGCAACTACGCCGACGGCACCCGGGCCTTCCCGAAGGTGACCACCGACGCCGGCCCGTACACGCCGACCTTCGCCACCGGAGCCGACGCGAGCGTCAAGGTGCCGGCCTGGTTGAACGACCCGACGATGTACCACAACCGGGGCGACTCCACCTTCGCCGGGGAGAACAGCGAGTACGGCGACTTCTACGGCCTGGACGACCTGTGGACCGAGCGTCCCGAGGTGGTCGAGGGGCTGACCAAGGCGTACGGCGACTGGATCGCCAGCACCGACGTCGACGGCTTCCGGCTGGACACCGTCAAGCACGTCAACCTCGACTTCTGGCCGCAGTTCAGCCAGGGCATCAAGCGGGCGGCCGACCGGGCGGGGAAGAAGGACTTCTTCATGTTCGGTGAGGTCTACAGCGCGGACCAGGAGGTCACCTCCACCTATGTGCGACGCGGCGGCCTGCCGGCCACCCTGGACTTCTCCTTCCAGGAGGCGGCGCGCGGCTACACCACCGCCGACGGTTCGGCGAAGGCGCTCGCCGACGTGTACGCCAAGGACCCGCTGTACGCCGCGCGGGACACCGACGCCACCCGGCTGACCACCTTCCTCGGCAACCACGACATGGGCCGGATCGGCTCGTTCGTCGCCGCCGCCGGTGGGGACGACGCCAGCCAGCTCAACCGGGACCAGCTCGCCCACCAGCTGATGTTCCTCACCCGGGGCCAGCCGGTCGTCTACTCCGGCGACGAGCAGGGCTTCACCGGCCCCGGCGGGGACAAGGACGCCCGGCAGGACATGTTCGCCACCCGGACGGCGGACTACCTCGACGACGACCTGATCGGCACCACCCGCACCCACGCCAGCGACCAGTTCGACACCACCCACCCGCTGTACCGCACCATCGCCGAGCTGGGTCGGCTACGGGCCGCGCACACCGGACTGCGCGACGGGGTCCAGGTCACCCGGTACGCCGCCGACGGGGCGGGTGTCTTCGCCTTCTCCCGGATCGCCCCGGCCGACCGCACCGAGTACCTGGTGGCGGTGAACAACGCCGGCACCGCGCAGACTGTCCCGGTGGACACCTGGTCGCCCGGCACCACCTTCACCGGCATCTACGGCGGCGCGGCCACCGCGGACACCGGTGCCGACGGGAAGCTGAGCCTGACCGTGCCGGCCATGTCGGCCGTGGTGCTCAAGGCCGGCCGGGCCGTTCCGCAGCCCGCCGCGAAGCCGGCGGTGACCCTCACCCAGCCGGGTGCCGACCCGGTCGCCACCCGGGCCGCCGTCACCGCCCAGGTGACCGGTGACCCGCTGGCCACCGTCACCTTCGCCGCCCGGGTCGCGGGTGGGAAGTGGACCCTGCTGGGCAGCGCGCACGCCGCGCCGTACACCGTGCACCACGACCTGACCGGGCTGGCCGGGGGCACCAGGGTCGAGTACAAGGCGGTCGTGCGCGACGGCAAGGGACGTACTGCCGCCACCCGGTCGACCGGTGTGGTCGGCACCCCGGCGCAGGGCGCGTCGCGGGACTGGGCGGTGGTGCACTACCAGCGTCCGGCCGGTGGCTACGACGACTGGGGGCTCTACGCCTGGGGTGACCTCGACCCGGCGTACGTCACCGAGTGGCCCGCCGGGCAGCCGTTCGCCGGGGAGGACTCGTACGGCCGGTTCGCCTGGGTCAAGCTCAAGCCCGGCGCGAAGTCGGTCGGCTTCCTGGTGGTCGACAAGGCCGGCAACAAGGACGTCGCCACCGACCGCACCATCGACGTGACATCCACCGGCGAGGTCTGGGTCAAGCAGGGCGACCCCGCGCTCTACCCGACCCGGCAGGCCGCCACCGGCGAACCCGACCCGGCCGTCGACCCGGGCACCGCGATCATCCACTGGCGCAGGGCCGACAACGACTACACCGGGTGGGGCCTGCACCTGTGGGACGGCGCGGCCAACCCGACCGACTGGTCGACGCCGCTCGAGCCGGAGCGGATCGACTCCTTCGGCGCGCTGTTCCGGGTGCCGCTGGCGGCCGGCGCGACCGGGCTGAACTACATCATCCACCGGGGCGACGCCAAGGATCAGCCCGACGACCAGCGACTCGACCTCGTCGGCGTCGGGCCCGAGGTCTGGCTGCTCGGCGGGGTGCCCGGCCGGCTGCTGCCGGCGTCGACCGCCGGCCCGACGAAGGACGTCGACATCGCCAAACAGAAAGCACAGTGGATCGACCGATCCACCGTCGTCTGGGCGACCGGCCCGACCGACGGCAGGACGTACGTCCTGGTGGTCGCCCCGACCGGTGGTGTGCGGGTGGTCGACGGGGAGCTGTCCGGGACGTACACCTCGCTGCCGCTGCGGGCGCAGCGCAACGGGCTCACCGAGACCCAGCGCGCGGCCTTCCCGCACCTGTGGGCCCACCAGGCGTTCCGTCTCGACCGGGCCGACCTGGCCAGGGTGCCGGCGGCGCTGCGCGGGCAGCTCGTGGTCACCGAACGCGACGCCGGGGGCGCGCTGCTGGGCGCGACCGGGGTGCAGATCCCGGGCGTGCTCGACGACGTCTACCGGGCCGCCACCGACGCGCAGCTCGGCGTCACCTTCGCCGGCAGGGTGCCGACCCTCGCGGTCTGGGCGCCCACCGCCCGGACGGTCTCGCTCCAGCTCTTCGACACGCCGTCGGCGCAGCCGCGCACGGTGCCGATGCGCCGCGACGACCGCACCGGTGTGTGGTCGGTGCGCGGCAGTCGCGACTGGGCCGGCAGGTACTACCGGTACCAGGTGCAGGCCTGGCAGCCGGCCACCCAGCAGGTGGTCACCGCGTCGGTCACCGACCCCTACTCGGTGGCGCTCGCGCCGGACTCGACGCACAGTCAGATCGTCGACCTGGCCGATCCGGCGCTCGCCCCGGCCGGCTGGTCCAGGCTGCGCAAGCCGCCCCCGGTCCCCGCGTCGAAGGCGCAGATCTCCGAGCTGTCGGTGCGGGACTTCTCCATCGCCGACAGCACGGTGCCGGCCGGGCAGCGTGGCACCTACCTGGCCTTCACCGACCCGGACACGGCCGGGATGAAGCACCTGAAGGCGCTCGGCGACGCCGGGGTCAACTACCTGCACCTGCTCCCGGCGTTCGACTTCGCCACCATTCCGGAGAAGCGGGCCGACCAGAAACAGCCCGACTGCGACCTGGCGAAACTGCCGCCGGACTCCGACCGGCAGCAGGCGTGCGTCGCGGCGGTCGCCGACACCGACGGCTACAACTGGGGGTACGACCCGCTGCACTACACCGTGCCGGAGGGCGGGTACGCCGTCGACCCGAGCGGGGCGAAGCGGACCACCGAGTTCCGGCGGATGGTCGCCGGGGTCAACGGGGCCGGCTTGCGGGTGGTGATGGACGTGGTCTACAACCACACCTCGGCCGCCGGCACCGACGGGAAGTCGGTCCTGGACCAGGTGGTGCCCGGCTACTACCACCGGCTGCTGGACGACGGCACGGTCGCCAACTCGACCTGCTGCGCCAACACCGCGCCCGAGCACGCCATGATGGGCAAGTTGGTGGTCGACTCGCTGGTCGTCTGGGCCAGGCAGTACAAGGTGGACGGCTTCCGGTTCGACCTGATGGGTCACCACCCGAAGGCGAACATCCTGGCGGTGCGGGCCGCGCTCGACAGGCTGACCCCGGCCCGGGACGGGGTGGACGGCCGGAAGATCCTGCTCTACGGCGAGGGCTGGAACTTCGGCGAGGTCGCCGACGACGCCCGGTTCGTCCAGGCCACCCAGGCCAACATGGCCGGCACCGGGATCGGCACCTTCAACGACCGGCTCCGCGACGCGGTGCGCGGCGGCGGCCCGTTCGACGGCAACCCGCGCGTGCAGGGCTTCGCCTCGGGCCTCTACACCGACCCCAACGGTGACCCGGTCAACGGCACCGCCGCCGAGCAGAAGGCCCGGCTGCTGCACTCCCAGGACCTGATCAAGGTGGGGCTGACCGGCAACCTGCGCGGCTACCGGTTCACCGACTCCGCCGGCCGGCGGGTCACCGGGGCGCAGGTGGACTACAACGGTTCGCCGGCCGGCTACACCGCCGCGCCCGGTGAGGCGGTCACCTATGTCGACGCGCACGACAACGAGATCCTGTACGACGCGTTGGCGTACAAGCTGCCGACCGGCACCTCGGCGGCGGACCGGGCCCGGATGCAGGTGCTGGCCCTGGCCACCACCGCCCTCGGGCAGGGGACCGGTTTCGTGGCGACCGGCTCCGAGCGGCTGCGCTCGAAGTCGCTGGACCGCAACTCGTACAACTCCGGCGACTGGTTCAACCAGATCCGCTGGGACTGCGCCCAGGGCAACGGGTTCGGCGCCGGTCTCCCACCGGCGCCGGACAACCAGGACAAGTGGTCGTACGCGAAGCCGCTGCTGGCCGATCCGTCGCTGGTGCCGGACTGCGCCGCGATCGGCCTGGCCGACGCCCGGTACGTGGAGCTGCTGAAGATCCGGCAGTCCTCGCCGGTGTTCGGGCTGTCCACCGCCGCGCAGGTGCAGCAGCGGGTCGGCTTCCCGCTGTCCGGTGCGAAGGAGACCCCTGGGGTGCTCACCATGACCCTGGACGCCCGGGGGCTGGGCGGCCGGTGGAAGTCGGTGACCGTGGTCTTCAACGCCACCCCGACGGCGGCGAGGCAGACGGTGACCGGGCTGCGGGGCACGGACACCACCCTGCACCCGGTGCTGGCCGGATCGGCCGATCCGGTGCTGCGGACCGCCTCGTTCGACCGGGCGGGTGGCACCTTCACCGTGCCGGCGCGCAGCGTGGCGGTCTTCGTCCAGCGCTGACCCGACGGCGAGGGGCCCCTCCCGCCGGGAGGGGCCCCTCATCAGTGGGTCGGGTCAGCCGAAGCAGTTCGCAATCGGCGTCGGCCCGCAGTTGGTCGGCCGGTTGGCCACCACTGTCGAGTCCGGGTTGATCGTCACCGTGCCGAGGACGTTGCGGATGCCACCGATGCCACCCGCTGTCAGGGCCGTGTTGTCGACGACCTTGCTCCTGCTCAGGACGACCGTGCCGGCCGCGTTGTCGATGCCGCCGCCGTTGGCCGCCTGGTTGCCGACGACCTCGCTCTCCCGCAGGACGAGCTGGCTGCCGAGGCTGTTGCTGATGCCCCCGCCGACCCCGCCGGTGGTGTTGCGCGCCACCTTGCTCTTCTCCACCACCGTGTTGCTGCCGGCGGTGGCGGCCAGGCCGCCACCGCCGAGCAGGCCGGCGGTGTTGCGGGCCAGGGTGACGTCACGCAGGGCGAGCTGGGTCGCCGCCACCCCGATGCCGCCACCCGCGCCGCCGGCGACGTTGTCGGCGACCTCGACGTGGGTGAGGCTGATGATGCCGCCGGTGCTGCCGATCCCGGCGCCGCCGAGGATCGCCCGGTTGTTGGTGACGGCGCTCTTCCAGATCTGGACCGATCCGGCGACGGTGTTGATCCCGCCGCCGCCCGCGCCGGCGTTGTTGTACGTGATCCGTGAGTCGCCGATCTCCAGCCGGCCCCCGCTGTGCACGGCGCCACCGGTCAGCCCGGCGTTGTTGCGCTCGACCGAGCTGTTGTGCAGGCTCACGGTGCCCTCGTTCTGGATGGCGCCGCCGGTGGTCTGGGCGGTGTTGTTCACCAACGTGCTGTCGACGATCTCCGCCCGCCCGCCGCCGCGTACCCAGAGGGCGCCGCCGTAGTTGGCCTGGCCCCCCTTGAGGGTGACGTCGCGCAGCGTGAGTTCGCCGCCGTTGTCCACCTCGAAGAACCGGAACGACGCCGCGTTCGCGGCCCGGACCAGGGTGGAGTGCTCACCCACGATCTCGATCGGCTGGGTGATCGGCGGTAGGCCGTTCGGGCCGCTGAAGGCGGTCAGGGTGTAGGTGCAGTCGCGGGCGAGTTTGAGTGTCCCGCCGTGCTCGGCGTTCGCCCGGGTGATGGCGGCGATCAGCCGGTTGGGGTCGCAGGGCACCTCCTTGGCGCGTGGGTAGCGGTCCTCCCGCTCGTCGGGGGCGGGTCCGCCCCGGTCGTCGCGTCGGTGTCCGTCCCCTGACTGGTGGGCCGAAGAGCCGTCCAGGCCGGGGAACCGGTGGAGTCCGGCAGCTCCGGCGCTGGTGCCGGCCGCGGCCAGGCTGATGACGCCGGTCAGTCCGGCGACCCCGAGCAGCCACCGGCGTCGGCGGCGGCCCGCCGATCCGGTGGGGTCCGGGGCAGGTGAAAGATTTCTGGACATCAGATGCCTGTCCTCTACTCACGTCAGACAGGGACACTCCGCGTGGCGGCGCGACCCTGGCTACAAATCGGTTGTAGCTACCTGTAAGCGAATGTAGGTGCGCATCTCTCATGTTTCTCCTGAACGCGAGCCAAGCCCACGTATGGGTAAGAAAGCGTGGAAGTCCCCTTGGCCGGGATATTCCGGTCTTGCGGACCCTCCGCTGCGGACAGCCGGGCCCCCTGCCGTCCGGATGACGGCAGGGGGCCCGGCTGTCGCACCGCAGGTCAGCCGAAGCAGTTGGGCACCGGGCCCACGCAGTTGTTCGGCCGGTTGGCCACGATGACCGACTTGGGGTCGACCGTGATCGCGATGGTGGTGAAGATGCCGCCGGCGTTGACGGTGGCGAGGTTGTTGAGGACGTCCGTCCGGGTCAGGCTCACCGTGCCGCCGTTGTTGTAGAGCCCGCCGCCGGTGTTGGCCTGGTTGGCCACCAGCTTGCTCTCCCGGAGCGCCAGGATGGTGCCCGCGTCGGAGTAGATGCCGCCGCCGAGGCCAGGGGTGGTGTTCCCCTTGAACTCGCTCTTCTCCACGGTGGCGCTGCCGCCGCCGAGGAAGAGACCGCCGCCGTTGCCGCCTGCGGCGTTGTGGGCCACGGTGACGTTCTGCAGGGTCAGCTGCGCCGCGCCGAGGGTGTTGATGCCGCCGCCTTCGGCGGAGGCGGTGTTGTCGTTGACCGTCGTCGAGCGCAGCAGCACGGTGCCGCCGTTGGTGGAGATGCCGCCACCCTGTCCGAGGGCCCTGTTGTTGTCGATGCTGCTCTTGTTGACCAGCACGGTGCCGAGCGTGTTCGCGATCCCGGCGCCGGATCCGGCCACCGAGTTGTAGGCGATCTTCGACTCGTTGACCTTGAGGACACCGGAGTTGCCGATGCCGGCAGCCGCGTTCTGCACCACCGCGCTGTGGTCCAGCGTCGTGATGCCGAGGTTGTCGATGGCGCCGGCGGGCACCGTGGCCGTGTTCCGGGTGACCTTGGTCTTCTCCAGGTGGGCCGTGCCGCCGGCCTGTACCAGCAGCCCCGGTCCGCTGGTCGACTGGCCGCCCGTGACCGTGAGGTCCTTGAGGGTCAGCGTGCCGCCGGAACCCACCGTGAAGATCCGGAACGCCACGGCGTTGGCGGCCCTGGTGATGGTCGAGCCGTTCCCCTTGATCACGACCGGCTGCGTGATCGTGGGCAGCCCGGTGCCGCCGCCGTTGGCCGTCAGGGAGTAGGTGCAGTTCTTGGCCAACTCCAGGACCGCGCCGTGTCCGGCGTTGGCCCGGGTGAGGGCGGCGATGAGACGGTTGGGGTCACAGGAGACCGATTCGCCCCGCTCCTCGCGTTCGCCGCCCGGCCGGCCCTTGTCGTCGCGGCCCTTGTCGTCCTTGTCGTCCCGGCCACTCCAGTCGTCGCCCTCGCCCTTCTCGTCCTCGGCCCGGCCGTGGTCCTTGGCCGGGCCGCCGTCGCCGAGGTTCTGCTCCACGGCAGAGGCGCGGGCGTCCGAGATCAGGTTCGTTGCGGACCTGTCGTCACGGGCGGTGAAACCGCCGAGGGCGGCCAGCCCGACGACGCCGGTCAAGCCGGCGACACCGGTGGCGACCCAGAGGGTTCGCCGCCTCTTTCCCAGTGCGGCCGTGGTCGGCCCACTGTCGGAAGTCGTCACATTGTTGGACATCGGAGCACTCTGTCCCTTCCTGCTATCAGACGAGACCGCACCGCTCATACGGGTGCGACCAGCTACAAATCGGTTGCAGCCTCTGATCACCACCGTATAAGAGGTTTCCTCGCAAGATGGACAAAACCGAAGAACACCCGCATTAGGGCTGGGTGGCTCAGGCGGCGCAGATGCTCACGGACGGGGTCCTTCCCGCCCCGGACCGCAGTTGCCGGACAGCGCGACCGGGAGACGACGAATCCGCCGGATGGCCGCCGAACGGCGCAGGGCGACGTCGGCACGCGACAAGGCCCCGCACCCGGGCACCGGGGCGAGGCCTTGTCGAGCGGTCGTACGCGCAGGTCAGCCGGGCAGGCGCGGGCCCGCCTCGCGCTGCTCGCCCAGCCAGGTCTCCACCTCGTCGCTGCGGCGGGGCAACCCCGCCGACAGGTTCACCGCGCCGGTCGCGGTGACCAGGATGTCGTCCTCGATCCGGACGCCGATGCCGCGTAGCTCCTCGGGGACCAGCTCGTCCTCCGGCTGGAAGTACAGCCCCGGCTCGACGGTGAGCACGTAGCCCTCGCCGAGCTGGCCGTCGCGGTACTTCTCCTTGCGGGCGTGGGCGCAGTCGTGCACGTCGATGCCGAGCATGTGGCTGGTGCCGTGCAGGGTCCATCGCCGGTAGACCGTGGAGGCCGGGTCCATCGCCTCGTCGACGCTCACCGGCAGCAGGCCGAGATCCTTCAGCGCCTCGGCGAGCACCCGCATCGAGGTCAGGTGCACGTCGCGGAACCCCACGCCCGGCCTGATCGCGTCGATGCCGGCCTGCTGGGCGGCGTACACCGCGTCGTAGACCTGGCGCTGCAACGGGGTGAACCGGCCGTCGACCGGCAGCACCCGGGTCACGTCGGCGGTGTAGAGGTTGCGGTTCTCCACGCCCATGTCCATCAACAGCAGCTCACCCGGGCGGGCCGTGCCGTGGTTGTGCACCCAGTGCAGGATCGTCGCGTGCTCGCCGCCCCCGACGATCGAGTTGTAGCCGACGTCGTTGCCGTCGTGCCGGGCCCGCAGCGCGAAGATCCCCTCCAGCAGCCGCTCGGAGACCGCCCGGTCGGCCGGCAGCACCCGGGCCACGTCCTCGAAGCCGCGTACGGTGGCGTCGACCGCGTCCTGGAGTTGGGCGACCTCCCACTCGTCCTTGACCAGCTTCAGCTCGGCGATCGCGATCGCCAGCTCCCGGTCGCGGGCCGGCTGGCCCTCCTCCCGGGGGCCGTCCCACGGCCGCACCGCCGCGTCCACCCGGTGGTCGAAACCGCGCAACACCCGGGTACGCCCCGGCGCCATCCGCGCCAACGCCCCGTCCAGCGCGGTCAGGTCCTCCGTGGGTAGGCCCAGCTCGGTGGACTTCTCGGCCAGGGTGTGCCGCCGGCCCACCCACAGCTCACCGTGCCGGCTGCGGAAGAACTCGTCGGTCTCCCGTGAGGAGCGGGGACGCATGTAGAGCGTCGCGTCGTGCCCCGAGCCGTTGGGGCGCAGCACCAGGACGCTGTCCGGGTCGTGGTCGCCGGTGAGGTACGCGAAGTCGCTGCCCGGCCGGAACGGGTGGTCGGTGTCGTTGGCCCGTACCTTCTCGGTGCCGGTGGGGATG
Organism: Micromonospora sp. NPDC051925; assembly: GCF_044548625.1. NCBI lineage: Bacteria > Bacillati > Actinomycetota > Actinomycetes > Micromonosporales > Micromonosporaceae > Micromonospora > Micromonospora sp. NPDC051925. Next base: position 157,315 of record NZ_JBIUCH010000010.1, on the reverse strand, counting down.
ACCAGCGTCTCGCCCGGGAAGGCCGCGGAGAGCGCGGCCCGTCGCTTGGCGTGGTGGGGGACCTCCGGCCGGGGACCGACCGGCAGGCTGGTGTCCCGCCAGCCCTGCCGCATGAAGGACAGGAACGCCTCCGGGAAGTCCGGGTCGTGCGATTCGGTGCCGTCCGCCGGCTTGCCGTCCGTCCGTTCCTCGGCCATGTCGGCTCCCTTCGCCTCGTCGCTGTTCCAGACGGTACCCCGGGTCCGGCCGGGCGGAGTGCCTGCGGTGCCGCGACGGCCGCTTCGCGCGCGGGGAAATAGGGCAGGGGCAGAGCCAGCGGTGCCGCGCGGTCGGAATGTGCCGCGTGGAAAGATGGCCACCATGTGCGGACTCCTGGCCTTCTTCAGCGCGAACGGCAACGCCGCCGCCCACCGCGACAACATCGCGGGGGCGTTGGAATGCCTGCACCACCGCGGACCGGACGAGACAGGGGTCGAGGTGGTCGGCGACGCTACCGGCCACTACGCGGACGGGGTGTTCGCGCACAAGCGGCTGGCCATCATCGACGTCGCGTCCAGCCACGAGCCACTGCCCTACGCCGGCGGTCGCTACCTGCTCACCTTCAACGGCGAGATCTACAACTACATCGAGCTGCGGGAGGAACTGGTCCGCACCTTCGGGGCCCAGTTCGCCACCGCCGGTGACGGTGAGGTGATCGTCGCCGGTTACCACTACTGGGGTGAGCAGGTGCTCACCCGGCTGCGCGGCATGTTCGCCTTCGTCATCTGGGACCGGCAGGAACGCAGGGCGTTCGGCGCGCGGGACTACTTCGGCATCAAGCCGCTGCACTACCTGGAGACCGCCGACGGCCTCTACCTCGCCTCGGAGAAGAAGGCGCTGCTCCCTTTCGCGCACTCCTACTACCAGGGTGACGCCGGGATCGACACCGCCAACCTCAGCCACTACCTGACCCTCCAGTACGTCCCCGAGCCCGGCACCCTGCACCAGGGCATCAGCCGGATCGGCTCCGGCGAGTACCTGAGCTGGTCCCCGGGCGGTCGGCTCGACGTGCGGCGCTGGTACCGGCCGGTGTTCCGGCCCGCCCCGGTCTCCGACGAGCAGCGGCTCTACCACGAGATCCGGGAGACGCTGCGGGAGAGCGTCCGGATGCACATGCGTTCGGACGTGCCGGTCGGCTCGTTCCTGTCCAGCGGCATCGACTCCACCGCCGTGGTGGCCTTGGCGCGCGAGTTCAACCCCAACATCCTCACCTTCACCGTCGGCTACGACGTGCCCGGCTACTCCGAGATCGACGTGGCCCAGGACTCGGCCCGGCACCTCGACGTGACCACCATCGCGACCAAGATCGGGCCGCAGGACATGATCGACGCGCTGCCGAAGATCATCTGGCACCTGGACGACCCAGTGGCCGACCCGGCGCTGGTCCCGCTCTACTTCGTCGCCAAGAAGGCCGCCGAGCACGTCACGGTGGTGCTCTCCGGCGAGGGTGCCGACGAGTTCTTCGGCGGTTACACCATCTACCGGGAGCCGCTCTCCCTCGGCAGCGTCAACGGCCTGCCGGGCGGGGTGCAGAAGGGCCTGCGCGCGGTCTCCAAGGCGATCCCGCAGGGGGTCAAGGGCAAGAGCTTCCTGGAGCGCGGCACCACCCCGATCGAGCAGCGCTACTACGGCAACGCCCGGATGTTCACCGAGGAGGAGAAGCAGCACCTGCTGCGCCGCTACGACCCCTCGGTGCGCTACACCGACGTCACCGCCCCGATCTACGCCGAGTGCACCGAGCTGGACGACGTCACCAAGATGCAGTACGTCGACCTCTACACCTGGCTGCGCGGCGACATCCTGGTCAAGGCGGACCGGATCTCGATGTCCCACTCGCTGGAGGTCCGGGTGCCGTTCCTGGACCGGGCGGTCTTCGACGTGGCGGCCACCATCCCGGTCGAGCTGAAGCTGCCGCCCCGCTCCGACGCCACCAAGTACGCCATGCGCCAGGCGTTGCAGGGGGTCGTGCCGCCGGCCATCGTCAACCGCAGGAAGCTGGGCTTCCCGACCCCGACCCGGGTCTGGCTGCGTGGCGAGATGTACGAGTGGGCCCGGCACGTGCTGTCCACCTCCGGCGCGGGCGACCTGATCGACCTGTCGTACGCGATGCGGCTGCTGGAGGAGCACAAGCGGGAGGAGGCGGACAACTCCCGCAAGGTGTGGACGGTGCTGATCTTCTGCATCTGGCACGCCATCTTCGTGGCCAAGACCCTCGACCCGGGCATCCAGCGCAACCAGTCGGCCCTGCTCACCAAGCCGGTGGTCGGCAGCATGGTGCGCTGACACCGGCCCGCTCCCGCCGTCGCCCCGACCGGCGTCCGCCGGTCCCCGGACGACCCGGAGGTCCCCGCCCGACGGGCGGGGACCTCCGGTCCTTCTCAGCGCTGCGTCACCGGCCGGAGCAGGTGACCGTGGGTATCCCGTTCGTCCCGGTGCTGCTGGCCGTGAAGCCGAACGTGGTGGTCTTCTCCGGCGCGACGGAGCCGTTGTACGAGGCGTTGGTGACGGTCACCGTCGACCCACTGGTGCTCAGCGTGCCGTTCCAGACCTGCGAGATCTGCTGGCCGTTGGGCCAGCTCCAGCTCGCCGTCCAGCCCCCGTACGTCCGGGTGCTGTGGTTCATGATGGTGACCTCGCCCTGGAAACCGCCGTTCCAGGCGCTGACCACCCGGTAGACCGCCATGCAGTCACTGCTGCCCGGCGGCGGGGTGGTCGGGCTCGGCGGGGGAGTGGTCGGGCTCGGCGGCGGGGTCGTCGGGCTCGGCGGCGGGGTCGTCGGGTTGGGCGGCGGGGTGGTCGGGTTGGGGTTGTCGTTGCCGACCCCGGTCACCTCGCCGTTGCCGCCGTCGAAGGTGACGTCCGAGCAGCCGAAGAAGTTCTCCTGGCTGTCCGAGCGCACCCAGCGGGAGTAGATGATGTGCCGCCCGGACTTGCCCGACGGCAGGTTCCCGCTGAAGTAGTAGTGCCCGTCGTTGGTGCCCGACGCGCCCCGCTGGGGCGGGTTGGTCACCGTGAGGAACGGCTCCTCCAGGTCGCTCCACGCCAGCGGCCGGGTCGGGCTCCAGCTGTCCTTCGTCACGTAGAAGTAGAAGGTGCCCGGGTGGTGGGCCCAGTTGCTGTACTTGAAGTCCAGCCGCGCGCCGGACGTCAGGTGGGTCAGCGGCCAGTCGGTGCGGGCCAGGTCGTACCCGGCGAAACCGGTGTTGCCGCCGCTGCACAGCTTGCCGTCGGGGATGAAGCCGACGGTGCGCCCGTTGGCGTCCGAGCGGAGCACGCTGAACCAGTTGTAGAGGGAGTTGGTGCCGCTCTGGGCGACGGCGGCGGAACAGGCCGGGTTGATCGGCTTGATCTCGCCGGTGCTGGTCAGGCCGTCCTGCCAGCACAGGTAGGTCCGGCTGCCCGGAACGATCGGCGTGCCGTGCGCGGCGGCCGGTTCGGGCTGCACCGTCAGGGCGACGGCCCCGAAAGCGAGGGTGGCGGCCGCGGTGAACAACGCGGCCGTACGAGAACGAAGCACGAGCTTCTCCTGATCCGCGGGGTGGCGCGAGCGCCCGCCCCGCACAAGGTGGGGATGCGTCGATGGCGGCTCGGGCCGGCGGTCCCGCAGGGCCGACGGGCGCGTGCCGTCAACGGTCCGTGCCCACGGACCGGTGCCTCTCGCGTCTGACCCCAGCTGATCGCCGAGCGGGTGCGGCAGCCCTCCGCGCCGGCCCGGCACAGCAATACCATCACGTCCGGACGAACCACGCAATAGGCGTTGCTCGATGGGTCGGGTCCGAGTGCCCGGCCGGCCCCGATCGGCGTGGGCCGTTGTGCCAGCCTGGTACCCGGACGACGACGCGCTGGGAGGCGACGTGGGATACGCGGTGGTGCTCGGTGAGGCGCTGATCGACCTGCTGGACGCCGAGTGCGAGGGCCGGCCGGTGTTCCGCCAGGCGATCGGCGGTGGCCCGCTCAACGTCGCCGTCGGGGTGTCCCGGCTCGGCGGCACGGCCCAGTTCGTCGGCTCTCTCGGCGACGACGTGCTCGCCGGTCGGATCCGCGACTTCCTGGCCGCCGCCGGGGTCGGGCTGGCCGGGGCGGTCACCGTGCCGGCGCCCACCACGCTGGCGGTGACCACGCACACCGACGCCGAGCCCGACTTCCGGTTCTACGGTGACCCGCCGTCGTACGGCCTGCTCACCGCCGACGACCTGGACGTGGCGCTGGTCGAGGGTGCGGACGTGCTCTACTGCGGCTCGATCGTGCTGCTGAGCCCGCCGACGCTCGCCGCCGCCCGACGGGCCTGGTCGCTCGCGCCCGGACTGCGGGTCTTCGACCCCAACGTCCGGCCCCGCCTGCTGACCGGGCCGGGGGAGCTGGCCGGCCTGCGGCAGGTGGTGGTGGAGTTCGCCGCCGGGGCGCACCTGGTGAAGCTCAGCGGCGCCGACGCCGCGCTGCTCTGGCCCGACGAGCCGGTCGCGGGCGTCGCGGCGTACCTGCGGGAGCTGGGCGCGGGCACGGTGGTGGTGACCCTCGGCGCGGACGGCGCCCTGGTCGCCGCCGGCCCCGACCCGGTCCGGGTGCCCGCGCCGACGGTACGCGCGGTGGACGCCACCGGGGCGGGCGACTCGGTGATGGCCGCGCTCGTGGCCGACCTGCTGGTCGACGGCGAACCGACCGAGCCGGCCGACTGGCACCGGCGGGTGGCGTTCGCGCTGCGGGTCGCCGGCCTGGTCTGTGAGTCGCCCGGTGGGGCGGTCGCCATGCCGACCCGGGACGAGGTGCGCCGCCGCTTCGCCGACTGACCGCACCCCGACCGGGGCCCGGTCAGGGGGTGCCGTCGAGTTCGAGGTAACCGCGGCGGGCGGCGACGAGGCCGGGGCGGGCGCCGAACGGGGAGTCGGCGGCCACCCGCTCCGGCGGGGCGCCGGCCGTGTGCGCGGCCCGGATCAGCCAGGCCAGCTCGACCAGCCGGGCATGCTGCGCCCGGACGAACTCCGGGTCCACCGGATCGCCGTGGCCCGGCACCACCACCGTCGCGGGCGTGGTCATCCGCAGCAGGTCGGCCACCGCGTCCGGCCACTGCAACGGGTACGACTCCTCGAAGGCCGGTGGCCCGGACTGCTCCACCAGATCCCCCACGACCAGCACGTCGGCGTCCGGCACGTGCACCACCAGATCCGCGTCGGTGTGCCCGTGACCCGGGTGGCGCAGCACCACCCGGCGGCCCCCGACGTCCAGCACCGTCTCGGTGTGCACGGTGTGCGTCGGGGCCAGCAGGGTCGTCTCGGCCAGCTCGGCGGCGAGCCCGGGATGCGCCACCCGCATCTCCTCGTACGCCGCCCGACGCAGCCGCTCCGGCCGCTCCCGCAGCGCGGCGGCGGCCACCTCGTGCGCGTACACCGGGTGGGGTGGGTCGGCGGCGAGCGTCGCGTTGCCGAAGCAGTGGTCGAAGTGGTGGTGGGTGTTGACAAGCGTCCACGGGTGCGGGGTGACCGCCCGAGCCGCCGTGGCCAGCTCGGCGGCCTGCCCGGCGGTGGACAGGGTGTCCACCAGCAACGCCGCGCCGTCGCCGACCACCAGCGTGACGTTCACGTCGAGCAGCGGCTCCCGCAGCACGTGGACCCGGTCGGCGACCGGCACGAACCGGAACGTCATGACGCCCGCGCCGCCCGCTCGACGAAGCGCTGCCGGTCGACCAGCGCCCGTTCCACCCGGCCCGACGCCACCGTCGTGTCGCCGTCGGTCACCGTCACCTCGAACAGCAGCCGTCGGCCGTCGGCCTCGGCCAGCCGGGCGCGGGCCACCACCGTCCGCCCGACCGGGGTGGCGGCCAGGTGCGCCAGCTCGACCCGCACCCCGACCGTGGTCCGGCCGGCGGGCATCAGGGGTGCCGTCGCGGCCACCGTGGCCGCCTCGGCGAGGGCGAGCACCCGGGGTGTGCCCAGCACCGGCACGTCACCGGAGCCGACGGCCTGCGCGGTGTCGGCATCGGTGACGGTCAGCTCGACCTGGGCGGTCAGCCCCGGCGGGAACGGGTCGTCCGGCTGCTCCTGCATGCGATCAGCCTAGTGGGCGGGCCACCGGCGTCGGCCGGGTGACCGGTCGACCGGTCACCCGGCCCACCCGGACGCCGGGCGGCCCCCGCTTCCGGCGCCACCCGACGGGTGGTCGGCGGTGGTCGATGCGTTGCCCGCCGTTAACCTTGACCGCGATGGCCGCTGTGACTGAGCCCCCGCCCCCCGTCCCGACCGACACCGCCGGCGCGTCCGCCGGCGGACGACGCCGTGTGATCGCGATGTCGGTCTGGGGCGTCGCCTTCGTCGTGACCTGGCTGGCCATCGGCCTGCCGACCGATCCGGCGTACGCCTTCCTCTGGATCTGGGCCGGCACCATCGCCTGGAACTGGGGTCGGCCGTGGCGCAGCCACCTGCGCTTCGCCCGGGACTGGATCCCGGTGGTGCTGCTGCTCGCCGTCTACAACCTCTCCCGGGGGTTCGCCGACAACGGTCGTACCCCGCACGCCTACGAGTTGATCGTCGCCGACCGGGTGATGTTCGGCTGGGCCACCGGGGGAGAGGTGCCGACGGTCTGGCTCCAGCAGCACCTCTACCGTCCCGAGGTGCACTGGTGGGACGTGCTGGTCAGCTGGGTCTACTTCTCCCACTTCGTGGTGACGCTGGCCGCCGCCGCCGTGCTCTGGCTGCGCAGCCGCGAGCGCTGGGGGGCGTACATGCGGCGCTGGGGGTTCCTCTGCGCGGCCGGTCTGGTCACCTACTTCGTCTACCCGGCCGCCCCGCCGTGGTGGGCGGCGCAGAACGGCCTGCTCACCGAGGTCGCCCGGATCTCCACCCGGGGCTGGAAGGAGTTCGGCATGCACGGCGCGGGCAACCTGCTCAACGCCGGGCAGATCGCCGCCAACCCGGTCGCCGCGATGCCCTCGCTGCACACCGCCTGGGCCCTGTTCGTGGTGTTGTTCTTCCTGCGGGCGACCCGCAAGCGGTGGTGGCCACTGCTGCTGTCCTACCCGCTGGCGATGACCTTCACCCTGGTCTACAGCGGTGAGCACTACGTCATCGACGTGCTGGTCGGCTGGGCGTACGTGGGGATGACGTTCCTGGTCGTCGGCCTCGCCGAACGGGCCTGGCGGGCCCGGCGCGCCGCGCCCGGTGGAGACCCGCCATCCGTCGCTGCCGCGGCCGACGACCCGCCGGTGCCCGTCGCCGTCGTTCGGACGGAGACCGCCCGGCACTGAACCGGGGCTGCTCCGGCACTGCTCCGCCGATCGTGACGGTCGTCAGGGTCGTCCGGGGACGGTGCGGGTCAGCGGGCGCGGCGAACGGCGTGTACCCGCGCGGTCAGCTCCGCGGCGAGCGCCCACGCCTCCGCCAGGTCGCGGTGGTACGCGGCGGCACCCGACCCACCGGCGGTGTCGACGTGCACCGTGGCCAGCCGCAGCCGGCGCTGTGTCGGCCCCTGCACCACCCGCACGCTCTGGATCCGGGCGTACGGCACCAGCGCCAACTGCCGGGTGAGCAGGCCGGACCGGACGGCGAAGACCCGCTCGTGCAGCCCGGCGCCGAGCATCCGGGCGCTGAGCGGTCGCAGCCAGCGGGCCCGGCTCGGCGGCGGGGTCAACGGCAGCGCGGTCAGCCGCACCCCGGGCAGCACCTCGTCGACGATCATCGCGCCGACGGTCGGGTCACCGACGGGGAGCAGCCGGTCGGGGCGGGTGCGGTCGTCCGCCTCGCCGCTGGAGTAGCCGGCGACCTCCAGCCGCAGCCGCAGCCAGCCCTTCATCCGCCAGAGCAGCGGCCAGGTCACCCCGACGGTCTGCACCCGCTCCAGCGGCACGGTCTGCACCCGGGTCTCCAGCAGGCCGTTGTGGATGCGCAGCCGGCCGGGCTCGCGGGCCAGCCGGAAGTTCCAGTCGTCGAGGACCCGCCGGACCGGTTGCAGCAGCACGCCGGCCATCGCGGTGAGGGTGCTGGCGACCGCGATGAACGACCAGGAGCCCTCGGAGAGGAACTGCGCCACCACGAAGGCCACCCCGAACGGGAGCAGGAACGCCTGCGGGGTGAGCAACTGGCTGACCAGCAGGTCGGTGTTCGTCACCGCGTGCAGGGGCCGGCCCGCCGGTTCCCGGTCGGCCGAGGTGGCCGTCGCGGCGGCGGCTCCCACCTCCGCGACGCCGTTCGGCTGCGGCGTCGCGCCCACGGTCTCCTGGTCGGGCATGCCGGCGGCGACGGTGAGCAGCCGCTGCCGCAGCCGCGCTGCGTCGGCGACCGAGAGGTACGCCAGCGGCGCCTCGGTCTTGCCGCCGCCGACCACCTCCAGGCGCAGCTCGGCCAGGCCGGTGAGCTGCGCCAACAGGGGGCGGACCACCTCCACGGCCTGCAGCCGTTCCAGCGGGATCGCCCGGGTGCGCCGCCACAACAGCCCCTCGTGCACCCGTAGTTCCCGCCCGACGAGGTGGTAGCCGGTGTTGTACCAGCTGACCACCGCCAGCACGGTCGCGCCCAGGGCGAGCACCGCCACCAGCACGGCGAACCAGCCGAAGCCGACCCGGGACAGCGTCGACCAGGAGAGGCCGGCGATCACCACGACCAGGGACTTCGCCCCCTGCAACACCGGGCTCAGCGGGTGCAGCCGCTGCCGTGGCTCGACACCACCCGATAGCGCCGGAGTGGTCACAGCCCCTCCGCCCGGTCCTCACCGAGGGCGGTGAGCCGGTCGCGCAGTCGGGACGCCTCGGCCGGCCGCAGGCCGGGCACCCGGGCGTCGGTGGCCGCCGCGGCGGTGTGCAGTTGCACGGTGGCCAGGTCGAAGGCGCGTTCCAGCGGGCCGGCGCTGACGTCGACGAACTGCATCCGCGAGTACGGCACGATGGACAGCCGGCGGACCAGCAGTCCGTGCCGGACCAGCAGGTCGTCGGCGCGTTCGGCGTACCCCCAGGCGTGGACGGCCCGGACGATCGTCACCGCCCGCCACCCGCCGCCGAGCAGCACCACGGCGCAGCCCACGCCGAACAGCCAGTGCCCGTGCAACGCCCAGCCCAGCGCCAGCCCGACCAGCAGCACCGCCAGGCCCAGCGCCAGGCGCAGCAGCTCCACCCAGATCAGCTCGGCCGAGATCGGCTGCCAGCGGACGGTGTCCGGCCAGGGCTCCAGGGCGCTCACCGGGGACTGGGGTGGCTCGGCAGCGTTCACGCTTCGAGGGTATGTGATCCGGGGAGCGCGGCGACCTCCCGGAGGAACCCGCGAGCGTCGAGAAATTCGCCGAGGCTGCGCCGGTGGGCCGGGCAGGCGAGCCAGGTCTTGCGCCGGTCGGGGTCGTGCAGGCGGGGATTGTTCCAGCGCAGCGCCCAGACGGCGGGCATGCGGCACCCCCGGGACGAACAGACGGGAGCCTCGTCGGCGGGGGTGGGATTGGTCACCAGGGGAGTGTAGGCACTCCCGGGACCGATGATGTGAGCGCCGGGCGGCCACGGGGGGAGCCGCCCGGCGACGGGGTGAATCGTACACGTGGCAGACCCCTCCGTGTCCACCCTCGTTCAGCGATTCGGCGATCCGGACGGCGGGCCGGAAATCGGGTTCTCCCCACCTCGGCTCTCAGCCGGGCATGCGAGTCTTGTTACCGCACCACGCCACGACGACCCGATCATGCTGTGGAGGACCGGTGGCCCAGCCGACCACGCCCGACGCCCCGACCCCGAACGGGACGGCCCCCGAGACACCCATGGCGGTGACCACCCCCGCCCAGGACGCCACCCTGCTGGAGCGGGCGCTGTTCGAGATCAAAAGGGTGATCGTCGGGCAGGACCGGATGGTGGAGCGGATGTTCGTGGCGCTCCTGGCCCGGGGGCACTGCCTGCTGGAGGGCGTACCGGGGGTGGCCAAGACCCTCGCGGTGGAGACCCTGGCCCGGGTGGTGGGCGGCGAGTTCGCCCGGGTGCAGTTCACCCCGGACCTGGTGCCGGCCGACATCATGGGCACCCGGATCTACCGGCAGTCGAGTGAGAAGTTCGACGTCGAGCTGGGTCCGGTGTTCGTCAACTTCCTGCTCGCCGACGAGATCAACCGGGCCCCGGCCAAGGTGCAGTCGGCGCTGCTGGAGGTGATGAGCGAACGGCAGGTCTCCATCGGCGGCCAGACCCACCGGGTGCCCGAGCCGTTCCTGGTGATGGCCACCCAGAACCCGATCGAGCAGGAGGGCGTCTACCCGTTGCCGGAGGCGCAGCGGGACCGTTTCCTGATGAAGATCGTCGTCGGCTACCCCACCGACGCGGAGGAGCGGGAGATCGTCTACCGGATGGGGGTCGCCGCGCCCGAGCCGGCGCAGGTCTTCACCGCCACCGACCTGCTCGCCCTGCAACGCAAGGCCGACCAGGTCTTCGTGCACAACGCCCTGGTCGACTACGCCGTCCGGCTGGTGCTGGCCACCCGCAGCCCCGCCGAGCACGGCATGCCGGACGTGGCCCGGCTGATCCAGTACGGCGCCAGCCCGCGCGCCTCACTCGGCCTGATCCGGGCCACCCGGGCGCTGGCCCTGCTGCGGGGCCGGGACTACGCGCTGCCGCAGGACGTCCAGGACGTCGCGCCGGACATCCTGCGCCACCGGCTGGTGCTGAGCTATGACGCGCTCGCCGACGACGTGCCCGCCGACCACGTGGTGCACCGGGTGATGTCGACCATTCCACTGCCGTCGGTGGCACCCCGGCAGCAGGCGTCCGCGCCGCCGCCGGTCAGCGGACCGCCGGCCGCCGGCTGGCCCGGGCAGCACCCGTGACCACACCGGTACGCCCGGCCGAGGCCGGTGGGGAGCGGACCGAGGCGGTGCTGTCCCGGCTGCAACTACTGGTCACCCGCAAACTCGACGGGCTGCTCCAGGGCGACTACGCGGGACTGTTGCCCGGCCCTGGCAGTGAGGCGGGCGAGTCCCGGGAGTACCGCCCCGGCGACGACGTACGCCGGATGGACTGGCCGGTCACCGCCCGTACCACCACGCCGCACGTGCGGCGTACGGTGGCCGACCGGGAGCTGGAGACCTGGCTGGCGGTGGACCTCTCGGCGAGCCTGGACTTCGGCACCGGCCGGTGGCTCAAGCGGGACGTGGTGGTCGCCGCGACCGCCGCGCTGACCCACCTGACCGTGCGCGGGGGCAACCGGATCGGCGCGGTGATCGGCACCGGGGCGGCACCGCCGCCCGCGCCCGCCCGGCGGTGGCGGTCCGCGCCGCCACCGCCGAGCGGGCCGGGGGTGCTGACCCGGGTGCCGGCCCGCTCCGGCCGGCGGGAGGCGCAGGCGCTGCTGCGCGCGGTGGCGCACACCCCGTTGCGACCCGGTCGCGGCGACCTGGGCGCGCTGGTGGACCTGCTCAACCGGCCGCCGCGCCGGCGTGGCCTGGCCGTGGTCATCTCGGACTTCCTCGCACCGCCCGAGCAGTGGGGCCGTCCGCTGCGTAAGCTGCGGGTCCGACACGACGTGCTGGCGATCGAGGTGGTCGACCCGCGCGAGCTGGAGCTGCCCGACGTGGGGGTGCTGCCGGTGGTGGACCCGGAGACCGGGGAACTGCACGAGGTGCAGACCGCCGACCCGCGCCTGCGCCGCCGGTACGCCGAGGCGGCTGCCGCCCAGCGCGGCGCGATCGCCGCCGAGCTGCGCGCCGCCGGTGCCGGGCATCTGCTGTTGCGAACCGACCGAGACTGGCTGCTGGACATGGTGCGATTCGTGGCCGCGCAGCGGCACGCCCGCACCCGGGGGACGACGCGATGATCCGTTTCATGCAACCGTGGTGGCTGCTGACTCTGCTGCCGGTGCTCGCCCTGGCCGCGTTCTACGTCTGGCGGCAACGCCACCGCCGGGCGTACGCGATGCGGTTCACCAACGTGGACCTGCTGCGTACCCTCGCGCCGAAGGGGCTGGGCTGGCGGCGGCATGCGGCGGCGACCGCGCTCCTGTTGGCGATGGTGGCGCTCGCCACCGGGATGGCCCGTCCGGCGATCGACACGAAGGAGCCGTTGGAGCGGGCCACCGTGATGCTCGCCATCGACGTGTCGTTGTCGATGCAGGCCGACGACGTGTCACCGAACCGGTTGGAGGCCGCGCAGGAGGCGGCGAAGCAGTTCGTCGGTGAGCTGCCGGCCAGCTACAACCTGGGGTTGGTCTCCTTCGCCAAGGCGGCGAACGTGCTGGTGGCCCCCACCAAGGACCGGGCTGCGGTGACCGCCGCGATCGACGGGCTGACCCTGGCCGAGTCGACCGCCACCGGCGAGGCGGTCTTCACCTGCCTGGAGGCGGTCCGGTCGGTGCCGTCGGACGGCGCGGCCGGCATTCCACCGGCCCGGATCGTGCTGCTCTCCGACGGGTTCCGCACCTCGGGCCGGTCGGTGGAGGAGGCCGCGGCGGCGGCGCAGGCGGCGAACGTGCCGGTCTCCACCATCGCGTTCGGCACCGACTCCGGGCAGGTGGACATCGGCGGTCAGTTGCAGCGGGTGCCGGTGGACCGGTTGGCGCTGGCCCAGCTCGCCGAGACCACCGAGGGTCACTTCTACGAGGCGGCCTCGGTCGCCGAGCTGAAGCAGGTCTACCAGGACATGGGCTCGTCGATCGGGTTCCGCACCGAGCCGCGCGAGATCACCCAGTGGTACGCGGGGGTAGCGCTGCTGCTGGCGCTCTGTGCGGGCGGGCTGAGCCTGCTGTGGACGTCCCGGATGCTGTGACGCGGGCCGGGCGCTCTGGTGGCGCGTCCGGCCGGTGCGGATCGGCGTCCGGTCTGGTGGCCGTGGACCGGCCGGCGGGCCGGACGCCGTGGGGCTGGTGGCCGGGTGGTGGGCCGGTGGTGGTCAGTGACCGCCGCCGGCCAGCACGAACACGACGGCCACCCAGACGGCGGCGAGGGTGAAGCTCAGTGGGGCGACGTAGCGGCTCATGAACGGCTCCGGTGGCGACTGGACGGTCCGCAGGGCGGGCCGCAGGGGTTGGTCAGGGCGCGCACACGAAGTCGTGACCGGGCGGCTCCACCGCGGGGCGTCCCGGCGCGGGACGGCATCCGCCGATCTCCCCAGCCGGTGGGCCGAGGGTGGACGGTGCGGGGAGCGGGAGCTGGGTCAGCTCAACCGACTGAGTCGTGGCTCAGCGGGGCTGACGGAGGGCCCGGCCACGACTGGGAGGATCGCTATCTCGCACAGCGATCACCTCCTGCGGTCGGCGGGGCCCGGAAACGCGAGTCGCCTTCGGCTCGCGGACGACGTTGATCGTACAACGAGGACGGCGGGGAGGCGTACTCGGCCGGCCGGTCCCGCGTCTGTCGGATGGTCGGCCCTGCGGGGCGTCATCCCGCGGCGGTTGTCACCAGCAGGTGCGGATGCCGCCCCGTCGCGACGGGGCGTCGGTGGCGGGCCGTTAGCGGTTACCTGCTGGTAACGCCTAGGCTCCGACCGGAATGATCAGCGGAACCGAAGGGGGACCCGTGGCCCGTACCGTGCTGGTGACCGGCGGCAACCGGGGGATCGGACTGGCCATCGCGCAGGCCTTCGCCAAACAGGGCGACCGGGTGGCGGTCACCCACCGCAGCGGTGACGCGCCCGACGGGCTGTTCGGGGTCCGGTGCGACGTCACCGACGCCGCCTCCGTCGACGCCGCCTTCGCCGCGGTCGAGGCCGAGCTGGGGGCGGTCGAGGTGCTGGTCGCCAACGCCGGCATCACCGACGACACGCTGCTGATGCGGATGTCCGAGGAGCAGTTCACCGGGGTGCTCGACACCAACCTGACCGGCGCTTTCCGCTGCGCCAAGCGGGCCTCGTCCAAGATGCTCCGGGCCAAGTGGGGTCGGATGATCTTCATCTCCTCGGTGATCGGGCTCTACGGCGGCGTCGGCCAGGTCAACTACGCCGCCAGCAAGGCCGGCCTGGTCGGGGTGGCCCGCTCGATCACCCGCGAGCTGGGCAGCCGCAACATCACCGCGAACGTGGTCGCCCCGGGCTTCATCGACACCGAGATGACGGCCAAGCTGCCCGAGGAGCGCCGCACCGAGTACCGCAAGGTCATCCCCGCCGGCCGGTTCGCCGCACCGGACGAGGTCGCCGGGGTGGTCACCTGGCTCGCCTCGGACGCCTCCGGATACATCTCCGGCGCTGTCATCCCGGTCGACGGCGGCCTCGGCATGGGCCACTGAGAACGTACGGAGGAAGCCAACACATGTCAGGACTGCTCGCCGGTAAGCGGCTGCTGGTCACCGGCGTCATCACCGACGCCTCGATCGCCTTCTCGGTGGCGAAGCTCGCCCAGGAGAACGGCGCCCAGGTCGTGCTCACCGGCTACGGCCGGCTCTCACTGGTCGAGCGGATCGCCCGGCGGCTGCCCCAGCCGGCCCCGATCATCGAACTGGACGTGACCAGCCCGGAGCAACTCGCCGGCCTGGCCGACCAGGTCCGTGAGCACGTCGACGGCCTCGACGGCGTGGTCCACTCGATCGGCTTCGCCCCGCAGAGCTGCCTCGGTGGCGGCTTCCTCGACGCCCCCTGGGAGGACGTGGCGACCGCGTTGCAGGTCTCCACGTTCTCCTACAAGTCGCTGGCCATGGCCGCGCTGCCGCTGATGTCGCCGGGTGGCTCGGTGGTCGGGCTCACCTTCGACGCCACCAAGGCCTGGCCGGTCTACGACTGGATGGGCGTGGCCAAGGCCGGCCTGGAGTCCGCCTCCCGCTACCTCGCGCTGCACCTGGGCAAGCAGGGCATCCGCAGCAACCTGGTGGCGGCCGGGCCCCTGCGCACCATGGCCGCGAAGTCCATCCCCGGCTTCGAGCAGTTCGAGACGGCGTGGGCGGAGCGGGCCCCGCTCGGCTGGAACCTCACCGACCAGGAGCCGGCGGCCCGCGCCTGCCTCGCGCTGATGTCGGACTGGTTCCCGGCCACCACCGGCGAGATCGTCCACGTCGACGGCGGCTACCACGCCCTCGGCGCCTGAGCCGCGCGAAGGGGCCCCACGTCGGGGCCCCTTCGTCACGCCCGGGACCAGGGGGCGTCGTCGGACCGTCCCTACGCGCGGGGGAGAATGACCCCATGGCGTACGACGCATTGGTGCTGGTCTCCTTCGGCGGCCCGGAGCGGCCCGAGGACGTGCTGCCCTTCCTCCAGAACGTGACCCGGGGGCGGGGGGTGCCGCCCGAGCGGCTGGCCGAGGTCGCCGAGCACTACCTGCACTTCGGCGGGGTCTCCCCGATCAACCAGCAGTGCCGTGAGCTGCTCGCCGCGATCCGGGCGGACTTCGCCGCCCACGGCGTCGACCTGCCGGTCTACTGGGGCAACCGGAACTGGGATCCGATGCTCGCCGACACCGTGGCCCAACTGCGCGACGACGGGGTACGGCGGGCCCTGGCCTTCGTCACCAGCGCGTACGGCGGCTACTCGTCCTGCCGGCAGTACCAGGAGGACATCGCCGCCGCCCGGTCCGCCGTCGGCCCGGACGCCCCGGTGATCGAGAAACTGCGGCAGTTCTGGGACCATCCCGGCTTCGTCGAGCCGCACGCCGACGCGGTGCGTTCGGCGCTGGCCCAGCTCGACCCGGCGCGGCGGAACACCACCCGGCTGGTCTTCACCGCGCACTCCATCCCCACCTCGGCGGCGGCCACCGCCGGCCCGCACGGCGGCCGGTACACCGCGCAGCTGGCGGAGACGGCCCGCCTGGTGCACGCCGCCGCCGCACCCGACCTGCCGTACGACCTGGTCTGGCAGAGCCGCTCCGGCCCGCCGCAGGTGCCGTGGCTGGAGCCAGACGTCAACGACCACCTGACCGCCCTCGCCGGGCAGGGCGTGACCGGTGTGGTGGTCAGCCCGATCGGGTTCGTCTCCGACCACCTGGAGGTGGTCTGGGACCTCGACACCGAGGCGTCGGCGACGGCCAAGCAGCTCGGCCTGGACTTCGTCCGGGCCGGCACCCCCGGCACCGACCCGAGGTTCGTGACCATGGTGCGTGAACTGGTGGCCGAGCGCACCACGCCCGACGGGGAGCGGCTCCGCCGTCGCCTCGGCGCGCTGCCGATGTGGGACACCTGCCCCACCCCGTGCTGCGTACCGGCCGCCCGCCGCCCCTGATGACGACCCGCCCGCTCCGACACCTCCTGGGGACGACACATGCTTGACCGCAAACCCGTGCAGAGCTGGCTGACCGACATGGACGGCGTGCTGGTGCACGAGGGCCAGCCGGTCCCTGGAGCACCGGAGTTCATCAACCGGCTCCGGTCGTCCGGCAAGCCCTTCCTGGTGCTGACCAACAACTCGATCTACACCCCGCGCGACCTCCAGGCCCGGCTCACCCGGATGGGTTTCGAGGTGCCCGAGACCGCGATCTGGACGGCGGCGCTGGCCACCGCACAGTTCCTCGCCGACCAGCGGCCGGGTGGCACCGCGTACGTGATCGGGGAGGCGGGGCTGACCACCGCGTTGCACGCGGTCGGCTACGTGCTGACCGACTTCGCCCCGGACTACGTGGTGCTGGGGGAGACCCGCACCTACAGCTTCGAGGCGATCACCAAGGCGGTCCGGCTGATCAACGACGGGGCCCGGTTCATCTGCACCAACCCGGACGTCACCGGCCCGTCCGTGGAGGGCGCGTTACCCGCCGCAGGCTCGGTCGCCGCGATGATCTCCAAGGCGACCGGGGTGGAGCCGTACTTCGTCGGCAAGCCGAACCCGATGATGATGCGCTCGGCGCTGAACACCATCAACGCGCACTCGGAGAGCACCGCGATGATCGGTGACCGAATGGACACCGACATCCTGTGCGGCCTGGAGGCGGGGTTGGAGACCATTCTGGTGCTCACCGGGATCAGCACCCGGGCCGAGACGGAGCGCTACCCGTACCGGCCGTCCCGCATCGTCGACTCGGTGCTCGACCTGATCGACGAGATCTGAGCCCCCGCCCGGGGCGGGGCGGCTCAGGGGCGTAGCGGCGCGTTGCAGGCGGCGACCAACGCCTGCCGGCAGGCGTTGGTGAGCGGACGCAGGGCGGCGTCGCGCTGTTGGGCCTCGTGGTTGTTGATCGCGCCGCCGGGCGCGCTCTCCCCGGCCAGCGCGAGCACCCGGTCGAGCACGGCGGCGCGGGCGAAGAGCCGCCGGGCGCGCGGGTCGAACCCGGGGGGCAGGTCGGTGGCGCCGTCCGGGCGACGCAACGCGGCGAGCGCCCCGGCCAGCTCGGGCCGCCACTGGGCCACGTCGAGGCGGGTCAACGCGGCGGTGGACTCGGCCAGCGCGGTGGCCAGCTCGGCTTCCGCCTCGGCCGCTCCCGGCGCGGTCAGCGACGCCTTCGGCGCGTCGGCCGGCAGCGGGTAGACCCGCCACAGCACCGTCTCCCAGGTCATCCCGGAGCCGGAGGTGTGGGTGCGTACCTCGGGGATCAACCCGAGCCCGCCGGCCACCACGGCCTCCCCGGTGAGCAGCGCGGCGCCGGCGAAGTCGCCCGGACCGGGCAGCCCGCGCGGGTCGCCCGGGGCCGGCAGCACCAGCCGGATCTCGTCGGGAGAGAGCTTGGCCAGCGCCGGCAGGGCGTCCCGCAGCGGTACGTCCCGCCAGGTGCCCGGTGCGTCGGCGACCAGGTGCTCCTCGTCGCCGGCGACCGACTCGGCGACCTCGTCGAAGGGCACCAGGCCGGCTCGCCAGGCGCGTACCCAGGCCACGAAACGGCTCGACCGGCGCGCAGCCAGGGTGGCCGCGCCCGTTGCGGGGGAGGACATGCCGAAAGGGTACGTGCTCCCCGCCGCCCCTGTCTCGACTGCCGCGTCGTCGGTCACGGGAGGGCGGGTCGGGCCGCTCCCGACCGGGTCGGGAAGGCTCCCCTGCCACCTCGGGACTGACGACCTGCCACCTCGGGATCTGCCGACGAGGGGCCTTCCCTGCCATGGCGCGGAACCCGGAACGGGCGGCGAACCCTGCACGGGCGCGGAGCCGGAAGGGGCGGGGAACCTGAACGGGCGCGGCGGGCGGGACGGGCGCGTCGGGCGGCGGTGCGGCGCGGGTGGCGTTAGCGTGCTCGACATGGCGGGGCGATACGGCGAGGACGTGCTGGCGGGCGACTGGCGGCGACGGAAGGTCACCCCCGAGGTCGACGCCGAGGTGGATCTCGTGGTGGAGGACGTCGACTCGGGGTTCTGCGGTGCGGTGGTCGGCTTCGAGTCGGGCGCGGTGGTGCTGGAGGACCGGCACGGCCGGCGACGCGTCTTCCCCCTGCTGCCGGCCGCGTTCCTGCTCGACGGGGAGCCGGTGACCCTGCGCCGGCCGGTACGCGCCCCGGTGCCCGCCGCCCGCCGACGTACCGCCTCCGGGTCGATCGCCCTGGACGACGTCCGGGCACGGGTGGCGAAGGCCAGCCGGATCTGGGTCGAGGGCGTGCACGACGCCGCCCTGGTGGAGCGGATCTGGGGCGACGACCTGCGGGTCGAGGGGGTGGTGGTGGAGCCGCTGGACGGCATCGACGCCCTCGACGCCGAGGTGCGCGCCTTCGCGCCGGGCCCCGGCCGCCGGCTCGGGGTGCTCGTCGACCACCTGGTCACCGGCTCCAAGGAGAGCCGGATCGTGGCCCGGGTGAACTCCCCGCACGTGCTGGTCACCGGCCATCCGTACGTCGACGTGTGGCAGGCGGTCAGGCCGGCCGCGCTGGGCATCCGGGCCTGGCCGGTGGTACCGCCGGGCCGGCCGTGGAAGGAGGGCGTCTGCGCGGCCCTCGGGGTGGCCGAGCCGGCCGACATGTGGCGGCGCATCCTGTCCCGGGTGGACAGCTTCGCCGACGTCGAGACCCCGCTGATCAACGCGATGGAACGGTTGATCGACTTCGTCACCGAACCCGACTGACCCGCCCTGACAGGCCCCGCCCCGACGGACAGCGCCCCGACAGGGACCGCCCCGCCCCGACAGGGACCGCCCCGACTGACCTCGCGCCGACCGAGCCCGCCAGGTCGCCGCGGCGGCCCGTCCGGCGCGCCGGTTCGGCCGCCCCGCCCGCCGGGCCGGGCTGCGCCACCGGCCCGCCAGGCCGGGCGGTGGCCCGGCCGGGTCAGGGTTCCTGGTCGGGGGTGCGGGTGAAGACGAAGGTGCCGATGTCCAGCCCCACCGCCCGGCCGGCCGGGTCGCGGAGCACGGCGAGGATCTCGCTGTCCTGCCCCTCGGAGCGGCCCCGCCAGCGGTCCGGGCCCTCGGGGGTGAACCGCAGCGTCGGGTCACCGGGGCGGCCGGCCCACAGCTCGCCGGCCGGGTCGGCCCGGACCTCGTACTCGATGCCCATCCACCACCAGCGGCCGGTCAGCTCGGCCAGGTCGGCCGGGGGCGTGGCGGTGGCCGGACGCCAGGGCTCGACCGGTGCCGGTTCGGCGTCCAGGACCAGGGTGAGCAGTTGCCGGGCCAGCCCGCCGAGGTGGCCGGTGCGGAAGCCGTACGAGTTGGCGTAGCCGACCACGGCGGTCCGGGTGGGGCGGTGCACGACCAGGGTGGCCACGTAGCCGGGCATCGATCCGCCGTGGCCCACATACACCCGGTCGCCCTCGCGGTACAGCTCCAACCCCAGGCCGTGCCCGCCGCGCCAGGAGTCCAGGTCGTTGAGCATCACCGGGGTGCACATCTCGGTGAGGGTGTCGGCCGCCAGCACCTCGGGATCGGGGTCGGCGAGGAAGCTCGCCCAGCGGGCGAGGTCGGTCACCGTCGACCAGAGTTGCCCGGCGGGGGCCATCGCCCCGGTGTCGGTGCGCGGCTCCTCCCGCAGGGTGTCGTGCCACGGGTGCACCACGTAGCCCCGCGCGTACGGCTCGGTGGGCTGGTAGGTGGTCCGCCGCATCTCCAGCGGGTCGAGGACCCGTTCGGTCAGCAGCCGCGCCCAGGGTGCCCCGGTGATCCGTTCCAACACCCCGCCGAGCAGCCCGTACGCCAGGTTGGAGTAGTGGTAGCCGCGCAGCGCCGGCTGGCCGATCTTGTCCGGGGTCAGGCCGGCGACCAGGGTGGCCAGGTCGGTGCCCTCGGTCCGCTCCCACCACGGGCCGTCGGGCTCGCGTTGCAGGCCGCTGGCGTGGCCGAGGAGTTGGCGCAGGGTGAGCCCGCCGACTGCGGTGCCCGGCAGATGCCGTTCCAGCGGGTCGTCGAGGGCGAGCCGGCCGGCGTCGCGTTCCCGCAGGATCAGCGTCGCGGTCATCGTCTTGGTGATCGAACCCAGCCGGTACTGGAGGTCGGTGTCGGGGCGGGGGTGCTCACCGGCGGTGGCCAGGTGGGCCAGCGTCCCGTCGCGCACGATCCCCAGCGCCAACGACGGCGTACGCCCGTTGGCCTGGGCCTGTGCCACGACGGTGTCGATCCGGCGGACGGTTTCGGACAGCAGGGTCACCATCGTCTCCTTTGCGGCGGTCGGTACGGGTCCGACCTGAGCCTACTGATCATCAGAAGTGGGTGGATTCGCGTGGACGTGTCACGATCGGGGGGTGGACGCCGTGGTGTGGATCGTGCTGGGTGTGGTGTTGGCCGTCGCCGAGATCTTCACGACGACGCTGT
Source organism: Micromonospora sp. NPDC051925 (assembly GCF_044548625.1). Taxonomy (NCBI): domain Bacteria; kingdom Bacillati; phylum Actinomycetota; class Actinomycetes; order Micromonosporales; family Micromonosporaceae; genus Micromonospora; species Micromonospora sp. NPDC051925. The sequence goes on along the minus strand of NZ_JBIUCH010000010.1, from coordinate 136,770 downwards.
TCCTGATCATGTTCGCGGCCGGCGCGTTCGCCGCCGCCGGCGCTGCCGCGTTGGGTGCGCCCGTCGCGGTGCAGGCGGTGGTCTTCGCCGTGGTGTCGGCGCTGACGGTGGCGCTCGCCCGGCCGACCATCCGCCGGCACATGCGGTCGGCGGTGGACAGCGGTGAGCAGCCGTTCGGGGTGGAGGCGCTGGAGGGCGCCACCGCGCTGGTGATCGAGCAGGTCGATGCCGAGCGGGGCATGGTGAAGATCGACGGCGAGTTGTGGACGGCGCGTCCGTACGACGCGACGCAGACTTTCGAGCCCGGTGTGCGGGTGCAGGTGATAAAGGTCCGGGGCGCCACCGCCCTGGTGTGGCAGGACGACATTTCCTCCCCCGGCGAGCTGCCGGAAGCGAAAAGGTGACGGTATGGAATTTCTAGCGGTCCTGTTGGTGGCCGTGGCGTTGATCATTGTGGTGACGCTGATGAAGGCGGTACGTATCGTGCCGCAGCAGCGTCAGGACGTGGTGGAGCGGCTCGGCAAGTACAAGCGCACCCTGAACCCGGGCCTGAACCTGCTGGTCCCGTTCGTCGACGCGGTGCGCACCAAGGTCGACATGCGGGAGCAGGTGGTCAGCTTCCCGCCGCAGCCGGTGATCACCTCCGACAACCTGGTGGTGTCGATCGACACTGTTCTCTACTACAAGGTGGTCGACGCGGTCCGGGCCACCTACGAGATCGCCAACTTCATCCAGGCGATCGAGCAGTTGACCGTCACCACCCTGCGTAACGTGATCGGCTCGCTCGACCTGGAGCGGGCGCTGACCAGCCGGGAGGAGATCAACCGGCACCTCTCCGGCGTGCTCGACGAGACCACCGGCCGCTGGGGCATCAAGGTCACCCGGGTGGAGATCAAGGCGATCGAGCCGCCGGCGAGCATCCGCGACTCGATGGAGAAGCAGATGCGCGCCGAGCGGGACCGCCGGGCGGCGATCCTGACCGCCGAGGGGCACAAGCAGTCGCAGATCCTCACCGCCGAGGGCGAGAAGCAGTCCGCGGTGCTGCGCGCCGACGGTGACCGGCAGGCCCGGATCCTCCAGGCCGAGGGCCAGGCCAAGGCGATCCGTACCGTCTTCGACGCGATCCACACCGCGAACCCGAGCCAGAAGGTGCTGGCCTACCAGTACCTCCAGGCGCTGCCGCAGATCGCCCAGGGCACGGCCAACAAGGTCTGGATCGTCCCGGCCGAGCTGACCAAGGCCCTGGAGGGCATGGGAGGCGCGCTGGGCGGGCTGAGCCGGATGGTCGGCGACGAGCCGGCCCCGGAGGCGAAGCACAGCGCCAGCGAGGTCGAGCGGGAGGCCGCGGAGGCGGCCCGCGCGGCGGCCACCGCCGCCCAGCAGATCCACGACGAGGTACGCGTCGCCGAGGCGCAGGCCACCGGCGGCAAGGTGCCGCAGGGGCTGCCGGCCCCCGAGCCGGTCTCCCCGGCCAGCCTGGTCAACGACCCGGCGGACCAGCGCGAACGGGGCTGATCCCGGCCGTCGCCCACCCCGGGCGGCAAATGCGAGAAACGCTCATGCAGCGCCCCGGTGCCTGCCACGATCGGTCCTGAGGACGGGTGGTGGTCAGGGACCGGGGCGCCGGGTGCGTTCCGCGCCGCCCGTCGGAGCGGACCAGGTGAGGCATGAAGGACCCGGCGCAGCGGTTGTTCTCCCGTACCCCCGTTCCCGGCGCGCACGACCCGGCCGGCCCGCTGGGCAGCCGGCGGACCGGTGGCGGGTTCGGGGTGCTGCCCTTCGTCGGCGACCCCGTTGCGGCCGCGCCGGCCACCGACGCCAGTTGGGCCTGGTCGCTGCGCCGGTTCGCCCGCGCCGCGGTGTGGCTGCTGCCCGCGTACGCGGTGCTCTACGGCGCGGTGGCGATGGCCAGCGACGGCGGGGTGGGCAACGACCCGTACCCGGCCGACGGTCGGCCGCTCTACCTGCTCGGCTGGGTGGCCGCGGTCTGGCTCGGCCTGCTCGCCCTGCTCGCGCTGACCGGCCTGCTGGCAGCCACCCGCAGCCGGCGGGGCGCGGTGGCCGGCCTGCTGGTGAGCATCGGCGGCACGGTGCTGATGCTGCCCTTCGCCGGCCTGGCCGAGCAGACCCCGGTCTTCGGCACCACCGCCCGGATGCTGGTGCTGGCCGGGGCCACCTGCTACAGCGCGGGGTGGCTGTTCACCGGCTGGGCGGTGGCCCGCTCCGGCGCTTTCGCCATGGGCGACGGGGCGATGCTGATGATCGCCGCCCCGCTACTCGGCCTCGGTGGCGCGCTGATCGGCTCGTTGCAGACCTTCGGCGCGATCTTCGTGCTGATCGCCGGCATCGGCATCGGCTACCGCTCCGGCCGCCTCGTCCCGGCCGCGATCGCCCGCGACGCCGCCACCGCCAGCGTCACCACCCCCACCCCCACCCCCACCCCCACCCCCTCCCCGCCCACCGGCCCCCAGGGCCCCCTCCCCGCCGCCTGACCCTCCCCACCCCCTCCCTCCCACCCCTCCCGCCCTGGGGCCGCCCCCTCCCCTCCCCTCCTCTCCCACCCCGCCCTGGGGCCCCCGGTCTCGCCAACGGTCTTTCCGGGGGGCCCGGTCTCACCAACGCTGCTTCCGGCGATCTTGGAGTTGTGGTGGCCGGTTTGTGGGCATTAGACAGGCTTTGTTCCCACCACGACTCCATGATCGGCCCGGGGTCGCTCCTCCTTTTCGGTGATCATGAAGGGGGTTTGGGTCAGGTGTCGGTGCGGAAGGGCGTGAACCTCTTGGTCACCGCGGGAGGGCAGTGGGGACGCGGGGGAGGGGAGGGTTGGGAGGGTGGGGAGGGAACGTGGGGGACGGTGGGGGATGGGGCGGATGGTGGGGGATGTGGGGGATGTGGGGGATGGCGGGGACGGGAGGGACGGGAGGGCGGTGGGGTGGGGAAGTTGCTGGCAGATTACGGTGAGTTACCTGACAATCCGCAGGTGGGGTGGCCCGACGGGCGTCGCGGTGGCAATCCTGGGGCCATGTCCTCACCCCGGACGCCGCTGACGCGGCTGCTCACCGTGCTGCTCGCCGGCCTGCTTGCCGGCCTGGTTCTCGCGGTCGCCGCGCTGCCGGGCAACCTGCTCGCCGGAGCCGTCACCAAGGCGGCGCTCGGGGCGTTCGACGACCTGCCGGCGGCGCTGCGTACCCCGGTCACCCCGCAGCGCTCCTACCTCTACGCCAATGACGGCAAGACGCTGCTCACCACGTTCTACGACGTCAATCGCACCGACGTGCCATTGGCCGAGATCGCCCCGGAGCTACGGCAGGCGATCGTCGCCGCCGAGGACCGGCGCTTCTACTCCCACGGCGGTGCCGACCTGCGGGGCATGGCCCGCGCCCTGGTCGCCAACGTCACCGGTGGCGGCACCGCCCAGGGCGGCTCCACGCTGACCATGCAGTACGTGCGCAACGTGCTCAAGACCGACCCCACCCGCACCGCCGAGGAGCGGCAGGCGGCCACCGAGCAGACCGTCGGGCGCAAGCTCCAGGAGATCCGGTACGCCACCGAGCTGGAGAAGACCCTCAGCAAGGACGAGATCCTCAACCGCTACCTCAACATCGCCTACTTCGGCTCCGGCGCGTACGGGGTCGCCGCCGCCAGCCAGCGCTACTTCGGCAAGGCACCGGCCGACCTGACCCTCGCCGAGTCGGCCCTGCTCGCCGGCCTGGTCCAGTCGCCCGACGAGTACAGCCCGATCGACGGCGACCAGGAGGCGGCCCTGCAGCGGCGCGGGTACGTGCTCGACTCGATGGTCGCCACCGGCGCGATCACCGCTGCGCAGGCCGACCAGGCCAAAGCCGAGAAGCTGACCCTGCATCCCACCACCCAGCCCAACGGCTGCACCGCCACGGTCACCGCCGACGCCGGCTTCTTCTGCGACTACCTGCGCCGTTGGTGGCTGGAGCAGCACGCCTTCGGCGCGACCGAGCAGGAGCGGGAGCAGGCGCTGCGCCGGGGCGGCTACACGGTGGTCACCTCGCTCGACCCCGACGTGCAGGCCACCGCCGCCGCCCAGGCCCGCCAGGTCTACGCCGCCGACGACGAACGGGCCCTGCCGATCGCCGCGGTCGAGCCCGGCACCGGCCGGGTCCTCGCCCTGGCCGTCAACCGTGAGTACGGGATCGGCGAGGGGCAGACCGTCAACCCGCTGGTCTCCGGCGGCGGCAGCATCGAGGGCTACCAGGCCGGCTCGACGTTCAAGCTGTTCACCATGCTGGCCGCGCTGGAGAACGGGCGCACCCTGTCCACCGGGTTCGACTCGCCGAGCCGGCTGACCACCCGGTTCCCCGCCGAGGGCGAGGCCGCCTGTGACGGCAAGTGGTGCCCGGCCAACGCCAACCCGGCACGGATGGACGGCTACCGGATGATGTGGGACGGCTTCGGCCGTTCGGTGAACACCTACTTCGTCTGGCTGGAGGAGCAGGTCGGCCCGGCCAAGGTGGTCGAGATGGCACAGCGCCTCGGAATCACCTTCCGCGCCGAGGCCGACGCCGACTTCGCCACGAACAACGCCGACAACTGGGGCGCGTTCACCCTCGGGGTGGCCGCCACCACCCCGCTCGACCTGGCCAACGCGTACGCCACGGTTGCCGCCGAGGGGATGTACTGCACCCCGACGCCGGTGGTCTCGGTGACCGCTGCGGACGGCACGACGGTGCCGGTCGGTGATCCGTCCTGCAAGCGGGTGCTGTCGCCGGACGTGGCGCGGGCCGCCACCGATGCGGCCCGCTGCCCGGTCGGTCAGCAGTCGGCGTACGGGCAGTGCAACGGGAGCACCGCAGGCGGGGTGGACCGGATCGTCGGCCGCCCGGTGGCCGGCAAGACCGGCAGCTCGGAGCAGAACGCCACCGAGACCTTCGTCGGCTTCACCCCGCAGGTGGCGGTCGCCGGCATCGCCGCCAACCCCGACGACCCGAGCGACGCGGTCGGCGCGGCGGTGCAGAGCGAGGTGATCACCGCGGTCGCCCGGACCATCCGTACCGCCGTCGACGGCCAGCCGGTCCGCGACTTCACCGCCCCCAGCCGGGAGCTGGCCGGCGAGCCGCAGCGTCCGAAGCCGCAGCCGTCCCCCAGCGCCCCACAACAGGACCAGGGCCTCGCGTCCGACCTGCTGCGCTGGTTGCAGAACCGCCGGGGCTGATCCGGCGTTGGCCGTGCTGTTGCGGATCTGCCGGGGTTGAGCTGGCGTCGTCCGTGCTGTGGCGGAACAGTCGGCGTTGTCCGTGCTGTGGGAAACTGCCAGGGTCGGTCCGGCGTGTCCGTGCTGTGGGCGGAACATTGCCTCGGCCGACCCGGCGGTTCTGCCGGCGACGCCTACCGTCTGCCGGCTACCCCGGCGACCGCCCGGTCCAGGGCGGCGGACACCGTCGCCGGGTCGGCGTCGCCGTCGACCGCCACGAAGCTGGCGAACTCGGGCAGTGCCCGGTAGCCGGCGTCCAGTGCCGTGAGGTGCGCCAACTCCTCGGTGTCGATGCCCCGGGCCAGCACCCGTCGTTGGGCCAGCTCCGGGGTGACCGCCAGGAAGCAGACCAGGTCCGGTCGGGGGAACACCGCCTCCCCACCCCTCCCCACCCACCACGCGCGCCGGGTCCACCACGCGGTGATCAAGAGGTTTACGTCACGACATGCGTCCGGAATGACGTAAACCTCTTGATCACCGCGACCAGAGGTGGGGGTGGGGGTGGGGGTGGGTCAGGGGTTTTTGCGGCGGGGGCGGTAGGTGGTGAGGGTGGCGGGTAGGGCGCGGCGGATGATGCCGGTGCGGTCGGTGTCGCCGCGGAGGAGGGCTGCCGCCGTCTTGCGTGCCTGATCGGCGGTGAAGTGTGGGGGCAGCATCAGCTCGGCCGGGTCGACCATCGCGTTGACCACCATCGGGCGGTCGGCGGTCAGCGCCCGCCGCCACAGCCCGGCGACCTGGTCGGGGGAGTCCACCAGCTCGCCGTCGAGGCCCAGCACCTCGGCCCACCGGTGATACGCCACGTCCGGCAGGTCCTGGCTGGCCGGATAGCGCGGGGTGCCCTCGGTGGAGCGCTGCTCCCAACTGACGAACGCCAGATCCCGGTTGTTGAGCACCAGCACCACGAAACGCGGGTCGGCCCAGCTCCGCCAGTTCTTCGCCACGGTGATCAACTCGTTGACCCCGTTCATCTGCATCGCCCCGTCACCGATCAGCATCACCACCGGCCGGTCCGGGTGGGCGAACTTCGCCGCCAGGGCGTACGGCATCGCCCCGCCCATCGACAGCAGGGTGCCGGAGAGGCTGGCCAGCATGCCGGGGCGGACCTGGAGGTGGCGGGCGTACCAGGCGGTGGCGGTGCCGCAGTCCACCGCGATCATCGCGTCGTCGGCAGCGCGTCGTTGAGGGTGTGGAAGAGCAGTTGCGGGTTCACCGGGTCGGCGGACTGCCCGGCCAGGTCCGCCTGGGCGCGTCGCCAGGCCGAGGTGGCGTCGGCGACGGTCGCCCGCCAGGCCGTCGGGGCGGGGCCGTCGCCCAGCTCGCGCAGCAGCGCCCGCAGGGTCGGGCCGGCGTCGCCGGTCAGGTTCACCTCGGTCGGGTAGCGCAGCCCCATCCGGGTGCCGTCCAGGTCGATCTGCACCGCGCGGGCCTGCCCCTGCGGCGGATAGAACTCCGAGTACGGCATGTTGCTGCCGACGATCAGCAGCCGGTCGCACTGCTGCATCAGCTGCCAGCTCGGTCGGGTGCCGAGCAGGCCGATCGCCCCGGTCACCCAGGGCTCGCGATGATCCACGGCGGTGAAGCCGAGCAGGGCGGTGGCCACCCCGGCACCCAACCGGTCGGCGATCAGGCCTACCTCCTCCTCGGCGCCGAGCGCGCCCTGCCCGACCAGCATCGCCACCTTCTCGCCGCCGCGGAGCACCTCGGCGGCCCGGCGCAGCTCCGCCTCCGGCGGCACCGTCGGCGTACTGCTGGGCACCGCGCTGGTGTGGTAGTAGCCGTGCGCGTGCGGCGGGTCCGGCACCGCCGGTTCGTCCTGCACGTCCAGGGGGAGCACCAGCGCGGTCACCGTCCGGCGGGACAGCGCCGTCCGGCAGGCCCGGTCCACCAGGTGCCGCACCTGGGACGGGTCGTCGAGCTGGGCCAGGAAGCCCGAGGCCACGTCCTTGTAGAGGGCGAGCAGGTCGACCTCCTGGTAGTAGCCGCCGCCCTCGGCGGTCAGCGCGGTGTTCCCGACCAGGGCCACCACCGGCTGGTGGTCGAGCTTGGCGTCGTAGAGGCCGTTGAGCAGGTGGATCGCGCCGGGGCCACTGGTCGCCAGGGCGCAGCCCAGCGGGCCGCCGCCGTACTTGACGTGCGCGCTGGCGGCGAAGCCGGCGGTCTCCTCGTGGCGTACCTGGATGAACTCGACCCGGTCACCCGCGCGTTGCAGGGCGGAGGTCATGCCGTTGATGCCGTCGCCCGGATAGCCGAAGTAGCGGCGTACCCCCCACTCGGCGAGTCGGGCCACGATGTGGTCGGCGACCGTGGCGTTCCTCGGCAACCGGCCGTCGGTGGTGCCCGTTGCGCTCATCGTGGTCGTCCCTCCGGTCGTGTCCGCTTCCCGCCCCCCTTCCCCCGGTACGCCCCCGGAAACCCGGCACACGCCGTTTCCCCGGTCCGGCCGTTCCCCGGAGCCGCCCGGGAACGCCCGCTGTTCCCCGGAGCCGGCCGGGAACGCCCGCTGTTCCCTTGAGCCGTCGCCGTTCCGTTCGCCGGGGGCTGCCCGTCCGATGGTGCACCCGGGGGCACCCGGCAGAATCGGGCGGTGCCCGTTGACCAGATCACCGATCCCGACGACCCGCGGATCGCCGACTACCGCGCGTTGACCGACGTCGAGCTGCGTACCCGCTGGGAACCCCCGCACGGGCTGTTCATCGCCGAGGGGGAGCTGGTGCTGCGCCGGGCGTTGCGCGCCGGCTATCCGGCCCGGTCGTACCTGGTCGACGCGAAGCGGGTCGACCAGCTCGCCGACCTGGACACCGGGGACGCGCCCGTCTACGCGGCCACCCCCGACGTGCTGGAGAAGGCGACCGGCTTCCACGTCCACCGGGGGGTGCTCGCCTCGTTCCACCGCAAGCCGCTGCCGGAGGCCGCCGAGGTGCTGGCTGCCGCCCGTCGGGTGGTGATCCTGGAGGACATCAACAACCACACCAACCTCGGCGCGATCTTCCGGGGCGCGGCGGCGTTGGGTATCGACGCGGTGCTGCTCTCGCCGTCCTGCGCCGATCCGCTCTACCGGCGCAGCGTGCGGGTCAGCATGGGGGAGGTCTTCGCGGTGCCGTACGCCAAGCTGGAGCGCTGGCCGGCGGGGTTGGACCAGGTGCGGGAGGCGGGCTTCACCGTGCTCGCGATGACGCCCGCGTCGGACGCCGTACCGATGCAGCGGTTGACGTCGGCGCAGCGTGAGCGGGCGGCGCTGCTGTTGGGGGCCGAGGGGCCCGGTCTCACCGGGGCGGCCCAGTCCGCCAGTGACGTGCGGGTGGTGATTCCGATGCGGCGTGGGGTGGACTCGCTGAACGTGGCCGCCGCTGCGGCGGTGGCGTTCTGGGAGTTGGGACGCGGCGATTCCGATTTGCATGACCATGCGTTCTGCTGAATAATCTTCCCCGTGTCCAAGGTTCTCACCTCCCTGCCCATCGGCGAACGTGTCGGCATCGCCTTCTCCGGCGGCCTCGACACCTCGGTCGCGGTCGCGTGGATGCGCGACAAGGGCGCTGTTCCCTGCGCCTACACCGCCGACATCGGCCAGTACGACGAGCCCGACATCGACTCGGTGCCCGGTCGTGCGCTCAGCTACGGCGCCGAGGTCGCCCGCCTGGTCGACTGCCGCGCCGCCCTGGTCGAGGAGGGCCTCGCGGCGTTGACCTGCGGTGCCTTCCACATCCGCTCCGGCGGTCGGGCGTACTTCAACACCACCCCGCTGGGGCGGGCCGTCACCGGAACCCTGCTGGTCCGGGCGATGATCTCCGACGACGTCCAGATCTGGGGCGACGGCTCGACCTTCAAGGGCAACGACATCGAGCGGTTCTACCGGTACGGCCTGTTGGCCAACCCGCAGCTGCGCATCTACAAGCCGTGGCTCGACACCGACTTCGTCACCGAACTGGGTGGGCGTAAGGAGATGTCGGAGTGGCTGCTCGAGCGCGGGCTGCCGTACCGGGACAGCACCGAGAAGGCGTACTCCACCGACGCCAACATCTGGGGCGCCACGCACGAGGCGAAGACCCTGGAGCACCTCGACACCGGCATCGAGACGGTCAACCCGATCATGGGAGTCCGGTTCTGGGATTTGGCGGTGGAGATCCCCACCGAGGACGTCACGATCGGCTTCGACCAGGGTCGCCCGGTGACGATCAACGGCAAGGAGTTCGGCAGCCCCGTCGACCTGGTGCTGGAGGCCAACGCCATCGGCGGCCGGCACGGTCTGGGGATGTCCGACCAGATCGAGAACCGGATCATCGAGGCCAAGAGCCGCGGCATCTACGAGGCGCCGGGCATGGCGCTGCTGCACGCCGCGTACGAGCGGCTGGTCAACGCCATCCACAACGAGGACACCCTGGCGAACTACCACACCGAGGGCCGCCGCCTCGGCCGGCTGATGTACGAGGGCCGTTGGCTGGACCCGCAGGCGCTGATGCTGCGCGAGTCGTTGCAGCGCTGGGTCGGCACGGCGGTCACCGGCGAGGTGACCCTGCGCCTGCGCCGGGGCGAGGACTACTCGATCCTGGACACCACCGGCCCGGCGTTCAGCTACCACCCCGACAAGCTGTCGATGGAGCGTACCGAGGACTCGGCGTTCGGCCCGTCCGACCGGATCGGTCAGCTCACCATGCGCAACCTGGACATCGCCGACTCGCGGGCCAAGCTGGAGCAGTACGCCACCCTCGGCCTGGTCGGCGGCGTGACTCCCCAACGGGCGGTCGGCGCCGCGCAGGCGGCCTCGACCGGGCTGATCGGGGCGATGCCGCAGGGCGGCGCGGAAGCCATCGCCTCCCGGGGCGTCGCCACCGCCGACGACGAGGCGCTCGACCGCGCCGCGATGGAGTTCGGCGTCGACTGACCGGCCCTGGATCCCCGCCTCGTCCCGGTGCTCGCCGGGCGGGCCGGGGATCCGGCACGGCGGTGGTGGGCGGTTCGGCGCAGGGGTCACGGAGGGTAGCGTGTCGCCCGTGTTCCCTACCGTCCGTGAGGTGCTCGCGCTGGACCCGGTCCGTCGGGGTGCGCCGCGACTGGCGGCCGGGGAGGCCGGTCTGGACCGGCCGGTGCGTTGGGTGCACGTGGCGGAGGTGCCCGACATCGCCACCCTCCTCGGCGGGGGTGAACTGGTGCTCACCACCGGCATCGGGCTGCCGGCCGACGACGCCGGACTCCGCGCCTTCGTCGGCGACCTCGCCGGGGTGGGCGTCTCCGGTCTCGTGGTCGAGCTGGGTCGCCGCTACCCCACCGAGGTGCCCCGGGTGATGGCCGTGGCCGCCGAGCGGCGCGGGCTGCCCCTGGTCGAGCTGCGCCGGGCCACCCCGTTCGTCCGGATCACCGAGGCGGTGCAGGCCCTGATCGTCGACGCCCAACTGCACGAGCTGCGGGCCACCGAGGAGATCCACCAGCGGTTCACCGACCTGTCCGTCGAGGGCGCCGGGGCGGCCGAGGTGGTCCGGCAGGCCGCCGAGCTGGCCGGCTGCCCGGTGGTGCTGGAGAACCTGTCCCGGCAGGTGCTCGCCTACGACCCGGCGGGGGAGAACGCCGGACTGCTGCTGGACGGCTGGGAGCAGCACTCCCGGCGGATTCGTCCCGCCGGCCGGACGGCGTACGACGTGGACAGCGGTTGGCTGGTGACGACCGTCGGCGCGCGGGGCCAGGACTGGGGTCGGCTGCTGCTGCGCTGGCCGGCCGGGGCGGGCCTCGGCGACGGTCGGCCCGTCGGCACCCCGCCCACCCGGCTGACCATCCTGGTGGAGCGGGCGGCCTCGACCCTGGCGTTGGGCCGGCTGATCCGGCGTGACGCCGAGGGGCTGGAACGACAACTGCACCGCACCCTGCTCACCGCCCTGCTCGATCATTCCCGCCCGGTGGACGAGATCGCGTTGCGGGCGCGGGCGTTGGGGGTGCCCCTGGAACGCCGGCACCTGATCGGCGTCATGGTCCGGCACCGCCGCGCCACCTCGGCGGAGCACGCCGGGCCGGGCGAGGGCGGACCGCCGGTCGACGTCGCCGCCGAGGCCGGCCCCGCCCGGCTGCGCGATCTCGCCGAGGCGGTCGGCCAGGCGCTGCGGGAGGCGAAGCTGACCGGGCTCACCAGCCCCGTCGACGACCAGGCGGTGGGGGTCCTGCTCGCCCTGCCGGAGGCCGCCGCCGAGGAGCGTGCGCTCGCCGCCTTCGCCGCCGCGCTGCGCCGTCGCCACCCCGACCAGCCGGTGTCGGGCGGGGGTGGCCACCGGTTGACGGTGCTCATCGCCGCCGGCTCCGGGGTGGCGAGCCTGCGGGAGGTACGCCGCTCGCTGGTCGAGGCCCGTCAGGTCGCCGAGGCCGCCCGCCGGGACAGCCGCGACCTGCCGGTCTTCCGGCTGCCACACGTCGGGCTGGCCGGCCTGCTGCATCTGCTGCGCGACGAGCCCCGGTTGCAGACCTTCGTCGAACGGGAACTCGGCGCGCTGCTGGCCCATGACGCCGAGCATCCTCGGGAGCAGCTGCTCGGCACCCTGCGGGCGTACCTGGAGCAGGGCCGCAACAAGTCGGCCGGCGCGGCTGCCGCGCACCTGTCCCGGCCGGCCTTCTACGAGCGGCTGGCCCGCATCGGCCGGATTCTCGGCGTCGACCTCGACTCGGTGGAGGCCTGCCTCTCCCTGCACGTCGCCCTGCTTGCCCTGGACGCCGTCCGCACCCCCTGAGCGTCCCGCTGGCCCACCCTGTCGATGTTGACCAGGAGGTATGCGTCGGCGGAGGGCCGAATGGTGACGCAAACCTCTTGATCAACCGGGCCGGGCCGGGTGGGGTGGGGTGGTCAGGTGAGGGTGTCCAGGGCCTTGGCGTACGCGGCGGGGACGAAGTTCGGGCCGCCGGGGGTGAAGACGTCCGAGCCGGCGGCGGTGGACCAGGCGGTCGGCGGGACCGCGTCGACCAGGGCGCGGACCACCGGGGCGTCGCGCCACTGGTCCTGCTCGGCGAGCAGGCTCAACGCCACCACCGACTCCTCGACCTCGCCGACACACTCGAACGGCTTGTGGCCGTCCACGCCGAGCAGCTCCCGGTAGCCGGGGACCTGGGTGGGGTCGGCCAGCAGGTCGCCGCCGAAGATGCCGACCACCCGCTCGCGGGGCATGAACGGAGCCATCGCCAGGAAGACGAACCGGCACTTCGGGCAGTCGCGGCACCAGCGGGCGCTGGCGTCGCGCAGCTTGAACGCGGCGTTGCAGCTGGTCACCACCGTGTCGTAGCGGTCGATGCCGGCGAAGAGCCGGGCGATGTGCAGCTCCGACAGCGACCGCAGCAGCGAGAAGTACGGCTCGGTGAGCCCGGCGTGTTCGGTCAGCGCCGCCCGCAGCAGCCCTTCGGCCTCGACCCCCTTGGACCACTGGTGGTTGACCTCGTGACCGTTCCACACCAGGTTCGGGTCGGACGCGGACCGCTCGTTGGACATCACCACCGGCCCGAGCCCGTGCAGCACGGCGGTGGCGACCGCGATCAGCGAGTTGATCGCGGTGACCGGGATGTGCCCGTTGCGGGCGCCGGCCGCGTTCAGCTCGAACAGCACCGGGTCGAGCCGCCGCCGGGCGGCCAGCGCGGGCAGCCCGGACGCCTCGTTCACCGAGACGATCACATGGTTCGGGTTGACCGAGAAGGGCACCGGGTCGAGGCCGGCCCGGCGCAGCGCCTCCAGGCTGACGATGGAGTCCTTGCCCCCGCCGACGGCCGACAGCGGACGACGGTCGGAGTCGTCGTACACCCGGGGTGGTGACACCTCGCCGGCCGGGGCCTGCGGGCGCAGCTCCAGCACGTGCGGCAGTTGGTTGCGGTAGGCGTACTCGGCCAGGCCCTTCGTGTAGACGGCGGTGACCAGTTCGGTGGCGGCGACGCCCAGCGGCGCCGGCAGCACCAGCCTCGGCGGCGCGGCGGCCTTGTAGTAGCTGACCCCGGCGACCACGTGCAGCAGCTCCAGCACCCGGCCCAGGGTGGCCACCGTCTCGTCCGACGGCGGTTCGGCCGGCAACGGCAGCGTGATCACCTCGGTGAATCGCTGCTCACCGTCGGGGCCGGTCAGGGCGTAGTCGAACAACGCCTCGCCGGTGGCGAGATCAATCGAGTACGACGGGAAGGTGAAGGCGTCCATCCGCCGGAGCTGCTCGTTGGGCACACGCCATACTAGGCCCTGGTTCGTCCGGCCGTGTCCGCTGCGCCGGACCGGGCCCGTGCATCGCCGTCGACACCTCAAGGAGAGTCCGTGCGCCTGTCCGATCTGCGCGGCCGTACCGTCGCCGTCTGGGGGGCCGGCCGGGAGGGCCGGGCCGCCGTGACCGCCATCGCCGCGCACGGCCCGGCCGACCTGGTCGTCGTCGACGACAGCGCCAACTTCCTCAGCGTGCCCTGGGAGGGCCCGCTCGCCGAGGCCGCGCCGCTGGTCATCGGCGAGGAGGCGTTCGCCCGGCTGGCCGCCGCCGAGATCGTCGTCCGCTCCCCGGGGGTGCCCAACACCCATCCGTGGCTGGTCGAGCTGCGCGGGCGCGGGGCCACCGTCACCCAGGGCACCGCACTGTGGATGGCCGACCACGCCGACCGGACCATCGGGGTCACCGGCAGCAAGGGCAAGTCGACCACGGCCAGCCTGATCAGCCACCTGCTCACGGCGGTGGACCGGCCCAACGTGCTGGGCGGCAACATCGGCGTGCCCACCCTCGACCTGCCGGAGGCCGAGCGGTACGTGCTGGAGCTGTCCAGCTACCAGTGCAGCGACCTGACCGAGTCACCCCGGGTGGCGGTGGTCACCGCCCTGTTCCCCGAGCACCTGGACGCGCACGGCGGCGAGGCCGAGTACTACCGGGACAAGCTCAACCTGATCGCGTACGGCCCCCGCACGGTGGTGGTCAACGGCGTCGATCCCCGCCTCGCGCTGGAGCTGGGCGACCGGGCGGTGGTGCGCGCCGGCCTGCCGGACAGCGCCCACGTCGCCGCCGGCCCGGATGGCACGGACTGGTTCCACCTCGGCGACCAGCCGCTCTTCCCGCGTGGGGTGCTGCCGCTGGTCGGCCGGCACAACGCGGGCAACCTCTGCGTGGCCCTCGCGGTGCTCGACGCGTACGGCATCGACGTGGTCACCCGCAAGGACACCCTGGCGGTGGCGGTCGCCGGGTTCCACGGGCTGGCCCACCGGCTCACCGAGATCGTCGACCCGTCCGGGCTGACCTTCGTCGACGACACCCTCGCCACCAGCCCGTACGCGGCGATGCACGCGATCGACGCGTACGACGGGCGGCCGTTGACGGTGATCGTCGGTGGCACGGACCGGGGGTTGGACTACACGCCGCTGGCCGAGCACCTGGCCGAGCGGGAACTCACCGTCATCGGGATTCCGGACAGTGGACCGCGGATCGTCGCGGCGCTGGCCGGGCTGCCGAAGGTGCGTACCGAGGTGGTGGACGACCTGGTGGACGCGGTCCGGTTGTCCCGGGTGGTGACCCCGGCCGACGGGGTGGTGCTGCTGTCCCCGGCGGCGCCCAGCTACGGCCGGTTCCGCAACTTCGAGCACCGCTCCGAGGTCTTCGCCGAGGCGATCAGGGACACCGCCGCCGGCTGAGCCCGATCCGGGTCGGGTGGTCACCGCCCCGGTGTTCGCCGGGTAGGTGTGACGCGGTGTCAGGCGCGGCCGGCTGTCGGGCTACACACTGCCAGTTGTCCGCGCCCGGTCGGGGTGGCAGCGTGCGAGGGACGCGAAACCGCCGCCGTCGAAGGGTGTGCCGATGACCGCCGACGACCTGCTGGCCCGACACCGGGCCGTGCTCCCGTCCTGGATGCCGCTCTACTACGCCGAACCGATCGAGCTGGTCGCCGGGTCCGGTCGCCGGGTCACCGACGCCCAGGGGCGTAGCTACCTGGACTTCTTCGGTGGCGTGTTGACCAACATGATCGGCTACGACATCCCGGAGATCCGCGAGGCGGTCGAGCGCCAACTACGGACCGGCATCGTGCACACCTCCACCCTCTACCTCATCCGTCAGCAGGTGGAACTGGCCGAGAAGGTGACCCGGCTCGCCGGCATCCCGGACGCCCGGGTCTTCTTCACCAACTCCGGCACCGAGGCGAACGAGGCGGCGCTGCTGGTCGCCACCAACCACCGCCGCTCGCACCAGATCCTCGCCGTCCGCAACAGCTACCACGGCCGGTCGTACGCGGCGATGGGGGTCACCGGCAACCGGAGCTGGGCGGCCAGCGCGCACAATCCGCTCCAGGTGGCCTGGCTGCACTCCGGTGAACGGCTGCGCGGACTGCTCGCCCGGCTGCCCGAGGCGGACCGGATCGACGCCGCGGTGGAGGACCTGCGTGAGGTCCTCGCCACCGAGACCAGCGGCGACGTGGCGTGCCTGATCGCCGAGCCGATCCAGGGCGTCGGCGGTTTCGTCGCCCCGCCCGACGGGCTGTTCGCCGGCTGGCGGAAGGTGCTCGACGAACACGGCATCCTGCTCATCTCCGACGAGGTGCAGACCGGTTGGGGCCGTACCGGTGAGCACTTCTGGGGTTACCAGGCGCACGGGGTCACCCCGGACCTGCTCACCTTCGCCAAGGGGATCGGCAACGGCTTCGCCCTGGCCGGGGTGGTCGGCCGGGCCGAGGTCATGGAGTCGATGCCGGCGGTCAGCTTCTCCACCTTCGGCGGCAACCCGGTCTCCACCGCCGCCGGCAACGCCGTCCTGGACTACCTGCGTGACCACGACCTCCAGGCCAACGCGGCCCGGGTCGGCGCGATCCTCGTCGACGGCCTGCGCGCCGCGGTCGCCGACCTCGACGGCGTCGCCGAGGTGCGCGGCCGGGGGCTGATGCTCGCCGTGGAGTTCGTCCGGCCCGGTGGCGTGGAGCCCGATCCGGAGCTGACCACCCGGGTCTTCGAGGCGTGCCGGGCCGGTGGTCTGCTGGTCGGCAAGGGCGGCCTGTACGGCAACGTGGTGCGGATGGGCCCGCCGCTGACCCTCACCGAGGACGAGGCCCGCGAGGGGCTGGCCATCCTGGTCGAGGCGATCCGCTCCACCGTCGCGGCCGAGGCGTCCCGATGAGCGAGCGGAGCGGGCCGGACCCGGGAACCGCCGGGTCGGGGCCGGAAGCCCCACAGCCGGGGCCGGAAGCTGCTCCGGCGGGCGGGGAGATCCGCATCGGGCACTTCGTGGACGGCGAGCGGGTCGACGGCACGTCCGGCCGGTGCGGGGACGTCTTCGACCCGGCCATCGGCCGGCGCACCGGCCGGGTGGCGCTGGCCTGCGCGGCGGACGTGGCGGTCGCCGTGGCGGCGGCCGAGCGGGCCGCCCGGAGTTGGCGGGACGCCTCGCTGGCCCGGCGGACGGCGGTGCTGTTCGCCTTCCGGGAACTGGTGCACGCCCGGCGGGACCGACTCGCCGAGGTGATCACCGCCGAGCACGGCAAGGTGCTCGCCGACGCCGCCGGCGAGGTGCAGCGCGGCCTCGAGGTGATCGAGTACGCCTGCGGCGTCGCCTCGGCGCTGCGCGGGAGCTTCAGCGAGAACGTCTCCACCGAGGTCGACTCGTACAGCCTGCGGCAGCCGCTCGGGGTGGTGGCGGTGATCTCGCCGTTCAACTTCCCGGTGATGGTGCCGCTGTGGTTCGTGCCGGTGGCGGTGGCCTGCGGCAACGCGGTGGTGCTCAAGCCGAGCGAGAAGGACCCCAGCGCGGCGCTGCTGCTGGCGCAGTGGTTCGCCGAGGCCGGCCTGCCCGCCGGGGTGTTCAACGTGGTCAACGGTGACGCCGAAGCGGTGGACGCGCTGCTGGACCACCCGGGGGTGAAGGCGGTGTCGTTCGTCGGCTCCACCCCGGTCGCCCGGTACGTGCACCAGCGCGGCACCCTGGCCGGCAAGCGGGTGCAGGCCCTCGGCGGGGCGAAGAACCACCTGGTCGTCCTGCCCGACGCCGACCTGGACCTGGCGGCCGACGCGGCGGTCAACGCCGGGTTCGGCTCGGCGGGGGAGCGGTGCATGGCGATCTCGGCGCTGGTCGCCGTGGAGCCGATCGGCGACGCCCTGGTCGCCCGGATCGCCGAACGGATGGCCAGGCTGCGCACCGGCGACGGTCGGCGCGGCGGCGACCTGGGACCACTGGTGACCGCTGTGCACGCCGAGCGGGTGCGTGGGTACGTCGAGGCCGGGGTGGCAGCCGGCGCGGTGCCGGTGGTGGACGGTCGGGACGTCGTGCCGGACGGCGAGCCGGGCGGCTTCTGGCTCGGCCCGACCCTGTTCGACCACGTCACCCCCAACATGTCGATCTACACCGACGAGATCTTCGGCCCGGTGCTCGGCGTCGTCCGGGTCGGCTCGTACGACGAGGCGGTGGAACTGGTCAACGCCAATCCGTACGGCAACGGCACGGCGATCTTCACCAACGACGGTGGTGCGGCCCGGCGCTTCCAGCACGAGGTGGAGGTCGGCATGGTCGGGATCAACGTGCCGATCCCGGTGCCGATGGCCTACTACTCGTTCGGCGGTTGGAAGGCGTCCCTCTTCGGCGACCTGCACGCGCACGGCGAGGACGGGGTGCGGTTCTACACCCGGGGCAAGGTGGTCACCAGTCGTTGGCTCGACCCGCGCCACGGCGGGCTCAACCTCGGCTTCCCCACCCAGACCTGAGCAGCCGCAGCACACCCGCCCCGGCCAGGTACGCCAGCAGCGCCGCCACCGGGGTGCCGAGCGGTTCCGGGGCGTGCGCGGCGGTGACGCTGTTGCCGAGCAGCCCGGCGACGACTGCCGCGTAGCCGGCGACGGTCAGCGCGGTGCGGGCCGGGCTGCTTCGCCCGGCCCGGCGGCCGGTGCGGTGCCGGGCGCTGCGCGCCTCCACCGGCCCGAAGGCGGCCACCAGGACGGTGAGCACCCCGGCGAGCAGCACCAGCCACGGCACCCGCCAACCCCACCAGGCCGCAGTGCCGATCGGTGGGGTGGGCAGCACCCCGATCGCGTCGAGGAACCCGACCAGCAGGATCGTGGCGGTCAGGTGCCAGAGGAAGACGGTGAGCACCACCAGGTTGACGGCGATCACCAGCTGCCAGGGGCCGGCCCGGCGCAGCCAGCGCTCCGCCGGGTCGCGCAGCAGCAGGATCAGCCCGAGCTGGCCGGCGGCGACGGCGAGCAGGGCCAGGCTGGGCGGGGCGGCGTTGTCCAGCCGCTCGCCGGGCACGTGCAGCATCGCCACCGGCCACGGCCCGACGACGGTGAGCAGCACCGACGCGGTCAGCCCACCGGTCAGGAAGCACAGCGCGGCCCGCCGCGAGGTGGGCAGCCGCCTGCGACGCACCCGCACCCGTCCCGGGGCACGGTGCTCCGGCGTCGGCCGATCCCCGGCAGGGTGCCCCGGTGCTGCCCGGCCCGGGGTGGAGGGGGCGGGCGGGGCCGGGGAACGGGCGTCGTACCAGGCGAAGCCGAGCTGGTGCACGGCGAGCCAGCCGAACAGGTAGTTCCCCCGGGCCAGCCCGGCGGGGCCGACGAGCCGCCCGAGGTCACCCAGGCCGACCAGGGCCACCAGGAGCAGCGCGACGAGCAGCCCGTACCGGCGGTGCAGGGCGTGCATCGGCGGGGTGAGCACCACGACGACCAGGTAGGCGACCAGGAACCACAGGGGGATGGTGGCGAACCAGACCACCGTGCGGATCTCGGCCGGCGCCACGCCGCGCAGCCGGGCCAGTGTCGCCGCGACGGTGAGCGTCAGCAGCAGCGCGCTGGTCGGGCGGACCAGCCGGGCGCTGCGGTCCAGCAGCCAGCCGGTGGCGTCGCCGCCACGGGCCCGCCGGTTGGTCAGTGACGCCGCGTTGGCGTACCCGCCGACCAGGAAGAAGACCGGCATGACCTGGGCCAGCCAGGTCAGCGGGTACGCCCAGGGCAGGTCGCCGAGCGCGGAGTGCCCGGTGGGTCGGCCGGCGGCGTCCCGGCCGATCACGGTCACCGTCCAGTGCCCGATGACGACCATGGTGATCGCCAGCGCGCGGAGCAGGTCGACGTACCGCTCCCGCCCGGCCGGCGTCCGCTCGGCGAGCTGCCGCAGGCGGCGCATGGACCCACGCTAGGCCAGACCGGCGCGGCCGGGGGCGGTATCGGTCAACGCCGGGCGGCCCCGAAGCCTGCCGCGTGCGAGGCAACTGCTGCGCGGGCACCGACGGTACCGCTCCGGCCGGGACGGCCCCGTGGATCATCATGATCTTCTGAAGGTGAGCGACACGACACGCCGTGGCGTGTGCCGCTGAGCCGTAGACGATCATGATGATCCTCCCGGCGTGGCCGCCGCTGGGCGGGGCCCGGGGAACAGCAGCGCGTGCAGGGCGACCGGGTCGGTGACCTCGGGCAGGGCGCGGGCGGCCAGCCAGGCCGCTGCGACCGCGCCGTCCCCGGCCGAGCGGACCGGGGCGTCCGGCCAGCGCCGGCCCGCTTCGACCCGGACCGCCGCGCCGAGCGGGGTGTCCCCGGTGAGCAGCCCGCCGCCGAGCACCAGCGGCGTGGTCGCGTCGTCCGGGCGGATCCGGCCGACGCTGGTGACCAGGTGCGCGGCGGCGCGGTGGATCAGCTTGGCCGCCACCGGCTCCCCGTCGACGGCGGCGCTGACCACCAGCGGGGCGAGTCGGGCCAGCTGCACCGGCGGCCGGCGGGTGACCGCTTGGACCACCGCGTCCACGGTGTCCCGGGGGCGCTCGGCGACCTGATCGGCACCCAGCAGTGCACCGAGGACCCGGCGGCTCAACGGCCCCGGGATCCGATCCGCGTCCAGGTCGGCCAGCAGTCGACGGACCGCCTCCCGGCCCAGCCAGAACCCGGAGCCGGCGTCACCGAGCAGCCAGCCGTGCCCGTCCGCGACCCGGTCGAGCCGCAGGTCGCGTACCTGGGCGGCGATCGCGCCGGTACCCGCGATCAGGATCGTGCCGTCGGGCGCGGCGGTGCCGGAGGCGTACCCGACGAGCGCGTCGCCGTGCACCGCGTACGGGCAGCGCAGGCCGGCGTCCGACCAGGCCCGGTCGAAGGCCGCCCGGCCGGCCGGATCGGCACGCAGTCGACCGAACCCGGCCAGCCCGATGACGCCGGCGCGGACCCGGGCCGGGTCGACCTCGCGCAGCGTCTCCCGCAGCGCGGTGAGCAGTTCGGCGGCGGCCCGTTCGGCCCCGTGGCTGGTGGGGTTTCCGCCGTCGGCCCGGCCGGTGCCGAGACGTTCGCCGGTCAGCGTCAGGGCGGTCGCCCGGGTGGACGTACCCCCGATGTCGAGGCCGACCACGACGGTGTCGGACATCCTCTCGGGCCTCCCCGGGCGCGGCGGTGCGGGCGGTGTCCATGCTGGTCGGCGCGGTGCCCGAGGGCAAGATCGATGGGCGACGAAGACCCGGTGCGGGAGGTAACAGTTTGAAAACTTCGCCCACGGTCTTGACAGGAAGGGCCCTTCAGTAAGAACTTTTACCACTAACAGTTAACACTCTTTTCCGAAAGGCGTGTCGATGGCCGAGCGCGAGGGGGACACCGCTGCGGTAACCGCGGTGGTCGACGCCGACCCGGTCGACCGGCGGAGCGCGGACGGGGTGCTGGCCAGGGTCCGGGCCGGTGCGGGGGAGTTGACGGGAGCGTTGCGCCGGGTCGCCGAGCAGGTGCTCAGCGATCCGGAGGCAGCGGCCCGCGCCACCATCGTCGAGCTGGCCGAGCGCAGCGGCACCTCACCGGCCACCATCACCCGGTTCTGCCGGGCGATGGGCTTCGACGGCTACGCCGACCTGCGCCTGGGCATCGCCTCCGAGACCGGTCGGGCCCGGTCGGCCGGCTGGACCGTCGACATCGGACGGGAGATCCAGCCCGGCGACCCGCTGGAACGGGTGCTCGACCAGATCATGGCCGCCGACACCCGGGCCATGCACGACACCGCCACCCTGCTCGACCTCGCCGAGGTGGAACGGGCCGCCGTGGCCATCGCCGGCGCCGCCCGGGTCAACATCTTCGGTGCCAGCGGCAGCGCGTTGGTCGGCGAGGAGATGCAGTTCAGCCTGCACCGCATCGGGGTGCCGGCGTGGGCGTGGAGCGACGTGCACGAGGGGCTGGCCAGCGCCGCGCTGCTCAGCCCCGGCGACGTGGCCCTGGGCATCTCGCACACCGGGCAGACCCGGGAGACCATCGAGATGCTGGCCGAGGCCGGCAGCCGGGGCGCCGCCACCGTGGCGTTGACCGGGTTCCCGCGCTCGCCGCTGGCCGAGTTGGCCGACATCGTCCTGCTCACCGCCAGCCAGGCCACCACCTTCCGGCCGGACGCGCTGTCCGCCCGGCACCCCCAGCTCGTCGTGCTCGACCTGCTCTACATCGCTGTGGCGCAGCGCACCCACGACCGCGCCCACGCGGCCTTCCGGCGTACCGCCCAGGCTGTCGACGGGCACAAGGCCGCGAAGGGGACCACGTCATGATCAGTGCCCAGGGGTACGCGCAGGCCGTCCGACCCGTGCTCGACCGGCTGGTCGAGTCGCAGGCCGAGGCGATCGGCCGGGCCGCCGACCTGATCGCCGCCAGCCTGCGGTCCGGCGGGGTGCTCCAGGCGTTCGGCGCCGGCCACTCCGAGGCGTTCGCCGCCGAACTGGTGGCCCGCGCCGGCGGCCTGGTCCCCACCAACCGGATCAGCCTGCACGACCTGGTGCTGCACGGTGACGCCCCACGGGACGTGCTCACCGACCCCAAGCTGGAACGCGACCCGGCCGTGGCCCACCAGCTCTACCCGCTGGCCCGACCGCAGCCGGCCGACGTCTTCCTGATCGCCTCGCAGTCCGGCATCAACGGCTCGGTGGTCGAGCTGGCGATGCTGGTCACCGAGCGCGGCCACCCGCTGATCGCGGTCACCTCGGTCGCGCACACCGCACGGGTCGCCCCACGTCACCCGTCCGGACACCGACTCGCCGAACTCGCCGACGTCGTGCTCGACAACGGCGCCCCGTACGGCGACGCACTGCTGCCGCTGGAGGGCGGCGGCGCGGTCTGTGCGGTCTCCTCGGTCACCGCCGCGCTGCTGGCGCAGTTGGTGACCGCGGAGGTCGTCCGACGGTTCCACCAGGCCGGAGAGGTACCCCCTATCTACCTCTCCGCCAACGTCCCCGGTGGGGACGCGCACAACCTCGCCCTCGAGTCGCGGTACGCCGGGCGTCTCCGGCGGACCGCCTGACCCGTACACCCAAGGAGAGACGACGATGTCGAATACCCCCGAGACCCCCACCGCGCTGAGCCGCCGCACCCTGCTGGGCCGTACCGCCGCGGCGGGCCTGCTCGCCACGCCGGTGGTCAGCCTGCTCGGCGCCTGCGCCACCAGCGGCTCCGACGAGGGCACCACCAAGGCCGAGGAGGGCGCCAAGAGCGCCGGCAACCCGCTCGGTGTCAAGGAGGACGCCGCGCTGGAGGTGGTCATCTTCAACGGCGGCTACGGCGAGAAGTACGCCACCGACGTGCACGAGCCGCTCTACAAGAAGGCGTTCCCGAAGGCGGAGATCAAGCACCAGTCCACCCAGGCGGTCTCCACCGTGCTCCAGCCCCGGTTCGCCTCGGGCAACCCGCCGGAGTTCGTCAACAACTCCGGCGAGAAGCTGATCGACTTCGGTTCGCTGGTCGCCGACGGCCAGTTGATGGACCTCACCGAGCTGTGGGACGCCCCGTCGGTCGACGACCCGAACAAGAAGGTCCGCGACACGGTCGTCCCCGGCACCGTCGAGGCCGGCTCGTTCAACGGCAAGCCGTACGTCCTGTACTACGTCTCCACCGTCTTCGGCATCTGGTACTCGGGCAAGCTGTTCACCGACAACGGCTGGGCGCCGGCCAAGAACTGGTCGGAGTTCACCGCCCTGCTCGACAAGATCAAGGCCAAGGGCATCACCCCGTACGGCTACGCCGGGGCGAACGCGGCCTACTACCAGTGGAACGTGATCCTGACCCACGCCGCCAAGATCGGCGGCACCGACGTGCTCAAGAACATCGACAACCTGGAGGACGGGGCCTGGCAGCAGGACGCCGTCAAGCAGGCCGCCGAGGCGTGGGCCGAGATCGGCGCGAAGTACGTCGACAAGAGCTTCGAGGGGCTCAAGCACACCGACGTGCAGCTGCGGCAGAACCAGTACAAGCTGGCCTTCTACCCCAGCGGTGACTGGCTGGAGGGCGAGCAGAAGAAGGACACCCCGGCCGGCTTCGACTACCAGCTGATGCCGGTGCCGAGCCTGTCCGCCTCGGACAAGCTGCCCGCCACCGCGGTGCGGGCCACCGCCGGTGAGGGCTACTTCGTCTCGGCCAAGAGCAAGAACCCGCGTGGCGGTCTGGAGTACATGCGCCAGATGCTCTCGGTGGCCGGCGCGAAGGGCTTCACCGAGGTGGTCAAGGCCCCGACCGTGGTCACCGCCGGCAGCGCGGGCTTCGCCTTCCCGCCGGGTGTGGCCAGCTCCCAGGCCGCCCTCAAGGCCGCCGGCCAGGACGTGTTCAACCTGTACTTCGACGGCTGGTACAAGGAGCTGGACACGGAGGCGCGGACCGCCACCAACGAGCTGATGTTCGGCCGGATCAAGGCGGACGCCTTCGTGGAGCGGATCCAGAAGCGGGCCGACGCGATCAAGAAGGACAGCTCCGTCGCCAAGTTCACGCGCTGACCGAACGGAGTAGCGGGATCATGCGGCACGGCAAGTATCCGTTCGTGATCGGGTTCCTCTTCGCCCCGGTCACGCTGTACGTGGTCTTCGTCATCGCACCGTACGCGCAGGCGTTCCAGATCTCGATGACCAACTGGCGGGGGCTGTCCGCCCCGCAGTGGGTGGGCTTCGACAACTACCGGCGGCTGCTCGACGACGGGCGGTTCTGGCAGGCGGTCCAGCACCACGGCGTACTGCTGCTTGCCCTGCCGCTGATCACGATCGCCATCGCGCTGTTCTTCGCCTTCCTGCTCAACGTGGGCGGGCGCAGCGTGGGCGGCCAGCGGCAGGGGGTCCGGGGGTCGAAGTTCTACCGGGTGGTGTTCTTCTTCCCCCAGGTCCTGGCCGTGGCCATCATCGCGGTGCTGTTCCAGATGGTGTACCGACCCAACGAGTCCGGCCTGATCAACGGCGTGCTGATGAAGCTCGGCCTGGACCCGGTGCTGTTCCTGATCCGGCCGAACCTGGCCCTCTGGTCGATCATCGCGGTGCTGGTCTGGCAGGCCGTCGGCTTCTACGTGGTGCTCTTCTCGGCCGGGATGGCCTCCATCCCGGGCGAGATCTACGAGGCGGCCGAGATGGACGGGGCGAGCAAGGTGATGCTCTTCTTCCGGGTCACCCTGCCGCTGCTCTGGGACACCCTCCAGGTGGCCTGGGTCTATCTGGGCATCGCCGCGTTCGACGCGTTCGCCATCGTCGCGGTGCTCTCGGTGGACAGCGGCGGCCCGGACGGCGCGACGACGGTGCTGGCGGTGGAGATCTACCGCAACGCCTTCGTCTACTCGAAGTACGGCTACGCCTCGGCGATGGGCGTGGCGCTGTTCTTCCTCACCCTCACGTTCGCGGCGCTGACGCTGCGGTTGACCAAGCGGGAAAGCGTGGAGTACTGAGATGGCCGCACAGACGACGCTGCCGCCGGCCTCGGCGGACACCCCGCCGGGCCGGCCCGCCGCCCGCGCCCGCCGGGCCAGGGGCGAGCACCACGAGGTACGACTGTTCAGCGGGCTCGGCCAGCTGGCGCTCGCCGTCTGGGCGGTGATCGTCATCGTGCCGATCCTCTGGACGTTCCTGGCCGCGTTCAAGAGCACCGGCGAGATCTTCAGCAGCCCGTGGACGCTGCCGGCGGAGCTGCGCTGGGAGAACTTCGGCCGGGCCTGGACCAAGGCGCACGTCGGCCGGTACTTCCTCAACAGCGTCTTCGTGGTGTCGTGCAGCACGTTCGGCACCATGCTGTTCGGCTCGATGGCGGCGTACGTGCTGGCCCGGTACAAGTTCCGGGGCAACCGGGCGATCTACTACCTGTTCGTCTCCGGGTTGGCCTTCCCGGTCTTCCTGGCGCTGGTGCCGCTGTTCTTCGTGGTCCGCAACCTGGGTCTGCTGGACACCCACACCGGCGTCATCCTGGTCTACATCGCCTATTCGCTGCCGTTCACCATCTTCTTCCTGGCCGCGTTCTTCCGGACGCTGCCGAACTCGGTGGCCGAGGCCGGGATGATCGACGGCTGCTCGCACACCCGGCTGTTCTTCCAGGTGATGCTGCCGATGGCCAAGCCGGGCCTGATCAGCGTGGCGATCTTCAACATCATCGGGCAGTGGGCGCAGTACCAGCTGCCCCTGGTGCTGCTCTCCAACGCCAAGGACAAGTGGGTGCTCACCCAGGGCATCGCCGACATCTCGGTCAACGCCGGCTACGAGGCCGACTGGTCCGGCCTGTTCGCCGCCCTGACCATCGCCATCCTCCCGATGATCATCGTGTACGCGATCTTCCAACGGCAGATCCAGTCCGGCCTGACCTCGGGCGCGGTGAAGTAACCCGGCAGACCGTCGGCGGCGGGGTGGGCGCTCCACCTCGCCGCCGTCGTCGTGTCCGGCCCGGTACCGCACCGCCGGCCTGATCCGATGGTGCGGGGCCTGATCCGACGGTGCGGGGCCGACCCGATGGTGCGGGGCCGACCCGATGGTGCGGGGCCGACCCGCGTACCCGGTCGGGGTGTCACAGGGGCGGGGCAGAATCGGGTCCGTGGCGGTGGTGGCGGTGGTGGCGGGCGAGCGGGGCGGCGGGGCGCTCCGGCCGCTCGACGACGCCGGTCGCCCGGCCGGGCCGGTCGAGGTCGTCGACGACCTGCCCGGTGCCGTGGCCGCGCGCGAGGCGGCCGCGCATCCGCGCTGGGTGTGGGCGGCCGGCGCAGCGGTCTACCCACCGCTGCTGCGCGCCGGGGTGCGGGTCGAGCGCTGCCACGACGTCGAACTGACCGAGGCGCTGCTGCTGGGGCACGCCGGCCGGTGGGGTGAGCCCCGCTCGCTGGCCGCCGCGTATGCCCGGCTCACCGGGGCCGCCGTCCCGCCCGACCCGCCGCCCCGGCCGCCCGCGCCGCCCGGCCACGGCCAGGCCGTCCTCTTCGAGGCCGTCCCCGGCCCGCCGGCCCCCGGCATCGACACCCTGACCCTGGTGTACGCCGACCAGCTCGCCCAGGTCGCCGCCACCGCGCATCCCGGCCGGTTCCGGCTGCTGGTGGCCGCCGAGTCGGCCGGCGCGCTGGTCGCGGTGGAGATGGCCGCCGCCGGGCTGCCCTGGCGGGCCGACGTGCACGACGCGATCCTCGCCGAGCTGCTGGGCGAGGTGTCCCCGGTGGGTGGCCCGCCCCGGCGACTGGCCGAGCTGGCCGCGCGGATCGCCGATGCCTTCGGCGTCCGGCAGCTGCACGCCGACTCCCCGGCGGAGCTGCTGCGCGCGTTCGCCCGGGTCGGCGTGGAGCTGCCCAACACCCGGGCCTGGGTGTTGCGCGGCGTCGACCATCCGGCGGTGCCGCTGGTCCTCGAATACAAGGAGCTCTACCGGATCTGGACGGCGCACGGCTGGGCCTGGCGGGACGCCTGGGTCCGCGACGGCCGGTTCCAACCGGAGTACGTCCCCGGCGGGGTGGTCTCCGGCCGGTGGGCGACCCGGGGCGGCGGCGCGTTGCAGATTCCCAAGGTGATCCGCCGGGCGGTGGTGGCCGATCCGGGCTGGCGACTGGTGGTGGCCGACGCCGGTCAGTTGGAGCCCCGGGTGCTCGCCGCGGTCTCCGGCGACGCGCGGCTGGCCACCGCCGGCGCGGCCGGTGACCTCTATGCGGCGCTGGCCCGGGATTCCTTCGGCGGTGACCGGGCCCGCGCCAAGCTCGCCCTGCTCGGCGCGATGTACGGGCAGACCGGCGGTGCGGCGCTGCCCGCCCTGGCGGTGCTCAAGCGCAGCTACCCGACCGCCTTCGGCTATCTGGAGGCGGCGGCCCGTACCGGCGAGGCGGGCGGCCTGGTCCGGTCCTGGCTCGGCCGGACCTGCCCGCCGGGGACAGCGGGTTTCGGCGACGGCGACGACGCCCTGCCGGTTCCGGACGCCGGGTCGGACCCGCACTCCCCCCGGGCTCGGGCCGCACGGTCCCGGGGCCGGTTCACCCGGAACTTCGTCATCCAGGCCACCGCCGCCGAGTGGGCCTCGACGTTGCTCGCCACGCTCCGGGGCGAGCTGGCCGGGACCGGCGGGCAACTGGTCTTCTTCCAGCACGACGAGGTGGTCGTGCACTGCCCGGCCGACCAGGCCGACATGGTGGTCGAGGCGGTCCGCCGCGCCGGGATACGCGCCTCGGCGCTGCTGTTCGGCGATTCCCCGGTCCGCTTCCCCCTGGAGCTGTCCGTCGTCGACTGCTACGCCGACGCCGACTGACCGCATCGGGCAGCCTCGCCTGCTGTGCTGACGCGGCCTGACCGGCATCCGGCCCAGCATCGCCTGCTGTGCCGACGCGGCCTGACCGGCATCCGGCCGTGGCCTCGCCTGTTGTGCCATGCGGGCTGGCCGCGTCCGGCCGTGGCATCGAGTGCTGTGCCGAGGTGGGCTGGTCCCGCCCCGCCGTAAACTGCCGTGCCGACGCAGCTCCGCCGCACGCGCTCGTGGACGTCGGGCCATGGATATACGCGTGAAATATCCGTTTCGCCCCGACACTCATTCCCCCGGGGGCTCGTTGCACCCGGTGTGCGTATCGCAGGAATGATCATCGCGGCGGGCGGGGGACGCCGGCTCGGCGGCCCCGAGGCGTTGCTGAGCCAGGGTGGCCGGCCGCTGGTCAGCCGGATGATCGACACGATGACCGAGGCCGGCTGCGGACAGTTGGTGGTCGTGTTGGGCGCGGCGGCCGACGAGGTCCGCACGGCCGCCGACCTGAGCTCCGCCACCGTGGTGGTCAACCGGGCCTGGGGGACCGGAGTCGGCTCGTCGATCCGGGCCGGACTGGCCGCGCTGGCCGACGAGCGGGTCGAGGCGGTGGTGGTGGTGCCGGTCGACATGCCCGGTCTCACTCCGGCGGCGGTCCGGCGGGTGGCCGCCCTCCCGTACCCGGATGTGCTGGCCTGCGCCACCTACGACGGGCTGCGCGGCTACCCGATGCTCTTCGGCCGCCGGCACTGGGCCGGCATCGCGACCCTGGCCAGTGCCGACGTCGGAGCCCGCCCGTACCTGCTGGCGCACAAGGACCAGATCGTCGACATCGCCTGCGACTCGGTCGCCGACGGCAACCGGGTGGACACCCCGGAGCTGATGGCGCTCTACGGCCTCACCGTGCCACCCCAGCGGGTCGGCGCCTGAGCCACCCCCAGCCCGCCGCCTCACCTGCCCGCGCCGCCGCCTCAGCTCGTAGGCCGTCCCACCTATCCGCACCGCCGCTTGAGCCCGCACCGTCGTCTCGCCTGCTCGCACCGCCGCCGCCTGAGCCCGCACCGCCGTCCCACCTGCCCGCACCGCCGCTTCAGCTCGCACCGTCGTCTCGCCTGCTCGCACCCCCGCTTGAGCCCGCACCGCCGGGTCACCTGCCCGATCCGCCGGGGGCATCTGCCCGCACCGCCGTCCGTGTCCGACCCCTCCGTTCTGCCGGCCCGCTCGGGGCCGTTCAGTCGTCGGGTGGGCGGCAGACGTCCACTGTCTGGTGCGGGCGCAGCCGTCGGTCGAACGCGACGGTGACCGCCGGACGATCGGCTATCGCGACCCGGACCGTCCGCTCGCCGACGAACTCGGCGTCGATCCGTCCGGCGGGCCACTCGTGCCGGCAGGTGACCAGTTCCCGCTCGGCGTCGTGGCTGAGCAGCCCGGCTCGGGACCGGACCCGCAGTTCGGTGTGCGGGAGGTCCTTCCAGTCGCGGGTGTCCAGCCGGACCACCGCGTACCGGCCGTCGGGGGAGACCGCCAGCGTCGAGTCCCGTTCTACGGTCGAGGCGAAACCGGTGCGGAACATGCCCCAGGCGGCGGTGCCCACGCCGAGCAGCACCGCGCAGCCGAGCGCGCCGAGTCGTAGCATCGTCGAGGCGGGGGGCCGCCGGGTGGCCAGCCAGCCGGCGGCCACCAGCGTCAGCGCGGCCAGCGTGGCCAGCCCGAGCAGGGGTAGCGGTCGGTGCAGGAACCGCAACGCCGGATAGAGCCGGGCGTACCCGGCGTCCCAGAGCACCCCCGCGAAGAGGGTCAGCGACAGCAGGGTCAGCACTCCAGCGAGCAACCGTCCGCAAAAGGACCCGGCAAGGGGGCGGATCCCAGGACCGGCGCGCATGCTCGCATCGTAGGCGTGCCCCCCACCCCCGGTATCCCCCGGTGATCAAGAGGTTTGCGTCAGCCTCAAGATCATTCTTGACACAAACCTCTTGATCACCGGCGGCGGGCGCGCGTGGGGGCGCCGGGGTGGGGTGGGGTGGGTCAGACGTCGATGTTTAGGCGGTCGAGGACTGAGGGGGCGACCAGGCCGATCGTTGCGAGGACGGAGAGGACGGTCAGGGCGGTGCGCAGCACCACCACCTCGGCCTTGCTGCCGGTACGTAGGGCGATGCTGTTGGGCAGGCCGATCATCGTCCACATCCGACGCTTGATCGGAATCGGCCAGAGGATCGGCACCCCGGCCTTGGTGATCATGTCGCCGAGGATGTGCACGAAACAGCCCACCCCGACCGCCAAACCGATCATCGGATAGCCGCGATCGCCGGGCAGGTTGGCGAAGGTGAACCAGGCGGCGGCGGCCGAGACGAGCGTGACGATCACCCAACCGGCCCGCTCGGCCCACTTGTCGAAGAGCCCGCGCAGCGCCAGCCCGATCATGAAGAACAGGATGCCCACCACCGCCCACTTGCCGTACGCGGCGCAGAGCGTGGTGGTGCCCCAGCCGACCAGCACGGTGAACGGGATGGTGTGGGTCAACGTACGGTGGCCGTTGTTGCGGCGCGGATCCCGGCTGAGCTTGGTGGCGTAGTAGACCCCGAGTGAGATTTTCTCCATCACCTCGGCGACGAAGAGCGAGAAGACGCCGAAGGTGCGGGCCACCGTCGCGCCACCCTGGTTGCGGGTGACCTTGCCGGAGAGGTCGAGGTCGGGGAAGAGCGCGCCACCGGCGCAGACCGCCGTGCCGACGGCCAGCGCGAGCGGAGACTGGTGGTAGTCGGCGAAGTAGTCCAGTGCCCACGACCCGGTCAACCACACCGCCGCGCCCGACAGTGCGTGGGACGGTCCCATCATGTCGCCTCGCCCCTCCCCAGGTTCTTGATCGACAAAGCTACGCCACTGTGTCAGAACTCCCGCCGACGGGGCAATCACCCGGACGGTCCACAGGGGAGCGTGTCAGTCGGCGGGGCGGAAGCTCTGCCGGATCATCAGGAAGTACGTGGCGTTGACCTGCCAGTCGAACTGGTCCGTCAGCCATGAGACGGTGTAGGCCCGCTCCGGGGCGACCCGCACCAGCAACCGGGCGGTGTGCAGCCGTGAGCCGGCCGCGCTGGTCCACTCGCACTCCCACAGCGCACCGCCCCGGAACATGTCCAGCGCGGAGATCTCCACCCGGCGATAGCCGGCGAGCCGTCCGGCGTCGGTGAGCCGGCGCTCCTCGGCCTTCCAGTACGCCACCGGGTCGGCCGGCGCGTCACCCGCAGCGACGCTCAACACCCGGGGGCCGTCCGGCTCCCGCAGACAGGTCACCGCGCCCTCGGTGTAGCGCAGCCAACCGGCCGGCGCGGCGATCCGGAACCCGGCCGGGTCCACGTACCAGGTCCAGCCCGGAACCAGGCCGAACCGCTCACCCGTCGGCGGCGGTGCGGACCGGACCGGGGTGGCGTCCGCCGGCGCGGGCGCGGCACACGGGAAGGCTGCCGGCCGGGCCACCGGGCTGCCGGCGCCGCCACCCGGCGAGGACGGCGGGGACTCACCGGTCCGCAGCGCGAGCGTCGCCCCGCCCCCGGCCAGCAGCGTGCCCGCGACGGCCACCGCGACCAGGGCGATCCGGCGACGGCGGCGGAGACCACCGACCGGCGGCAGGGTGTCCCCGGTGGTCTCGCCCGCCACCGGCCCGCTCGCCGCCCGGACCCGCACCGGCCCGGTCGGACCGCCCGGCCCCAGCGCCAGGTTGACCGCTCGGGGAGCGGGACCACCCGAGCGCGAAGTCAGGCCACCCGAGCCCGAAACCAGGCCGGCCGATCCCGGGGCCGGGCCGACCGCCGGCACCGATGCCGGGGTCGCGCCGAAGGTCCCCGGCCCGGTGGGCATTCCCGGCCCGGTGGGCATTCCCGGCCCGGTGGGCATTCCCGGTCCGATGGGCGTTCCCGGTCCGATGGGCGTCGTGCCGAGCGCCTCCGGTCCGGCGGGCGAGGGCACGAGCGCCGCCCGTAGCAGCGGCTCCGTCTCGGCGGCGGTGAGCCGTCGGTCCGGGTCGCGACGCAGCAGGCCGTCCAGCGCCGGGCGCAGCGGTCCGGCCCGGCGCATCGGGTCGGGGGGCTCGGTGGCCAGCGCGCTCAGCGTCGCCATCGCGCTCATCCGGGCGTACGGGGACTGCCCCTCCACCGCCGCGTAGAGCGTGGCGCCCAGCGACCACAGGTCGGTACGCGGGTCGGAGACCCCGTCGCGGGCCCGCTCGGGGGCGACGAACTGTGGCGAGCCGAGCACCAATCCCGGTCCGGTCATCACCCCGTCGCCGCCGTCGAAGGTGGCCAGCCCGAAGTCGGTCAGCACCACCCGCCCGTCGTCGCCGACCAGGACGTTGTGCGGCTTCACGTCGCGGTGCAGCACCCCGGCGGCGTGCGCGGCGCGCAGTGCGGCCAGCACCGCCAGCCCGATCTCGGCCACCCGGTGCGGGGCCAACGGTCCTTCGGCGTTCAGCAACTGCTGCACCGACCGGGACGGGACGTACTCCATCACGATCCAGGGGCTGTCCCCGTCGTGCACCACGTCGTAGATGCGGACCACGTTGGGGTGGTTGAGCCGGGCCGCGGTACGCGCCTCGCGCAGCGTGCGCAGCCGCAGCTCCTCGCGCTCGGACTCGGCGAGCCAGTAGGGTGGGACGACCTCCTTGACCGCGACGTCCCGGTGCAACATCTCGTCGCGCGCCAACCAGACCCGGCCCATCCCCCCGGTGCCGACCAGATCGAGCAGCCGGTAGCGCCCGGCGACCAGCTGCTGGTGCACGACGTTCCCCCTCAGCTACCCCCGCTACCAGCGTATCCATCCAGCTGCGGTTTCTCGACCGCGGTGGTGGCGCTGGCCGCAGCGTCGGGTGCGGGTCAGCGGGGTGAGGTGACCTCGGTCGACCGGCCCCGGAAGCTCTCCCGGGCCACCCCCAGCTGTCCGGTCGACTCCCCCCAGTCCTCGTCGGCTGCGGACCAGCTGAGGACGAATCCGGCCAGGTCCCGGCCGGCGATCAGCCGGACGCCGTGCTCCCGGCCGCCGAACGGGGTGTCCCAGCGGCACTCCCACTGGGCGCCGTCGCCGTCGAACGCGGCCAGCTTGATCTTGTCGTACCCGGGCAGGGTGTCGGCGGCGAGCTGCTCGCGTTCCTCGGCACGCAGCCGGTCCAGGGCCTCGGTGCCGTCGACGGGCACCGGCTGCACGCTGAGCGTCCGACGGCTGCCCGGGTCGCGGAAGCAGATCACCATCCCCTCCTGGCTACGCAGCCAGCCGACCGGCACGGCGATCCGGTAGCCGGCCCCGTCGTACCAGGTCCAGCCGGACGGCGGACGGAATCCGTCGTCCACGGTCGCCGGTCGGCCGGTGACCTCCGTACCGACCGGTTCGGGGCGCAGGCACGGCAGAGGGGGTGGGGTGACGCCCCCTCTGCCGGGGGGCGGGCCGGGCCGATCCTGGTTCGGAGCCGGCTGGCTCTGCGGGCGGGCCGACGGTTCGCCGCTGGTCAGCACGTTCGTCCGGCCCGGTCCGGCCCGGTGGTCGTCGCGGTCGATCGCGACGGTGGTGCCGATGCCGACCGTCGCTCCCAAGGCCAGCGTCACCCCGGCCAGTACCCAGCCGCGGACCCCGCCCGGCAGCCGGGCCAGCGCCCCCGCCGCCCGCCGCCCCGGCACCCCACCCGTGCCGTCCCGCCCCGGACCGCGTCCTCCCGGCCCGCTTGGCCCCGGCCCGCCTGGCCCTGGCCCGCCTGGCCCTGGCCCGCCTGGCCCTGGCCCGCCTGGCCCTGGCCCGCCCGGCCCCGGAATGCCTGGCCCCGGGCCGCCCGGGTAGGGGCCGCCCGGGTCAGCGCCGCCCGACGCCGGACCAGCTGGCTTCCGGCCGTCCGGGTGCGGGCCGGGGGGACCGGACGACGCCGGGCGCTGGGCCGCGACGGGCTGGTCGGCCGCCGTGGTGGATCCGGAGGCCCCACGGCCGGGCGGGCCCCAGTCCCGTTCGTCGTCGAGGTCCGCCCGGCTCCTCGGCGGCCGGTCCGTCGGCTGGTCGGCGGGATCGCCGACCGCGTGGGGCCAGCGCGGCGCTGTCCGGCCCGCCGGACGGGCGACCGGCAGCACCACCGTGGGGGGTTCGGAGCTGGGTGCCGGTCGGAGCACCCGTTCCAGCCGGCGGCTCGCCTCGTCGTGGCCGATCCGCTGACGGGGGTCGCGCAGGAGCAGCCCCTCCAGCACCGGGCGCAGCGGGCCGGCGTGCGGCGCCGGGTCCGGTGGCGAGGTGGCCAGGGCGGCCAGGGTGGCCATCGCGGTGCTCCGGGCGTACGGGGAGCGCCCCTCCACCGCGGCGTGCAGGGTGGCCCCGAGCGACCACAGATCCGCCTCCACGCTGGACACCCCCTCGGCGGCGCGTTCCGGGGCGACGAACTGCGGCGAGCCGAGCACCATCCCGGGGCGGGTCATCAACCCGTCACCGCCGTCGAAGGTGGCCAGTCCGAAGTCGGTGAGCATCACCCGCCCGTCGTCGGCGACCAGGACGTTCTGCGGCTTGACGTCGCGGTGCAGCACTCCGGCGGAGTGCGCGGCGCGCAAGGCGGCCAGCAGCGCCATGCCGATGTCGGCGGCGCGGACCGGGTCGACCGGGCCGGTGGTGTCCAGCACCGTCTGCAACGACTGCGAAGGGACGTACTCCATCACGATCCACGGTCGTTCCTCGACCTGCACCACGTCGTAGAGCCGGACCACGTTGGGGTGGTTGAGCCGGGCCGCGGTACGCGCCTCGCGCAACGTCCGCAACCGCAGCTCGTCGCGTTCGTCGTCGGCCAGCCAGGCGGGGGGCACCACCTCCTTGACCGCCACCTCGCGGTGCAACACCTCGTCCCGGGCCAGCCAGACCCGGCCCATGCCACCCCGGCCCACCAAGTTCAGCAGGCGGTACCGGCCAGCGATCACTACCTGCTGCACCGTTCTCCTCACCATCGGCGGAGGTACACCGTAGCCAATGGATCGGGGTGGACCTATCGGTTGTCAGGTCCCGGTTCACTCAGCAGGCGGCACCGTCCAACGCCAGCAGGTTGCCCTCCGGGATGGCGATCCGTGGACGCCCCCCGGCCAGCAGAGTCGCCGCCCGACGGGCCTGGAAGCTGCCGTGTTCGCGGCGGGCGGCGGCGTAGCTGCTCGCGGTACGCGCGGCGATGGCCGCCCAGCCGTACCGTTCGCCGACCATGGTGCGGGCCCGGCGGGCCACCCGACGGGCGAAGACCTCGTCGCCGACGAGCCGGCCGACCGCACCGGCGAGCGCACCCGGGTCGCTGTGCGGGAAGGTCACCCCGGTGACGCCCGGCTCGACGATCTCGGCCAGCCCGCCGGTGCTCGCCACCGCCAGTGGCGCACCGGCCGCCGCCGCCTCCAGGGCGATCATGCCGAACGGCTCGTAGAGGCTCGGCACGACTGTCGCGTCGGTGGCGGCGAGCAGCGCCGGGAGCTGGCCGGCGTCCAGGAAACCGGCGAACCGGACGCTGTCGGCGACGTGCAGCCGGCGTACCTGGTCGACCAGTTGGTCCTTGTACGGGCCGTCCCCGGCGATCACCACCCGCAGCCCCGGGTGCCGGTCCCGCAGGTACGGCACGGCGTCCACCAGGTGCTGGACGCCCTTCTCGTAGACCAGCCGGCCGGCGTAGCCGACCAGCGGGCCGTCCCCGGCGAACCGGGCACGGGCCGAGGCGACCGCCCGAGGCCGGGCCCGCCAGGCCCGGTCGTCCACCCCGTTGGGCACCACGTCGACCCGGCCCGCCGGTACGTCGAACAGCCGGCTCACCTGGGTGCGCATGTAGCCGGAGCAGGCGATCACCCGGGCCGAGGCGTTGCTGATCCAGTGTTCGACGCCGTGGATGGTGCGGTTCATCTCCCCGGGCAGCCAGCCCTGGTGCCGGCCGGCCTCGGTGGCGTGGATGGTGGTGACCAGCGGCAGGTCGAGGTGCTCGGCCAGGGTCACGGCGGTGTGCCCGACCAGCCAGTCATGGGCGTGGACCACGTCGTAGGCGGCGGTGTCGGCGGCCCGCAGGGCGGTCCGGGTCAGGGTGTGGTTGAACGCCATCGTCCAGGCCAGCAGCGACCCGGTGGCCAGGGGGAAGGTCACCGGGTCCTCGGGGGCGCGCAGGATGCGGACGCCGTCGGCGTACTCCTCCAGCGGCGCCCCCTCGGCGTGCCGGGTGACCACGGTGACCTCGTGCCCGGCGGCGGCCAGGGCCGTCGCCAGGGCATGGACGTGCCGGCCGAGCCCGCCGACGAGCACGGGTGGGTACTCCCAGGAGAGCATCAGCACCCGCTGGTGCCGGGCGGGGTGGATGTCGATCACGTCGGCGTCAGGTGACATGCGGCCCCCTTCGGTGGTGCCTGGGCGCACGGCGGTGGGACACCATGAGGGTGTCGTCGCTGTGGCCCGGGGTTCGGGGCCAATCCTGCACACCCGCGGATAACCAGCGGAGACGTCGCCGTTGCCGGTGTGTAACGCCTGCCTATCGCGCCCGCCTGACGCGCAGCAACTCGGCCACCGACCAGGCCTGGAACGGGCAGCCGGTGGCGGCGTGCGGTGCGGTGCCCTCCGCCGTCTCGCTCACCGAGCCCAGGCCGTACTCGCCCAGATGGCCGACGAGCCCGACCAGCAGGTCGTCGGTGGGCAGCCCGGCCTTGCGGTACGCCTCGACGAACGGGCCGACCAGCCACGGCCAGACCGTGCCCTGGTGGTAGGCCCCGTCCCGCTCCGCCGGGCCGCCCCGGTGCCGGGGTGCGAACTCCGGCGAGTCGGGGGCGAGGCTGCGCGGGCCCAGCGGGGTGAACAGCCCGGCCGCCACCCGGCGCAACGCCACCGGGTCCGGCTCCAGCGGGGCGTACGGCAGCGACCAGGCGAGCAGCTGGTTCGGGCGGAGCAGGTCGTCGTCGTGGTGCGCCGCCCCGCCCAGCGGGTACGCCGGGGCCGGCGCGTCCACCACGTCGTGCAACCAGCCCGCCGGGGTGGGGAACCGCTTGCCGAACGAGTTCCGGGCGTGGCCGTGCAGCCGCCACAGCTCGGCCGGGTCCTGACCGGCCAGTTCGGTCAGCTCGGCCAACCCGGCCAGCCCGTTGATCCACAGCGCGTTGACCTCGACCGGCTTGCCGGTGCGCGGGGTCACCGGCACCCCGTACACCCGGGCGTCCATCCAGGTCAGCGCGGTGTCCGGGGGGCCGCCCTGGGTGATCAGCCCGTCGGTCGGGTCGACCGCGATGCCGTACCGGGTGCCGGTCAGGTGGGCCTGCACCACCCCGTGCAGCGCCGGTAGCAGCTCGTCACCCAGGTCGGTGTCACCGGTGACGGTGACGTGCCGGCTCACCGCGTGCAGGAACCACAGCGTCGCGTCGACCGTGTTGTACTCCACCCTCCCGGTGTCGGCGGTGTTCGCCAGCATCCCCTCCGACAGCGTCGCCGCGTACGAGCGCAGCAGCTCCCGCCCCTCGTCGGCCCGCCCGGTGCACAGGAACAACCCCTCGTACGAGGTCATGGTGTCCCGCGACCAGGCGCCGAACCAGGGGTAGCCGGCCACCACGTCCGGCCCGGCGGCGGTGCGCACCACGAACGCGTCCGCGGCCAGGGCCAGGGTCGCCTCCACCGGGTCGGCCGGCTGTGCCGCCGCCACCACCGCCCGGTGCCGTCGCCGGGCCGCCGCCACCACCTGCGTCGCCGGTGGCGGCTCCTCGGCCAGGTCACCGGCCCAGGCCAGCACGGCGACGGTGTCCCCGGGGCGGTCCAGCGCGCCGGAGAACCGGCCCGCGTACCAGAGGTCCTCGTCGGGGTGCAGCCCACGGGCGGCCTCCTCCCGGTGGTGCACGCCCAGCCACCACTGCCCCTCCGGCGTCCAGTCCGGGCCGGCGAGCCGGAACGCGCCCTCGACCACCGCGCCGCCGTCGACCGGCTCCACCCGGGGCGCGGGGCCGTCGGCCCGCCGCTCGCCGTGCGCGTCGCGCCAGGTGCAGGCGGCCGACAGGTCCAGCCGGACCGGGCCGCCGGCCACCAGCCGGTGCACCACGGCGACGGCGGACCGGCCGTACGTCATGGCCAGCTCCCGCTCGATCACCACGTCACCGATCCGCCACCGCCAGCGGGGCAGCCCGTCGACCAGGTCGAAGCGCTCCAGCAGCTCGAAGCCGCGGGGGTCGACCACGCCCGAGGACCACTCGTGCGCGCCGAGCCGGACCCGGGCGCCGGACGGCAGGACCACCGCCGGGTCCAGGCTCACCAGTCCCACCCGGCGGGCGGCCGGGGTTTCCCCGGCGACCACCAGCAGACCGTGGTAGCGACGGGTCCGCAGCCCGCTCACCGTGCCCGTGGCGTACCCGCCGAGACCGTCGGTGACCAGCCATTCCCGGGTCGCCCCGTCGGTCAGTTCACCGCAGACTCCCGGGCCGAAACCGAACTCGATCAACTTCATTCCTCCTGTGGCGGCGAGGTGTAACACGCCACGACGACAATGGGCGCTGTGGTCAAGTACCCCGGCGGCGTCGAAGATGTGCAGGTGTTCACCGACAGATCGCCCTCCGACGCACCGTCCCCCGACGCCGAGCGGCTCCGACTCGCCCAGGCCGATGCCGGGGAGCAGGACTGGCGCGCATGGGGTCCCTATCTGTCCGAGCGGGCGTGGGGGACGGTACGGGAGGACTACAGCGAGCACGGTACGGCGTGGGACTACTTCCCCCACGACCACGCGCGGTCCAGAGCCTACCGGTGGAACGAGGACGGCATGGCGGGCGTCTGCGACGACCGGCAGACGTTCTGCTTCGGGCTGGCCTTGTGGAACGGCGCGGACCCGATCCTCAAGGAGCGGATGTTCGGCCTCGGTGGTGACGGCGGCAACCACGGCGAGGACGCCAAGGAGTACTGGTGGTACCTCGACAGCACCCCCACCCACTCCTGGATGCGCTGGCGTTACCACTACCCGCAGGCCGCCTTCCCGTACGACGAACTGGTCGCCGTCAACGCCCTGCGCGGCCGGGACGAGACCGAGTACGAGCTGGTCGACACCGGTATCTTCGACGACGACCGGTACTGGGCGGTCACCGTCGACTACGCCAAGGCGTCCCCGACCGACCTGTGCATCGTGGTCACCGTCGCCAACCGGGCCGACCGGGCGGCCACCCTGCACGTGCTGCCCACGCTGTGGTTCCGTAACACCTGGGCCTGGGGTCCGCCCGGCGCGGACCGGGTGCCCCGGCTGGTGGGGGAGGGCGCCCGGCTGGTCGGCGAGCACTGGGTGCTGGGGCAGATCCTGCTGGAGGGCGACGGCGAGCCGACCCCGCTGCTCTGCGACAACGACACCAACGCCGAACGGCTGTGGGGGCTGCCCGGCCGGTCGCCGTACCCGAAGGACGGCATCAACGACCACGTGGTGGCCGGCGCGGACACCGTCAACCCGGACCGGGAGGGGACCAAGGGCGCCCTGCACTACGTGCTGGACGTGCCGGCCGGCGGGCAGCGGCAGATCCGGCTGCGGCTGACCCGGACCGCCCCGCCGCCCGCCGCCACCCCGCCGCCCCCGGCGGATCTGGACGCCGGCTTCGACGCCGTGGTGTGGGCCCGACGGGCCGAGGCGAACCGCTTCTTCGCCGGGGTGATCCCGGCGGCGGCCAGCGCCGACGAGGCACTGGTGGCCCGGCAGGCGATCGCCGGGCTGATGTGGAGCAAGCAGTTCTACCACTTCGACGTCAAGCGGTGGCTGGAGGGCGACCCGGGCTCGGCGCCACCGCCGGCCGGTCGCCGGCACGGGCGCAACAGCGCCTGGTGGCACATGACCAGCTTCGACGTGATCTCCATGCCCGACCCGTGGGAGTATCCCTGGTACGCCGCCTGGGACCTGGCCTTCCACTGCGTCAGCATCGCCCGGGTGGACCCGGGCTTCGCCAAGGAGCAGGTGCTGCTCCTGCTCCGCGAGTGGTACCTGCACCCCAACGGGCAGATCCCGGCGTACGAGTGGGCGTTCGGCGACGTGAACCCGCCGGTGCACGCCTGGGCCGCGCTGAAGGTGTTCGAGATCGACGGTGGGCGGGACCACGAGTTCCTCGCCCGGGTGATGCACAAGCTGCTGCTCAACTTCACCTGGTGGGTCAACCGCAAGGACACCGGCGGCAACAACCTGTTCGAGGGGGGCTTCCTCGGGCTGGACAACGTCGGCCCGTTCGACCGCTCGGCCGCGCTGCCGGTGGCCGGGGTGCTCGAACAGTCCGACGGCACCGGCTGGATGGCGATGTACGCCCTCAACCTGCTGGACATGGCGATCGTGCTGGCCGAGCACGATCGGGCGTACGTGGACACCGCGACGAAGTTCTTCGAACATTTCGCCTACATCGCCGCCGCCGGCTACTCGCAGGGCCTGTGGGACGCCGAGGACGCGTTCTTCTACGACGTGCTGCGGCTCGCCGACGGCAGCCAGGTGCCGCTGAAGGTCCGCTCGGTGGTGGGGCTGCTGCCGCTGGCGGCCACCACCCGGCTCACCGGGCGGACCCTGCAACGCCTGCCCGAGCTGGGTGCCCGGCTGCGCTGGTTCCTCACCCAACGTCCCGAGTACGCCGACGTGATCGGGGCCCGCCGGCTCGGCCCGGACGGCCGCCAGCAGCGGTTGCTGTCCATGGTCGGCCCGGAGCAGGTGGTCCGGCTGCTGGCCCGGATGCTCGACCCCGACGAGTTCCTCTCCGACTACGGCCTGCGTACGCTCAGCCGGGCCCACCTGGACAAGCCGTTCGCGGTCGACCTCGGCGGGCAGGAGTTCTGCGTCGGCTACGAGCCGGCCGAGTCGACCAGCGGGCTGTTCGGCGGCAACTCGAACTGGCGTGGCCCGATCTGGATGCCGACGAACTTCCTGCTGATCAGCGCGTTGCGCGACTACGCCTCGTTCTTCGGCGACGACCTCCTGGTGGAGTACCCGACCCGATCGGGGCGCAAGTGCACCCTGGACGAGATCGCCGACGACCTCTCCGCCCGGTTGATCGCCCTGTTCACCCGGGACGACTGGGGCCGCCGGCCGATCTACGGGGCCTGCCAGCTCTTCCAGACCCATCCCGACTGGCGGGACCTGATCGCCTTCCCCGAGTACTTCCACGGCGACAACGGGGCCGGGCTCGGGGCCTGGCACCAGACCGGGTGGACGGCCCTGGTCGCCGACCTGATCCTGACCCTGCGCCGGGAGAACCCGGATGTGCCGGACGGGCCGGGCCACTAGGGTGTCCGGGGCCGCCGCCGGCCGGGCGGCCGATCGGGAAGGGACCAGGATGACCCCGGATGGGACCACGACGACGCTGATCTTCGACGCCGACGACACGCTCTGGGAGAACAACGTCCTCTTCGAGCGGGTGATCGACGACTTCCTGGACTGGCTCGACCATCCGACGCTCGACCGGGTCCAGATCCGTACGGTGCTCGACGACATCGAGCGGGCCAACGCGGTGGCCCACGGCTACGGCAGCAAGGTCTTCCTGCGTAGCCTCGGCGAGTGCCTGGAGCGGCTGCGCGAGCGCCCGGCCACCGACCGGGAACGCCGCGACCTCGACGCACTGGCCCAGGCGCTGGTCACCCATCAGGTCGAGCTGATGCCCGGCGTCGCCGACACCCTCGACGCCCTGGCCGGCCGGTACGACCTGCTGCTGCTGACCAAGGGGGACCGGGAGGAGCAGCAGCGCAAGCTGGACGCCTGCGGCCTGCTGCACCACTTCGACGCGGCACACATCGTGGCCGAGAAGAACGCCGAGACCTACCGGTGGCTGGCCCGGGAACACGGCTTCGTCCCGGCCGACGCCTGGATGATCGGCAACTCCCCGAGGTCGGACATCCTGCCGGCGCGGGCGGCCGGTATGCGGGCGGTGTTCATCCCCAACGAGAACACCTGGGTCCTGGAGGACGACGACCTCGACCCGGCCGACGTCGGGGTGATCCGACTGGCCGCCTTCCCGGACCTGCTTGACCACTTCTGAGGGTGCCGAAACGGTAACGTACGGTGCGTGCCGCTGACCTTCCCCTCTCACCTGGCGCCGGTGCTGCCGCTGAAGCTGTGGCGTCCGCACTGGTTCGACGGGGTGGCGCTCTGCACCGGCGCGGTGGCACCGGACGTCGCCTACCTGGTCAGCGGCACCCGGTTCGAGCTGGGCGGGCGGGTGCACACCCTGGGTGGGGTGCTCTGGTGGTGCCTGCCGGTGGCGTTGGCCTACGCCTGGCTGGTCCGCCGGGTGGTGGCCGGGGTCGCCGTGCACCTGCCCGGGGGTCGACTCTTCGGCTGGCCCGGTTACGCGGCGCTCGGCGGCGTCCGGCATCCCTGGCAGGTGACCGTCTGCTCGGCGTTGATCGGCGCGGTCAGCCACGTCGGCCTGGACCGGGTGACCCACAGCACGCGGTGGCCGCATGCCCTGGGGGTGGACCCCGCCGTGGCCACCCTCGCCGGGATGGACTGGTGGTTCCTCTCCAACCTGGTCAGCAGCCTGGTGTGCGGGGCGGTGGTGTGCGCCCTGGCGGTCCGGGCCGCCCGTCGGGGGCAGGTCTTCCTCGGCGTTCCGCCGCCCGCGCCGCCGGCCCGG
Source organism: Micromonospora sp. NPDC051925 (assembly GCF_044548625.1). Lineage (NCBI taxonomy): Bacteria > Bacillati > Actinomycetota > Actinomycetes > Micromonosporales > Micromonosporaceae > Micromonospora > Micromonospora sp. NPDC051925. The sequence goes on along the minus strand of NZ_JBIUCH010000010.1, from coordinate 94,610 downwards.
CCGGTGGTGTTCCGGGCGGTGACCCTGTCGGTCGTCGCCCTCGGGGCGCCGGTGCTGCCGGTGCTGCCCGCCGCCACGGTGTCCGCCCCGCTGGGCGTACGACTGCTGCACCTGGTGGCGCTGGGGATGATCCTCGGCGGCTGGGCGGCGGGACGCGCGGCTGCCAGCCCTCCGGTCACGCCACCGACCGGTCGCCTCGACGAGAAGCAGCGTCAGCCCGGCTGACCGTGTCACGCCGGGATGCCGCAATTCCACCCCCGTGTGAATCACTTTCGCGGCACCGCCGACCTGCTTGCCCGGCAACCGGGCGGGTGCCTAACCTTGGCCGGCGTTCGTGACCATTCGGGGTGGTCGGGAACGCGCCGAAGTCCGGTGCTGGGCACCGTGGAGCTGAGTGCAGGCGGCCGTTGCGTCGTGTCGGGCCTGGTGTGGGGCGTCCTGCCCCGCCCGCTGTGCCCGGTCGGCGAGCGCCGCCGCCAGGCCGGACGGCTGGCGGTCAGGGTCGGGGAGTTGCGGACCCGGCCCTGACCAGCTCTCCTCGCGCGGCCAGTTCTCCTCGCGCGGCCAGTTCTCCGCGCATGGGCAGTTCTCCGCGCGCGCCAGCAGACCTCGCGCCGGTCGGGACGACTCGGGTGGGTCAGGAGACCTCGTCCCGGACGATCGCCACCGCCACCCGGCAGAACTCGTCCATGTCGGGCCGGAAACCGGCGGCGATGTCCGGGTGCAGCCCGGAGCGGGTCTCCTCGAGCAACCGCTGGCAGACCTGTTCGACCGGTTCGCCCGCGTAGCTGGCCCGGACCCGGTCGGTGGCCGCCTGGAGGGCCGAGGTCAGCTGGTCCTCCAGCGGGCCGCGCAGCTTCTGCTGCACCGGGTCGAGCCCTCTCGGGTCGAGCGTGACATGTGGCTCCGACATCGGCGCTCCCTTCGTCGGCGTCCGCGGTACCCCACCGCGGGCGTCGGTCAAACCACGGCTGGCGCGGCGGCCACCCGGACCTGGTACGAGAAGTCCTCCGCCGGCTCCTCCAGGTACGACAGCCGACGGACCTGCCGGTCGTCGACGTAGAGGGCGACGTCGACCAGGACCCCGAGATGGGCCAGCCCGATGTTCGCCACCCGCTTCTTGTCCTGGAGCACCGCGCACACCCCACCGAGCAGGGTGCTGGCGTCAGACGTGCGATGCCCGGGTGGGCAGCGCAGGATCAGGTCGACCTCGATCGGCCCGGCCAACGGCGTCCAGCCGGTGTGCTGGGCCGCGGCGCAGGCCGCTTCGAGCAGGGCGCGGACCCTCGTCGCCTGCCGATGGCCGGCGGCGAAGATGGACAGCGCCTCGGTCTTTACCGGTGGCAGGCCGCTCACCTCGAACGTCAGGGCGAGAGCGCGGGTGTCCTGCACCACGGAGCACCTCCTCGTTGAGGACGATCCTGCCCAGACCGGTGGGCGCGCAGTGGGAGTTCGCGGGAGAACCCACCGAACGGGCAGGCTGATGTCGGCCGGAGGCGTATCGACTACGACGGCGACGCGCTGGCTGGTGGAGTGAGTGCATCAACGCTAGTGCACGCGGCACACCCGGGGTAGCCCCGCCGCACCCGCCGTCCGGACGGTCGTGGTCAGCCGACGGACCCCACGGTACCCGCCGGGGCGCGGGGCGTCGGGTGGTGTTGGGGTGCGGGCGGTGGCCGGGGCGTCGGGTGGTGTTGGGGTGCGGGCGGTGAGGGGTGCGGGGCGGGCGGGGTCGGTTCCATGGCCAGGAGTGTCAGACGAGGTTTTCGACGTTTCCCACTCCTTGCTTCAGCGGTGCTGCCCAGTCGCTGACCAGCGGGTCGACGAGATCCAGCGCATGGCGGCTGGCTGGCAGAGCGCTTGGTTGATCGACTCCAGGGGGGCGATGTTGCGGTGTCCACCGCACCTCGATACCGCTGTATCGCCTCAACTGAGTCGATCTTCGCGAAGGCTGGGCGCATGCTGAGCTACCCACCCGGCTCTGCTGTGTGTGCCGCCCGGCTTTGCTTGTGTGTCGCCTGGGCCGTCCGGCTCGGCTGCGTACCCCTGGCCGGGCGGAACTGCTGGAGCCTCAAGATCAGATTGCCATTCGATGTGCTTTCCCCGGCGTGTCGTCTCCATTTCGGCAATCCGATCATGGGGCGGGGCTTTGCATACCGCGACGTGGGGCGTGGGTCGGTCGGCCAAGGCCGCAGCGGCAGGTCGACGGTCGTCTGCGGGGTGGGCACCCCGACCAGCAGTCGCGTCGGGCGTGCAGCTCCGAGTCGAGACGTACGTGCGGGCGACACCTGCCGGCGGCACGCTGACGGCCGAGGCGACTGACGCCCCGATCGCCTCCGTGTCGCTGTCCCGAGATTGCGCTCTTGCTGAGCGCCGCCGCTGCCGAGTAGAGCCTCGTTGATCATCGACGACCGTCGCCCCTGCGCGACGGGCCGGAGCGGGGGTGAGAGGCGGCCGGGCCCGACCAGGCTCCCGGCCGCGCGGTGGAACCTGGTCGGGCCGCTCGGACTTGGGTCTTGCGGTGGGGGCTGGTTGGGCCGCTCGGACTTGGGTCTTGCGGTGGAGGCTGGTTGGGCCGGCCAGGCTCCCCGGCTATGCGGTGGAGCCTGGCCGGTGAGCCGCGTCAGTGCTGCTTGGCGTAGCCGACGAATGCGGTCCAGGCCGTACGGTCGAAGTGGAGGGTGCCGCCGTCGCGGTCCTTGGTGTCGCGCACCAGCACCCGGCCGGGCAGGTTGTCGGCGACCTCGACGCAGGCTCCGCCGTTGCCGCCGGACCTGGTCGACTTCCGCCACTGCGGGGTCATCATGTCCATGACTTCGCCACTTCCTTGATCAGCTCGATTGACTGCCGGCGGGGGAGCGCCTCGTTCCGCACGATCTCCCACGTCCTGGCCAGACTAGCAACATCGGTTGGCGTATCGACGATCTGCGCGGTGAGCTGGTTGTCCGCATAGGTCACCCGCTCACCGTCGGGCATCTCGGCGATGATGAACTGCCCGGCCAGCCCCAGGTACATGCCGGCGTCGGTCGGCACGATGTGCACCTGGACGTGCTCCTCGGCGGTCAACCGGGCCAGGTGCTCACACTGCTCGATCATCAGCCCCGGCTGGTCGAGCACCGGCCGGCGGAGCACCGCCTCGTCGATCACGCAGATGAGCTGCGGTGGGCGCTCCCGCCGCAGGATCGCCTGCCGTTCGAGGCGGGACGCCACGATCCGGTCGACGTCCTCCGGGGCGAACCGGCCGCCGGCCAGCGTCGCGCGGGCGTACCGCTCGGTCTGGAGCAGACCCGGCACGTACGCCAGCTCGAACCAGCGCAGGGTGGTCGCCTCCCGCTCGAACTCGATCCACTCCCGGAGCCAGGCCGGCTCGGCGTCGAGTCGGCCCAACCGCTCCAGCATCCGCAGGAAACGCCCGCCGGTCTGGTGGTGGCCGTCGACCGCCTTCATGAACTCTTTGGTGGGTGCCCGGCCGCCGGTCTCCACCGAGCTGACGTGCGACCCCGAGTAGCCGATGCCCTTGCCGAAGTCGTCCTGGCTGAGCCCGAGCGCCGCCCGGAACAGGCGTAACTCCTCCAACACGTAATCGGTAGCTGTCCCCATCACACCCCCAGTCTCTGCCCACCGTGGATCGGCGGGTCTGTCGTGGTCGCTCACCCGCCCCGCTGAGCTGCGCAGATGACGTGAGCGTGTATCGACAGTAGTGGTCCGATCAGCAGACTGTCACCCGTGGCGGGCCCGCTGGCAGCCGGGGAGGGCGGCAGCGGGCCCAGCCCGGGGCCGCTCCCGATCCCCCGTGCGGGAGCGGCCCCTTCCAGTCCCCAGATCGGTGTGGTGACGCGGATGGTCGGCCCCGGGTCGAGACGGCCGGGGCCGACCCCGCCGAACGCGCCCATGATTCGAGGAGGTGGCGGTGATGGTGGTCCGACCGCCTGTCCCGCACGTCGCGATGCGCCCACTGTGGCGGTGCCGCAACTGTGGCCGGGAGTGGCCCTGCCAGCCGGCCAAGCTCGCCCTGCTCACCGAGTACCGCAAGGACCGCACCGGGCTGCTCGTCTACCTCGGCACCCTGATGTACGAGGCGACGAACCAGCTCAGCCAACTGCACCCGGAACACCCACCGGCCCGGATGACCGAACGCTTCCTGTCCTGGGCGAGAGCCCGCGCCTGAACCGGGTGCGCCCGCCCCTGAACGGTGCGTGTCGGCCTGAACGGTGCGTGTCGGCCTGAACGGTGCGTGTCGGCCTGAACGGTGCGTGTCGGCCTGAACGGTGCGCGTCGGCCTTAACGGTGCGCGTCAGTCTCGACGGTGCCCGCGCGTCGCCTGAGTGGTGTGCGTCGGCCTGACGGTGTGCGTCGGCCCGCAGAGTGTGTGCCGAGGTTGAACCGTGCGGCCGGCCCGATTGGGCACGACCTGGGACACCCGGCCGCGCCACCTCCGGTGCGGGCCGACCGATCGGTCCGGACTCTGGTTACCGGCAGGTTTCGCGACTTCGCAGGTCGGGCAGTGTAGGCGCACGGAACGGCCGGGGCGGGGCGTTTCCGCACTTCACCGGCCCGGTACCGGCTCGCCGTGCACCGGGGCGCGGGTGACCTCCCCGGTATTCGCCGAAGAGAGGGGGAGGGTGATGACGGAGCCCGGAACGGCCCGACACCGGCGTCGGCCGGCTGTCCGGGCCGGGGCGGCGGTGGCCGCGTTGGCGCTGGTCGCGCCGCTGGCCGCGTGCGGCACTGACGACGGCGGCGGTGGTACGCCCACGATCAACCTGTACTACCCGCCGGAGCAGAACCTGCAGAAGGTGGTCGACGACTGCAACACCCGGGCCGAGGGCCGATACCAGATCGCCTACCGGGTGCTGCCCCGGCAGGCCGACGACCAGCGGGTGCAGCTGGTCCGCCGGCTCGCCGCCGAGGACACCGGGATGGACGTGCTCGGCCTCGACGTCACCTGGACCCAGGAGTTCGCCAGCGCGAAGTGGATCCGGGAGTGGACCGGTCAGGACAGGAGCGAGGTGGAGCAGGGCACCCTTGCCGGCCCGCTGGACACCGCCCGGTACGAGGACAAGCTCTACAGTGCGCCGAAGAACACCAACGTGCAGCTGCTCTGGTACCGCAGTGATCTGGTGCCGCAGGCCCCGAAGACCTGGGACGACATGATCACCGCCGCCAAGGACCTCAAGGGGCAGGGCAAGCCGTACCAGGTGCTCACCATGGGGGCGCAGTACGAGGGCCTGGTCGTGCTCTACAACACGCTGGCCGAGAGCGCCGGCGGCAAGATCCTCAGCGACGACGGCAAGAAGGCCGTGATGGACTCTGGCACGGTCAAGGCCCTCGACCAGCTTCAGCGATTTGCCACGTCGGGCGTGACGTCGCCGTCGTTCAGCAACTCCACCGAGGACCCCGTCCGGCTGGACTTCCAGTCCGGCAACGGCGCGTTCCAGGTCAACTGGCCGTTCGTCTACCCGGCGTTGCAGGAGGCCGACCCGGAGCTGGCCAAGAAGGTCAGGTGGGCCCGGGTGCCCGGGATCGACGCAAACACCCCCAGCAAGGTCACCATCGGCGGGGTCAACCTGGCGGTCAGCGCCTACTCCAAGCACCCGACCGAGTCGTTCGAGGCGGCGAAGTGCCTCCGGGACGCCAAGAACCAGAAGTTCTCCGCGATCAACGACGGGGTGCCGCCGACCATCGAGGCCGTCTACGACGACCCGGAGATGGACGAGGCGTACCCGATGAAGGAGACCATCCTGGCGGAGCTGAAGGAGCCGGCGGTCCGGCCGCTGACCCCCGCGTACCAGAGCATCTCCACGGTGATGTCGGCGATCCTGTCGCCGCCGTCGGCGATCCGGCCGGAGCAGACGGCGAACGAGCTGCGTGACGCGATCTCCGACGCCCTCCAGTCCAAGGGGGTCCTGCCGTGAGCCGGCGCAGCCCGTTGAGTGAGAACAAGAAGGCCGAACGGAAGCTCGGTTGGCTGCTCTGCGCCCCGGCCGCGCTGGTCATGGTGCTGGTCACCGCGTACCCGATCAGCTATTCGGTCTGGTTGTCGTTGCAACGCTTCGACCTGCGCTTCCCCGATGAGCGGAAGTTCATCGGGTTGGAGAACTACGTCACCGTGCTGAGCAACGAGTTCTGGTGGACCGCGTTCGGGGTGACCATGCTGATCACGGTGGTCACCGTCGTGGTGGAGCTGGTGCTCGGCATGGGGCTGGCCCTGGTCATGCACCGCACCCTGGTCGGCCGGGGCATCGTCCGGACCGCGGCGCTGATCCCGTACGGCATCGTCACGGTGGTCGCGGCGTTCTCCTGGCGGTACGCCTGGACGCCCGGCACCGGCTACCTGGCCAACCTCTTCGACGGCAGCGCGCCGCTGACCGAGCGGGCCAGCTCGCTGGCGATCATCATGCTGGCCGAGATCTGGAAGACCACCCCGTTCATGGCGCTGCTGCTGATGGCCGGGCTGGCGCTGGTGCCGGAGGATCTGCTCAAGGCGGCGTCCACCGACGGGGCGACCGCCTGGCAACGGTTCACCAAGGTGATGCTGCCGGTGATGAAGCCGGCGATCCTGGTCGCGCTGCTGTTCCGCACCCTCGACGCGTTCCGGGTCTTCGACAACATCTTCGTGCTCACCAACGGCGGCAACGAGACCTCGTCGGTGTCGATGCTCGCCTACAACAACCTGATCCGGGGGCTCAACCTCGGCATCGGCTCCACGATGTCCGTGCTGATCTTCATCACGGTGGCGATCATCGCGTTCGTCTTCGTGAAGCTGTTCGGCACCGCTGCCCCGGGCAGCGACGACGGGGAGAGGCGCTGACATGGCCGACACCACCACCCGGGCGAAGCTGCGTTGGGGCCTGATCGACGTCATCGTCGTCGTCTTCGCCCTGGTCCCGGTGCTCTGGATCGCCTCACTGTCGTTCAAGACCCCGGCCACCCTCACCGACGGCAGGTTCTGGCCGAGGGAGTGGACGCTGGACAACTACCGATCGATCTTCGACACCGACCAGTTCGTCCGGGCCCTGGTCAACTCCATCGGCATCGCCCTGATCGCCACGCTCATCGCGGTGGTGCTCGGCGCGATGGCCGCGTACGCGATCAGTCGGCTGGACTTCCCCGGCAAGCGCCTGCTGGTCGGGGTCTCCCTGCTGATCGCGATGTTCCCGCAGGTGTCGCTGGTGTCGCCGCTGTTCGAGATCGAGCGGCAGCTCGGCCTCTTCGACACCTGGCCGGGGCTGATCCTGCCGTACATCACCTTCGCGCTGCCGCTGGCGATCTACACGCTGTCGGCGTTCTTCAAGCAGATCCCGTGGGACCTGGAGAAGGCGGCGAAGATGGACGGCGCGACCCAGGGGCAGGCGTTCCGGCGGGTCATCGCCCCGCTGGCCGCGCCGGGGCTGTTCACCACGGCGATCCTGGTCTTCATCTTCTGCTGGAACGACTTCCTGTTCGCCATCACGCTCACCTCGACCGAGCGGGCCCGTACGGTGCCGGTGGCGCTGTCGTTCTTCACCGGCGAGTCGCAGTTCGAGGACCCCACCGGGGCGATCTGCGCCGCCGCCGTGGTGATCACCATTCCGATCATCCTGTTCGTGCTCTTCTTCCAGCGCCGCATCGTCTCCGGTCTGACCTCCGGCGCAGTCAAGGGATAGGTGGTAACAGTGGCCGAGATCGTGCTGGACAAGGTGAGCAAGCGGTTCCCGGACGGGACCGTGGCGGTGCAGGACGTCGACCTGGAGATCGCCGACGGCGAGTTCGTCATCCTGGTCGGCCCGTCGGGCTGCGGGAAGTCCACCACCCTCAACATGATCGCCGGGCTGGAGGACATCAGCTCCGGTGAGCTGCGCATCGGCGGGCAACGGGTCAACGACAAGGCGCCCCGGGACCGGGACATCGCGATGGTGTTCCAGTCGTACGCGCTCTACCCGAACATGACCGTGCGGGAGAACATGGCCTTCCCGCTGCGGTTGGCCAAGCTCGACAAGGCGACCATCGACCAGAAGGTGGACGAGGCGGCGAAGGTCCTGGAGCTGACCCCGCTGTTGGACCGCAAGCCGGCGAACCTCTCCGGCGGGCAGCGCCAGCGGGTGGCGATGGGCCGGGCGATCGTCCGGCAGCCGAAGGCGTTCCTGATGGACGAGCCGCTGTCCAACCTGGACGCCAAGCTGCGGGTGCAGATGCGAACCGTGGTGTCCCGGTTGCAGAAGAAGCTCGGCACCACGACCGTCTACGTGACCCACGACCAGACCGAGGCGATGACCCTCGGCGACCGCGTGGTGATCATGCGGGGCGGCGCCATCCAGCAGGTCGGCCCGCCCCAGGAGCTGTACGACCACCCGCGCAACCTCTTCGTCGCCGGCTTCATCGGCTCGCCGTCGATGAACTTCCTGCACGCCGCCGTGGAGGACGGGAAGCTGCGCACCGCGTTGGGTGACGTGCCGATCGGCGAGCGCCTCCGCCGTGAGCTGGAGGGGGCCGACGCGCCGCGCGAGCTGATCGTCGGCATCCGCCCGGAGCACTTCGAGGACGCCGAACTGATCGACGACGAGGCCCGTGGCCGGGGCATGGAGTTCACCGCACCCGCCGAGATCGTCGAGTCGATGGGCTCGGACAAGTACGTCTACTTCACCGTCGAGGGGCAGCGGGCCAGCGCCGCCGAGCTGGAGGAGTTGGCCGCCGACGCCGGTGCCGACTTCAGCGGCGGCGGGGGCAACCTGGTGACCCGGCTGTCGGCCGAGTCGCCGGTGCGGGAGGGTGAGGACCGGCGGGTCTGGTTCAACCTGGAAAAGATCCACCTGTTCGATCCGTCGACCGGGCGGAACCTCACCCTGCACGAGGGCCGGTCGGCCGGCACGCTCGGCGACTGATCCGCCGCCTGCGGGTCGTCCGGGACCGGTGGCGGCCCGCCCGCCTGGGACGGCACGCCCGCACGGAGGCCGGTGGCAGCACGCCGCCGGTCCCCGTTGGGGCGTGCCGTCCCCATCGGCGTGTCAGATCCCCCGCCCGCCACCCCACGACTCCTCGGGCTCCGCGTTTCGCCGCGCCCACCTGTTCAACACGGACAGTAACTTTACTGTGGCCCCACCCCACCACCTTCGGCCACTTTGCTCTGCTGCCACCCACGCGACGGTTGCGGGAGGTGACCGTCGCGTGGGTGGCAGCAGAGCAGAGTGTCTGCCAAGGGGTAGTGGAGGTCGGCGGTGTGTTTCGAAGAATGCCCAGCTCGGAGCGGCTCTGCTCGGGTTGTGGGTGCGTCGGGATCGTCGGCGACTGACAGTCATCGATTACTTTCGGTTACATCGCCGTGGGTTGCGTAGAGTCACCAACAGTGCGCAAGGTGCCGGGATGCGCGAGCAGCACCGTGGCGTGCAAGGGCTGCCCGGACCGGAAGGGCTGCCGGGACGCAGCGCACTACCAGGAGAGGTGCAGCGGCAGGCCGAGGAACCGGGCGTAGCCCTCCAACGCCGCCTCGACCCGCTGCCGCGTCTGCGCGTCCAGCGTGACCAGCGGCCGCACCGCCACGGTGACCCTGGTCCGGGCGAGGCGGCGCTTCCAGGTGCCGACCACCCGCCCACCGCGCACCACCGTGGACTGGAAGACCCCGTTGCCGCCGGGGATCACCGCCGCCAGGTGCGCCGGGTCGAGCATCAGCAGCCGGTCCTTGAAGCCCAGCAGGTACTCGTCGAAGCCGGGCAGCACGTGCACGTCGTCCAGCGGCAGCCGGGGCGCGTCGAGCAGCGCCGGGTCGAGGTACGACTCCACGCCGTCGACCTGCACCCGGGCCAGCTCACCGGCGTCGGTGGCGACCGTGATGGCCCGCTTCGCGTCGGCGGCGGTCAGTCCCGTCCAGCCGGTGAAGTCCCGCCGGGTCGTCGGCCCGTGGCTGCGGAAGTAGCGCCCAGCCAGGATGCCCAGCGCCTCGTCCCGCTCGGGGTGGTGCGGGTCGGGGGCCCACTCGTCGAGCAGGGCGAAGGTCTGCTCGGTGCCGACGTGCGGGGCGATGCAGGTGACGCCCCGTTGGCTGGCATACCAGAGCAGGTGGTAGCCGCGCTGACCGGTGACGTCGACTCCGGCGGTGGCGAGCGCGGCCAGGCACTGCGCGCGGGTCAGCCGGCCGCCGCCGGCCAGCGCCGCGCCGAGTGCGTCGGCGGCGTGGTCGGCCTCGACGTCGGTGAGCCCCAGCACGGCCCGCCGGGCCGTCGCCCCGGCCAGCGCCCGTACGCCGGTCAACTCCAGCATCCAGCGGGCGTCCCGGCACGGCACCAGGTGCACGGTGCCCCGCATCGGCCAGGTGCGCAGCGCCTCGCGTCGCTCCAGGGCGGCCCGCACGTCGGCCTCGGTGTGGCCGGGCAGCCGTAGCCCCAGCGACCACAGGCCGCTCGCCGCGTCCTGGGCCTGCATCGCTCCGAACCACTCGACCACCCCGGCGACGTCCGCCGGCCGGCCACGCGGATGCTCCCGCAGCAACAGTGCGGCCATCCGCAACGCCAGCGCCTCGCCACCGGTCAGCTCCACCACACCGGTCAGCATAGGAAGCATCCCCGACACCGGCCGCCGGATCGGGCCTGCCGGGGAAGGCCCCTGATCGCGCTCCGCCGGTTGCCGAAGCGGCGGAGCGCGATCCCCCCGTGCAGGCCCCCCGGTCGCCGAAGGCGGCCTCTCCCCCGGCAACGGTGCCCACCAGGATTCCGCTCCGGCCGAAACGTGAGAGCGTTCCCGCGCGGAACTTGCGCAAATCTTGAGCTGCGGCTCCGGCCTCTCGGAGGCCGCTCGGACCGGGCGTCCGATCAGTCCAGCCGGCGGTGCATCACCAGCAGGTCGACCAAGCCGAGGTCGGGGTGGCGGAAACCCTCCGGCACCCGGCCGACCACCGCGAAACCCAGCGACCGCCACAGCGCCACCGCCCGGGTGTTGCTGGCCACCACCGCGTTGAACTGCATCGCCCGGTAGCCCTCGACCCGGGCCAGCTCCAGCACGTACGTCCCCAGGGCCCGGCCGACGCCCCGACCCGCCGCCGCCGGGGCCACCATGAAACTGGCGTTCGCCACGTGGTCACCCGGCCCTTCCTGGTTGGCGACCAGCTTCGCCGTCCCCAGGACCGCCCCGTCGGAGTCCACGGCGACCACCGTACGACCGGGCGGAGGAACCAACCACCGTCGGCGGGCGTCATCCTCGGTGACGTCGCGTGGCCAGGTGTACGTCTGACCGGCGGCGACGATATCCCGCAGGAACGGCCAGATCGCCGGCCAGTCCTCGGCGGTGGCAGCTCTGAGCCTCATGTCCGGATCATGTCATGACGACGCGTTTGACCCTGCCCCCAACGGGTAGTCGCCGGAGCTGACCCGAAACCGAGGAGGACACAGACGATGGACGGCCAGGTCAAGGTAGCAGTCATCTACTACAGCGCGACCGGCATCACCTACCAGATGGCACAGGCGGCCTCCGAGTCCGCCGGTGAGGCGGGTGCCGAGGTACGGCTGCGCAAGGTGCGGGAGTTGGCGCCGGACGAGGCGATCCGCTCCAATGCGGGTTGGCAGGCGCACCGGCTGGAGACCCAGGACGTGATGGAGGCCGAGATCGACGACCTGGCCTGGGCCGACGTGGTGATCTTCGGTTCGCCCACCCGGTACGGGATGATCGCCGCCCAGCTCAAGCAGTTCATCGACACCACCGGCCCGCTCTGGGCCAACGGCGCCCTGGCGGACAAGGTCTACAGCGGCTTCACCTCCACCGCCACCTCGCACGGCGGGCAGGAGTCGACCCTGCTGTCGCTGTTCACGATCTTCTACCACTGGGGTGGTGTGGTGGTCACCCCCGGCTACACCGACCCGAGCCAGTTCGTCGCCGGCAACCCGTACGGCGCCTCGCACACCAGCAACAACGGGGAGACCGCCCCGGACCACGTGGCGCTCGCGGCCACCGCGCTGACCGCCAAGCGGGCGGTCCGGATCGGTGCCGCCGTCAAGCGCGGCCTCGCCGGCTGAGGGCCCCGGTCGCCCCGGTCTGGTCGCGGTCGAGCCGACGGCGACCGGTGGGCCGGACGGGTCGGGAGCCCTCGTCCGGCCCACCGGTCGCCGCGGTGCTACCCCCGTGCGGCGTCACCATGCGCTGCCAGCGCCGGTCGGGCCAGCAACTGCCCCAACAGCTCGGCGAGGACCGCCAGGCCGTCCCGGCTGAGCACCGACTCCGGGTGGAACTGCACCCCGGCGAAGGTCGCCCCGCGCAGCGCGTGCACCGACCCGTCCTCCGGATCCCGGGACAGCTCCACCGGGCCGTACGGCGAGCCGATCCGGTCGGTGGTCGACCGGGCGGTGAACGTCGAGTAGAAGCCCACCCGACGTGGTACCCCGAACACCGACACCTGTCGTTGCAGGCCCTGGTAGGGCGCTTCGCGGCGGTGCAGCGCCAACCCGAGCAACCCGCTGAGCAACTGGTGTCCCAGGCACACCGCCAGGGTGGGCAGCCCCGCGTCGAGCCGTCCGGTCAGCAGCCCGCGCAGCGCGGCCATCTTCGGTTCCCCGACCGCACCCGGGTCGCCCGGCCCGGGACCGACCACCACCAGGTCGTACCCGTCGCCGTGGCCGGGGGCGTGCCACGGCCGGACGTCCACCGTCAGGCCCAGCGCGCGCAACTGGTGGGCGAGCATCCCGGTGAAGGCGTCCTCCCCGTCGACCACCAGCGCCCGCCGGCCGGTCGCCCCGGGCAGCGCCGTCGCACCGGGGGCCCGTTGGTCGAGCCAGAACCGGGCCAGCGGGGTGTTGCGGGCGGCGAGCACCGTCCGTACCTGCGGGTCGTCGGCCAGGCGCACCGGCGGGTACGGGCCGGCGGCCGGCGCCTGCGGGCCGAGCCCCAGCGCGGCGAGCACCCCGGCGGCCTTGGCGTGTGTCTCGGCCACCTCACCGGCGGCGGTGGAGTGGCGGACCAGGGTCGCCCCGACCGGCACCCGGAGCCGCCCGGCGGGGGAGATCTCGGCGGTCCGGATCAGGATCGGCGCGTCCAACGTCTGCCGGCCCTCGGCGTCGCGGCCCAGCAGCGCCAGCACCCCGGAGTAGTAGCGCCGGCCGGTACGTTCGTGCCGGGCGATCACCCGGCAGGCGTTCTGCATCGGGCTACCGGTCACCGTCGGGGCGAACATGGTCTCCCGCAACACCTCCCGGACGTCCTTCGCGCCCCGCCCGGCCAGCAGGTACTCGGTGTGCGCCAGGTGCGCCATCTCCTTGAGGTACGGCCCGACCACCTGCCCGCCGTGCTCGGCGACGCCGGCCATCATCTTCAGCTCCTCGTCGAGGACCATGTACAGCTCCTCGACCTCCTTCGGGTCGCGCAGGAACCGCAGCAGCTCGGCGCGGTCGGCGGTCGTGCCGGTGTGCCGGAACGTGCCGCTGATCGGGTTCATCATGACCAGGCCGTCGTCGACGCTGACGTGCCGTTCCGGGCTCGCGCCGACCAGGGTCCGGGTGCCGGTGTGCACCAGGAACGTCCAGTACGCGCCCCGCTCGTGGCGCAGCAGCCGGCCCAGCGCCGCCAGCGCGGCACCCAACGGGGCACCCTGCACGGTGGCCCGCAGGGTGCGGTGGATGACGAAGTTCGCCCCCTCGCCCCGCCCGATCTCCTCGGCCAGCACCCGCTCGACGAGGCGGGCGTACTCGTCGTCGTCGACGTCGAAGGCGGCGTCGCTGGTGACCACCGGCCCGTCCGGCAGCGCGGCGAGCAGGTCGGCCAGCGGCAGCTCGACGTGCCCGGTGACGGTCAGGTACTCCAGTGGGGCACCATCGTCCAGGCACTCGAAGCCCCGTTCGGTGATCTGCCGGTACGGCACCAGGGCCAGCGTCCGGGGGCCGGGCCCACCCTCGGGCAGCGGCAGGTCGGCGAGCCGGTCGGCGACGCGTACCGGGCCGGTGAACAGGTCGACGTGGTCGACGCCGTCACGGCGGACGAGGGCGAACGGGCCGGGGTCGACGCCGTCGTCGACGGCGGCGAGCAGGTCGTGCAGGCGGTTCATCGGTGTCTCCTCCTGGGGCGAGGCCGCCTCTGTCGGGCGGCCCCGGTGCCGGGGAGAGAGCCGGCGGCCGCCTGTGAGGCGGCCGCGTGAAGCTACGCGCGGGGGGTGGCCGCCGGGTCGGCGGGCCACCAGCAGGTCAGGTGCGCGGGCATACCGACACCCTAGGCGGCCCGCGGGCGGCGGGGAAGGGCGTTCCCACGACGGCTCGGGCCGCCGGCCGCCCGATCGGGGAGTCGTCGACCCGGCCGCCGGGTACCGTGACCCGCGATGAACATTCTCGCTCTCGACCTGGGCACCTCCTCGGTACGCGGACTGGTGCTCGACGCCGACGCCGACCCGCTGCCCGGCGCGCTGGCCCGTCGCAAGGTGCATCTGGCGGTCGCCGAGGACGGCGCCGGCACCCTGGACGCCGACGGCTACCTCGCCTGCCTGACCGAGTGCCTGGACGAGTTGGCCGCCGCCGGCCACCTGCGTGACGTCCGGCTGGTCGCGATCTGCGCGCAGTGGCACTCGGTGGTGCCCCTCGACCGTGCCGGTGACCCGCTCGGCCCGGTACTGACCTGGTTGGACACCCGGCCCACGCCGCCGCCCGGGGCGATCGGCCCGGCCGATCCGGCGGACTTCCACGGTCGTACCGGGGCGTGGTGGCACCGCTGCTACTGGTCGGTGCGGCTGCCCTGGCTGCGGGACCGGACGGCCGGGGTGACCCGGTTCACCGGCCTGGTCGAGTACATCCTCGGCCAACTGCTCGACAGCGCGCCCATGTCGGTGTCGATGGCCTCCGGCACCGGTCTGCTCGACCTGCGTCGGCTGGACTGGGACGCCGAGGCCGTCGCGTTGGCCGGGGTCCGGCCGGGCGAGCTTCCCGAGCTGGCCCCGATGGACTGGCACGGCCGGCTGCGGGCCGAGCACGCCCGGCGGTGGCCGCAGCTCGCCGAGGCGAGGTGGGCCGCCCCGGTCGGCGACGGGGCCGCCTCCAACGTCGGTTCCGGCTGCGTCGACCCCCGCCGGGTGGCGGTGACGGTCGGCACGTCGGCCGCGGTACGGCTGGTCCAGCGGGTGCCGGCCGGGACGGCGCTGCCACCCCTGCCCGAGCGGCTGTGGCGCTACCGGGTGGACCACGAGTACGTGGTGACCGGCGCGGCGTACTCGTCCGGGGGGAACCTGTTCGCCTGGGCCAACCGGGAACTACGGCTGCCCGAGGGGGCCGACCTCGACGCGGCGCTGGCCCGGGTGCCACCGGACGGCATGCTCCGGGTGAACCCACGGCTGGGCGGGGACCGGCCCCCCGGCCTGGCCCCGGCGGGCTCCGGTGAGCTGCGCGGGCTCAGCTTCTCCAGCACCGGAGTGGACATCCTCGCCGCCCTGATGACCGGGCTGTGCCGGATGGTCGCCGACGACCTCGCCGTGCTGGAGTCCGGTGTCGACTCCCCGGTCGAGGTGGTGCTCGGTGGGGGAGCGGTGACCGCCTCCGCGTGGTGGCGCACGGCCTTCGCCGCCGCCCTCGCCCCACGACCGGTCCGCCACCGCGCCGAGCGGGAGATCGGGGCCACCGGCGCCGCGTTGGTCGCCCTGGGCCGGGTGCCCGACGCGGACCGGCTCGGCGGCACCGGCCGTACGGAGGAGGACCCCTCGCCGACCTCGCCCATCGCGTCCGGCACGTCCGCCCGATCGGATGCGCCGTCGACCCGTTGACACCGCTCCCGGGCCTGGTTGGATGGACCCGGCTCCCCGTCGTGGGGACGGGGACCGAGGAGGCGAGACGTGGGCGCAGGTCCCGACCCGACAGCGAGCGCGGAGTCGCACCCGGGGCGGAACCGGTTCGACGAGCGGGTCGTGCCGCATCGGCGGCGCTCGCCGTTCCGGCTGCGGGACTGGCGGGTACGGACCAAGCTCGCCACCGTCCTGATCATCCCGTCGGTGGCCTTCCTGGTGCTGGCCGGGGTGCAGACCGCCGGGCTGGTCGGGCGGACCACCACGCTGAACGACTTCGCCCGGCAGGTCGGGATCGGGCAGCAGATCACCGCGGCGGTGGACCGGCTCCAGCAGGAACGGGACCGGACCGCCGGTGAGCTGGCCGCGTTGCGCCGCTCGGGGAACGCCGCCGACCGGGACGCGGCGCTGCTCGTCCTCCGTCCGCTGTACTCCGCCACCGACACGGCCCTGCGCGAGCTGCGCGAGGCGGCCGGGCCGCTGGCCGACGCCGACGCCGCCTGGCAGGTCGCGTACGCCGAGGCGCTGGAGGCGTACGAGCAGGTGGTCTACATCCGGGCGGCGGTGCCGCCGGCGGTGCTGAGCAGCGACACCATCCTCGGCAACTACCACCGGGCGGTGGAGGCGCTGCTCGGCCTGCTCGCCGAGCCCAGCCCCGGGGCGGACCGTCCGGAGTTGACCGACGCGGTGCTGCGCTACGTGCAACTGGTCCGGGTCAAGGAGTTGTCGTCGCGGATTCGGGGCCAGTTGTACGCCGCCGCCCGTGACGGCCGGTACGACCTGGAGGACCAGGTGAACCTCACCGACCTGCGGGCCCAGCAGTTGGCCGCGCTGGGCGCGTTCCGGGTCGCCGCGACCAACGGCCAGATCCAGGCGTACGACCGGATTTCCCGGGACGAGGCGTTCGTCAACGCCACCCGGTTGGAGGAGAAGAGCATCACCACCGGCAGCGCCGCCCTGCCGGCGGTGCTGCCCGCGGCCCAGTGGTGGACGGCCAGCGAGCAGCGGCAGCAGCTGTTGCGGCAGTTGGAGACCCGGGTGCTCGACGACGCGGTGGTCCAGGCCGACGAGGCCAGCGCCGTCCAGTTGCGAACCACTCTGCTGGTGCTCGGCGGCATCGTGGTGGTGCTCGCCCTGGCCGTGCTGCTGGCCGCGTTGATCGGCCGGTCGATCGCGAACTCGATGCAGCAGCTACGCGACCAGGCTCTGCGGATCGCCCAGATCGAGCTTCCGCACGCCCTGGACCGGCTGCGTGCCGTCGACGGCGGGGTGCCGACGATCGACGTGCCGCCCGCCGTGGTCCGGTCGCTCGACGAGATCGGCGAGCTGGCCGAGGCGTTCGTGGCGGTGCACCGCAGCGCGGTCAGCGTCGCGGTGGAGCAGGCGGAGACCCGGCGCACCGTCAACGCGATGTTCGTCAACCTGGCCCGGCGCAGCCAGGTGTTGGTGGAGCGGCAACTGGAGCTGCTGGACGACCTGGAACGGGAGGAGGCCGACCCGGACCAGTTGGAGAACCTGTTCAAGCTGGACCACCTGGCCGCCCGGATGCGCCGTAACGACGAGAGCCTGCTGGTGCTCGCCGGCACCGAGTCCACCCGGCGGTGGAACCGCCCGGTGCGGCTGGGCGCGGTGTTGCTCGCCGCCAGTGCGGAGATCGAGCAGTACCAGCGGGTCCGTCACGAGGCGGTGGCCGACCTGTACGTGGTCGGGCACGCCATCGGTGAGCTGGTGCACCTGATGGCGGAACTGCTGGAGAACGCCACTGCCTTCTCCCGACCGGACACCCTGGTCCGGGTGACCGCGCGGGCCGAGGGCGACGGGGCGGTGGTGGAGATCGCCGACGCCGGCCTCGGTATGAGTCCGACCGCGTTGGCGCAGGCCAACGCGGTGCTGGCGGCTCCGCCGGCGGCGGACGTGGCGGCCGTCGAACGGATGGGCCACTTCGTGGTCAGCCACCTGGCCGCGCGGCACGGCGTCGGGGTGCGGCTGGCCGCTGCGGGGCAGGG
Organism: Micromonospora sp. NPDC051925; assembly: GCF_044548625.1. NCBI lineage: Bacteria > Bacillati > Actinomycetota > Actinomycetes > Micromonosporales > Micromonosporaceae > Micromonospora > Micromonospora sp. NPDC051925. The sequence goes on along the minus strand of NZ_JBIUCH010000010.1, from coordinate 76,895 downwards.
GCTGGTGGCCCGGATCGCGCTGCCGGCGACCCTGCTCGCCCCGGCCCCCGCGCCGGAGCTGGACGCGTTGGCCGCGCAGCGGACCCGCACCACCACCGGTGCCGCGCCGCGCCGCGCCGAGCCGCCGCGCCGGCCCGGTCCGGTCCGACCGGCCGAACTGCCGGCGGCCGGCCACCGGCCGGACCCGTCGCCCGGGATGCCGCGTCCGGTGCCGGTACGCGCTGCGGAGGTGGTGACGCCGGTCGCCCCGGCCGACGGGGGAGGCGGTTGGTGGTCCCCGCAGGGTCCGGCTCCGTCCTCGCCGGTGTCGCTGGGGCAGAGCACGCCGGCGCCCCCGGTCGTCCCGGTGACCGGCGGCACCAACGAGCGGGGCCTGCCGGTACGGGTGCCGATGGCCCAGCTGACCTCGGCGACCGAGCCGGCCCGGCCGCAGCCGGCGAGGGTACGCGAGGACCCGGACCCGGAGGCGGTGGGCGGCATGCTGTCCCGGCTCTACAGCGGCGTGCGCCGGGCGGAGGCCGAGGAGACCACCGAGTTAATCTTGCCGCCGGGTGTGCGCAGCGAAGGGGGACGACAGTGATGACACTGAGCCAGGAGGCGCGTGACCTGAACTGGTTGGTCAACGCGTTCGCGGAGCGGGTGCCCGGGGTGGCCCACGCCGTGGTGGTCTCCTCGGACGGGTTGCTGGTGGCGATCTCGGCGCAGTTGCCCCGGGACCACGCGGACAAGCTGGCCGCGGTCACGTCGGGGCTGATGAGCATCACCGCGGGTGCGGCCCAGATGTTCGACGGGGACATCGTCAAGCAGACCGTGGTGGAGATGGGCCGGGGCTACTTCCTGGTCATGCAGATCCGGGACGGCTCGATCCTGGCGACCCTGGCCGGCTCGGACGCGGACATCGGCGTGGTGGGTTACGAGATGGCCCGGCTGGCCAAGCAGGCCGGCGAGATGTTGACCCCGGCGCTGCGCGCGGAACTCCAGCAGGCCCTGCCCCGCTGACCGGCGCGCGGTGGGACGGGTCCGTAGGTCGCCGGGCGGGATTGCACCGGTCACCCGGACGACGTCGCCGGGTGCCGTGCCGGACCGCCCCCACGCGGTCCGGCCGTGCCGGTGTGTTTCCCGGCCGACGGTCTACAGGCCGTTGTCCCGGATGACCTGGCGGTACCAGTGGGCGCTGCGCTTCGGGATGCGCCGCTGGGTGGGATAGTCCACGTAGACCAGTCCCCAGCGCTGGTCGTACCCCTCGGCCCACTCGAAGTTGTCCAGCAGCGACCAGACGTGGTAGCTCTCCAGCGGTACGCCGGCGGCGATGGCCCGGTGGGCGGCGGCGAAGTGGTCGCGCAAAAAGGCGATCCGGCCGCCGTCGTCGACGGTGCCGTCCGGGCCGAGGGTGTCCGGGCAGGGCAGCCCGTTCTCGGTGACGGTGATCGGGATCGACCCGTAGTCGCGGGTGACCCGGGTCAGGATGTCGTACATGCCCTGCGGGTAGATCTGCTGCCAGTCCGCCTCGCTGGTGGGCCAGCGGGTGACGGTGTTGCCGTTGCCGGTCAGGTAGAGCGGGGTGTAGTACTGCACCGCGAGCAGGTCCACCGGGCTGGCGATGGTCTCCAGGTCACCGTCGCGGATGCCCCGGACCATCCGGCTGTCCGGGCCGAGGTCGGCCAGCACGTCGGCCGGGTAGGCGCCGGTGAGGATGGAGTCCAGGTAGAGCCGGTTCTCGTACCCGTCGTGGAGTTTCGCGGCCGCGGCGGCGGCCGGGCTGTCGTCGGCCGGGTAGCACGGGTGCAGGTTGAGCGCCGGGCCGATCCGGGTGTCGTGGCCGGTGGCGCGCAGCGCGCGGACGGCGAGGCCGTGGGCGAGCTGGAGGTGGTGGGCGACCAGGTAGGCGGCGTCGGCGTCCTGCCGGCCGGGGGCGTGGTGGCCCCACAGGTAGCCGTTCTGCACCACGGTCTTCGGCTCGTTGACGGTCAGCCAGACCGGCACCTGGTCGCCGATGCCACGGAAGACGGCGTCGGCGTAGTCGGCGAACCGGTGGGCGGTGTCCCGGTTCTCCCAGCCGCCCTCGTCCTGCAACGCCTGCGGCAGGTCCCAGTGGAAGAGGGTGACCATCGGGGCGATGCCGCGTTCGTGCAGCCCGTCGATCAGCCGCTTGTAGAAGTCGAGCCCGCGCTGGTTGGGCTTGCCGGTGCCGTCGGCCTGGATCCGGGGCCAGGAGACGGAGAACCGGTAGCTGCGCAGTCCGAGGTCGCGCATCAGGTCCAGGTCGTCGGCCCAGCGGTGGTAGTGGTCGGCGGCCACGTCACCGGTGTCACCGTTGCGGGTGCGTCCGGGGCTGTGGCTGAAGGTGTCCCAGACCGATTCGCCCCGGCCGTCCTCCTTGGCGGCGCCCTCGATCTGGTACGCCGAGGTGGCGGCGCCCCAGCGGAAGCCGTGCGGAAAGCGCACCCGTTCCGCAGCGGGGTCGGCGGTCGGGTCGCCACCCTTCGGCGCCTCGCAGCCAGCGGCGAGGACGCCGGTGGCCGCGGTCAGGCCGGTGCCAGCGGCGGCAGCGGAGAGCCCGGCGCCGGCGGTGGCGGTGGCGGAGAGCGCGGCGCGGCGCAGCAGGCGCCGTCGGGTGAGTATCGACATGGATCTTCTCCTCAGGGTGCGGCCACCCCGACGGCCGGGAGCGCTCCCAGCGCGGGCGTGCGACGGCCCGGCCGCCTCGGTGGCGGACCGCCAGCCTAGAGGGCCGCGCATGGGCGGCCGGGATGGGGAAGTGGGGACGTGGCGGGCGCCGTCGAGGGACGGTCGGCCCAACTGCCGAGGGGCAGATAGCGATCGAGGCCGGCCGGGTGGCGCGCACGCCTGACCCGTCGGCCTCTTTTCCCGTCGAGTACGGGGGTTTAGTGTGGGGACGGGGGAGGGCAACCCCCGTCCCCACCTGTGTTGCACACACGCACGCTCGAATTGGCGTCCGGCCGTGCGTGTCGCGCGGGAGCCGGGCCACGCGAGTGGCTCTGGTTCCACCTCCCTCCGTGATGGTGGGTGTTGGCTGGCGACGGTGTCCGGGCTGGCCCGTCGTCAGCCGTTCGGGCTGAACCCCGTGGCCGGGCGACCACGGTTCGACCTTCATTTGTTGCATCTCCGTCGATGGAAGCGCTCCCATCGGCGATGCTGCGACTGTAACGCCCGTCACGGCTTTGTGAAAGCCCCTAAACGAGATCGAAACATCGATCTGCGTTTCGATACTGCCAGTTGTCGTGGGAGCGCTTCCATGGCACACTGTCGAATCAACGCAGCGGAGCCAGACACGCGCGAGTGATGGGTCGCCGAGGGCATCCGGGTCTCCCGGACGGCACCCCCAAGGAACGGCACGGCCGGTCAGTGCGGCCGTACCCCGTCCCTGCCCCGGCCCACCGGCCGGACCGACCACCATTCCGGCGCCTCCGTCCCCCCGCGCACCCCTGTTCCGCGCGTGGAGGTGCCTCCGCCGGGGCCCGCAGCCCCGGCCCGGTCCGAGGAGACACCGCGCACATGAGACTCATGGCAAGACGTCGCCGCACAGCGATGCTCGCCGCCACCGCACTCGCCATCGGCGGGGTGGGCCTGCCGGCCAGCGCGGCCCAGGCCGCGCCGGCCTGCGACGTGGTCTACGCCACCAACGACTGGGGCAGCGGCTTCACCGGCAACGTCACCATCAAGAACCTGGGCGACGCGGTCAGCAGCTGGACGCTCAAGTGGACCTTCCCGAACAGCAGCCAGCGGGTCACCCAGGGCTGGTCGGCCAAGTGGAGCCAGAGCGGCAGCGAGGTCACCGCGACCAACGAGTCCTACAACGGCAGCCTCGGCACCGGGGCGTCCACCACCATCGGCTTCAACGGCTCCTACTCGGGCAGCAACCCGAAGCCGACGTCGTTCACCCTCAACGGCACCCCGTGCAACGGCACCCCGGCCAACCAGCCGCCGACGGTCACCCTCGGCGTGCCCACCGGCCCGTTCACCGCGCCGGCCGACGTGCCGCTGACCGCCACCGCCAGCGACCCGGACGGGACGATCAGCAAGGTCGAGTTCTACCGCAACGGCCTGCTGGTCAACACCGACACCTCCGCGCCGTACGCGTACACGCTGACCTCGCTGCCGGCCGGCAGCTACACGGTCCAGGCCAAGGCGTACGACAACGCCAACGGCATCGGCGTGTCGGAGAAGTCGTTCACCGTCAACCCGGCCACCGGCCCGGTGCTGGTCGCCACGCCGTCCTCGGTGAGCGTCAACGAGGGTGGCAGCACCACCTTCAACCTCAAGCTGAGCGCCGCGCCGTCGGGCAACGTGCCGATCACCCTCACCCGCACCGGTGACACCGACATCACGGTCTCGCCGACCAGCGTCACGCTGACCCCGAGCAACTGGAACACCGGGGTCACCGTCACGGTCGCCGCGGCGGAGGACACCGACACCGCCGGTGGCACCGCCACCATCACCGCGGCCGGCACCGGAGTCGGCTCGGTGGTGGTCACCGCCACCGAGATCGACAACGACACCCCCGGTGGGGACAACGCCTACGTGGCGAAGTTCCTGGAGCAGTACGGCAAGATCAAGAACTCGGGCTACTTCAGCCCCGAGGGCGTGCCGTACCACTCGATCGAGACGCTGATCGTCGAGGCGCCCGACCACGGCCACGAGACCACCTCCGAGGCGTTCAGCTACTGGCTGTGGCTGGAGGCCTACTACGGCCGGGTGACCCAGAACTGGTCTCCGTTCAACAACGCCTGGACGGTGATGGAGAAGTACATCATCCCGTCGCACGCCGACCAGCCCACCGCGGGCGTCGCCGGCACCCCGCAGTACGCCGCCGAGTACAACCTGCCCAGCCAGTACCCGTCGGCGCTGAACCCGAACATCTCCGTCGGCCAGGACCCGCTGCGCTCGGAGCTGCAGTCCACCTACGGCACCGGCGACATCTACGGCATGCACTGGCTGATGGACGTCGACAACACCTACGGCTTCGGCCGCTGCGGCGACGGCACCACCAAGCCGGCGTACATCAACACCTTCCAGCGCGGCACCCAGGAGTCGGTCTGGGAGACCGTTCCGCAGCCGTCCTGCGACACCTTCAAGCACGGCGGTCAGTACGGCTACCTGGACCTGTTCGTCAAGGACTCCGGTGCCCCCGCCAAGCAGTGGAAGTACACCAACGCCCCGGACGCCGACGCCCGTGCCGTGCAGGCCGCGTACTGGGCGCTGACCTGGGCCAAGGCGCAGGGCAAGCAGGCCGACGTCGCCGCCACCGTGGCCAAGGCCGCCAAGATGGGCGACTACCTGCGGTACGCGATGTTCGACAAGTACTTCAAGAAGATCGGCAACTGCGTCGGGGCCAGCACCTGCGCTGCCGGCAGTGGCAAGGACTCGGCCCACTACCTGCTGTCCTGGTACTACGCCTGGGGCGGCGCGTACGACGCCAGCGCGGGCTGGTCCTGGCGGATCGGTTCCAGCCACAGCCACTTCGGCTACCAGAACCCGTTCGCGGCCTGGGCCATGACCAACGTGAACGAGCTGAAGCCGAAGTCCCCGACCGCTGTCGCGGACTGGCAGAAGAGCCTCGACCGGCAGCTGGAGTTCTACACCTGGCTCCAGTCGGCCGAGGGCGGCATCGCCGGTGGCGCCACCAACAGCTGGGACGGTAGCTACGCCCAGCCGCCGTCGGGCACCGCCACCTTCTACGGCATGTTCTACGACGTCGACCCGGTCTACAACGACCCGCCGTCGAACCAGTGGTTCGGCATGCAGGTCTGGTCGATGCAGCGCATCGCCGAGCTGTACCTGGAGACCGGCAACACCAAGGCCAAGACGCTGCTCGACAAGTGGGTGCCGTGGGCGATCGCCAACACCACGCTGGGCACCAACTGGTCGGTCCCGTCCGAGCTGAAGTGGACGGGCCAGCCCGCCAACTGGAACCCGAGCAGCCCGGCGGCCAACACCGGCCTGCACGTCGAGGTCATGTCCAAGGGCCAGGACGTCGGCGTCACCGGCTCGCTCGCCCGGACCCTGATCGCCTACGCGGCCAAGTCGGGCAACACGCAGGCGAAGACCACCGGCAAGGGCCTGCTGGACGCGCTCTCGGCGGCCAGCGACAGCAAGGGCGTCTCGACCACGGAGACGCGTGGCGACTACAAGCGGTTCGACGACGTCTACAACGCCGCCGACGGCCAGGGTCTCTACGTGCCGCCGGGCTGGACCGGGAAGATGCCCAACGGCGACACCATCGCCGCCGGCAAGAGCTTCCTGGACATCCGGTCGTTCTACAAGAACGACCCGGACTGGCCGAAGGTCGACGCGTACCTCAAGGGCGGCCCCGAGCCGACGTTCAACTACCACCGGTTCTGGGCCCAGTCCGACATCGCCATGGCGTACGCGGACTACGGGATGCTCTTCCCGAACGGGTGAGTTGACCCCTACCGGGTGGGTGGCGCGGCGCCGCCCACCCGGAGGCCGACCGGGCCCGGGGGAGCGGAAGCCCGGTCGGCGGGCGGCCTGATTCCCACGGTCAGGCCGGGGGTGGGTCGGCCGTCTGGCCGACGCAGCGGATCGGCCGGCCCACCCCACCATCCTCCATCCCCGTCAAGGCGGGAAAGCCGCGAAAAAAGAGGGCGTGCGGGATAACGCGACGCCCCATGACGGAGTACCGTGTTGATCGGAGAGGCCGCTCCCCCCGTGGCGGCCTCTCCATTAACGTTCCCGCCCCCGCCCCCGTCCTCGCCTCACCCGGGCTCCACCGGGTGCCGCAGCCCCGGATGGCCGGCCGGTAGCGACCGGCGGATCACCACCCAGCTCACCGTCAGCGCCGCCGCCACCAGCGGCCAGGTCAGCGCGACCCGGGCCGCGGTCAGCGCGAGCACCTGACCGCCCAGCCAGAGTGGCAGGAACACCGCCACCCGTACGACGTACGTCGCCGCCCACACCCAACTGCCCCGCCCGTACGCCCGCAGCAGCGCCGGGTCGCGCCGCCACCGCCCCCGCTGCCGCAACGCCGCCCCGACGACCACCCCGAGCAGCGGCCGGCGCACCACGATGCTCACCACCCAGACCAGCGCACTGGCCAGGTTCGAGAAGATCTGCAGCGCGAAGAAGTCGGCCGCCCGTCCGGTGCGCAGCGCCACCACCGCGGCCAGACAGACCGCCAGCAGCCCGATCAGCACCGCCCGGGGGCGATCCCCCCGCCGCCACCGCCACAGCGCCACCGCCGTGCCGGCCAGCACGGCCGCGGCCACCCCACCGACGACCGACCGTCCGGTCGCCAGCCAGCCGATCGTGAACGCCACCGGCGGCAGGGTCGCGTCGACCGCGCCGCCCCGCCCACCGAGCAGATCGGCCAACGACTCCGCCTGGTCCCGTGTCGACCGGCCCGGTGCCGCCTGCTCCGGTGCCGCCTGTTCCAGTGCCGCCTGCTCCCGGGCAGGATCCTCCGGTGCCGCCTGCTCCAGGGCTGGCCGGTCCGGGGTCGGTCGTTCGTGCTGCGGTGTGCCGGTCACCGTCACCTCCCGTGGTCCGGTGCCAAGGTATCCGGGCCGGGCCGGTGGCCCCGCGTGCGACGTGCCGGGCATGCCGCTACGGTGTGCGGGTGCGAGCGACGGCAAGGGGTTGGACCACGGTCTGGTTGGTCGTACTGGCGTTGGCCCAGACGGCCGCCTTCCTGCTGGTGTGGCGCTTCGCCGTCCACACCGGCACCGGGCAGTGGCTCGACACGGTCGCGTTGACCGGCAACCGGATCGGCCAGGACCGGATCGACGGGCTGGTCAACCGGGTCCTCAACGCCATGTCGGTGGTCTCCCTGCTGGCCGCCACCGTGGTGATCTTCTTCATCGCCCTGATTCGGGGCCGCAAGGCGCTCGCCATCTCGGCCACCCTGCTGATCGCCGGCGCCAACGTCACCACCCAGGTGCTCAAGTACGTCATCGACCGGCCGGCGCTCGGCATCGACCCGCAACGTGACGGGGCCGGCAACAGCCTGCCCAGCGGACACACCACCATCGCCGCCTCGGTGGCCCTGGCGCTGATCCTGGTGCTGCCGGCCAAGGTGCGCGTCCTCGGGGCGTTCCTCGGTGTCGCGTACGCGGCCGTCGCCGGGGTCGCCACCCTCTCCGCCGGCTGGCACCGACCCAGCGACGCGATCGCCGCCTTCCTGGTCGTCGGGGTCTGGGCGGCGCTGTCCGGCCTGCTCCTGCTGATCTTCCAGCACGAACAGGCGCAGGTCGCCCCGGACGACGCGCACCGGGTGGCCGCCACCGTGCTCGGCATCGGCGGCCTGCTCGCCGTCCTCGGCTGCGGCCTGGCCCTGTCCGGCCTGCTCGACCAGCAGCAGGTGCCGGTGGACGAGTTGGGTCGCCGCACCCTGTTCATCGGGTACGCCGGCAGCGCCGCCGGCATCGCCGGCACCATGGGGGTGGTGGCGGCGCTGGTGCTGCTCTCGGTGCACCGCCTGGTGCCCCGCTGGAAGGGCTGACGCCGTCGTCCCGCCGGACGGGCTAACGCCGGAACGTCCCCACCATCGTCCCGCTGGCCAGTTGCCGCCCGGCGAGCGCCGCGTGCACGTCGGCGGCCTGCGGCTCGCCGGTCAGGTCCACCGGACGATCGAGCGCGTACAACCGGAAGAAGTACCGGTGCGCCTCCTCGCCCTGCGGCGGGTGCGGCCCGCCCCAGCCGGTCGTGCCGAAACCGTTGGGCCACTCCCGGCCCCCCTCGGGCAGCGTGCCCTCGGCCGCCCCCTCCGAGGTGGGGGAGATGCCGGTGACCAGCCAGTGCAGGAAGGGGCTCCGGCCGGCGTCCGGGTCCTCCACCAGCAGGAGCAGTTCGGTCGCCGCTGCCGGCACGTCGGTCCACTGCAACGGCGGCGACACGTTGCCGCCATCGCGGGCGAAGCGCCCCGGCAGCAGGTCGTGATCGGTGAACGCGGTGCTGCGCAGCATCAACCCGGGCATTCGGCGACCGTCCCCTCTCCTCGACCCGCCGCGGGTACCCGACCCCACCCCGCCGAAACCGGGTGCGAGGCTTACGACCATGGGCGCGCAGTGCCGGGACGGCGAGACAGCGGCGGTACACACGGCGTTCCGTGACGAGTGCGCCCGGCTGGTCGTGATCCTGTCGACGCTGACCGAGGCCGACCTGGACCTGCCCACGCCCTGCCCACCCTGGTCGGTACGCGACCTCGTCGCCCACCTCAGCACCGGTGTCGGCCGCCTGGTCGACATGCTGGCCGCGCCCGCGCCACCCCGAGCCGAGGTGGACGCCGCCGGATACTTCGGCCGGGCGAAGTTCACCCCGCAGGTCGACGCGGCCCGGGTCGCCAGCGCCCGGCGGGCGGCCCGCGATCTGGCCGAGCCGGCCGGCGCTCGGCGGCTCGCCGGACCGGCGGTGGTCGCGGCGGACTTCACCGCCGCCTGGCGGGCCACCGACGTGGCCGTGGCGGCGCAGCCCACCGGCCGGGTCGTCCGTACCCGGCACGGGGATCCGATGACGCTGCCCGAGTTCCTGATCACCCGGGTGGTGGAGGTCGGGGTGCACGGGCTGGACCTGGCGGTGGCGCTGCACCGCGGTCCCTGGCTCACCCCCACCGCCGCCCGGGTGATCGCCGACCTGTTCACCGGGGGCCGACCGGTCCCGGCCGGGCTCGACTGGGACCGGCTCACCCTGATCCGCAAGGCCACCGGCCGTACCCCGCTCACCGCCGGGGAGCGGAAGGCCGTGGCCGCCTCCTCCCTCCGCCGCCTGTCCTTCGCCGCCTGACCGGGAACCCGACCCGGAGTTGGCACCACGGCGCGGTCGGGTCGGGTCGGACGGCAGCTCGGGCGGGGGTCACAGGGGTGGGGCGGCCGGCTCCGGGGGACCTCCCCGGGCGCGGCGGGCGTCGGCCACCGCGATCCCGCCGAGCACCAGGGCGGCCACCGTGGCGGACAGCAGCGTCCCGACGTGCAGCAGCAGCGGGAACAGCGCGACCAGGAGACCCGCCGCGATCCACCGCGACGGCGACACCCGGCCGAAGACCTCGTACTCGAACCTGGCCCGGCCGAGCAGGAAGAGCACCGGGCCACCCACCACCAGCACCACCCAGGCCGCCTCCGGGGCGGCGAGCGGATGCTCGATGGTCAGCTCGTACCCGATCGCCGTGCCGACCAGCCCCATCACCATCACCAGGTGGGTGTCCGCCGCCGAACGACCCGTGCTCGCCGGATTCCGGGACCGGATGACCGCCTCGGCCAGGATCTGTCCGGCCCGCTGCACGTAGATCCGCCACAGCAGCACCGACGTCGCCAGCGCCACCGCGAACGCGCCGGTACGGGCCGCGTCGAACGGCCCACCGCTGTACGCCAGCCCGCCCACCAGGATCGTCTCGCCCAGCGCGACCAGGAAGAACTGCTGGTACCGCTCGGCCAGGTGCTCACCGGCGACGTCCCAGCGGCTCGCCCTCGACCGGCCCAACCCCGGCACCGGCCAGCCGAACCGGGCGGCGAGATACTCCAGGAGCAGCGCCGACGCCCAGAGCACCGCCCGGGGGATGACGGGCAGCAGCGCGCCGGTCAGCCAGAGCACCCCGGTCACCCCGAAGATGATCAGCATCCGCTGCTTGAGCCGCCGGTACTCGTGGTTGCCGAGGACCACCAGCAGCAGTCCCGGGCGGGACACCTGCGCCACCACGTACGCCGAGGCGAACGCCAACCCGGCGGTGGTGAACGCTCTGGGGATCGCCACCCCCATCACCATGCTGCACACCAGGGCGGTGATCACGACGAGTTGGAGCCAGCCGTGGTGCGGGTCGTAGCGGCTGGTCGTCCACGCGGTGCCCTGCCAGATCGACCAGAGCGCGAAGAGCAGCAGCAGGGTCTTGCCGCCACCGGTGACCGGTGCCCATCCGGTGGCCCCGCCCGGCTCCAGGGCCAGATCCTCGAAGGCGCGGAACGAGATGCGGGTGAGCGCGAAGACGTACACCAGGTCGAAGAAGAGTTCCAGGAAGGTCGACCGCTGGGCCGACCCGGTACGCCGCAGCGGAGCGGTCTGGTCGCCGCTCGTCATGATCGCCGGCAACTGCCGTCGGCCCAGCCCACCAGAGGTTCGTAACACCCTGGGCGGGGTCGGCGACGGGCAACGTCGAATCCGCCCTTGTCCCGGCGGGGGAGAGCGGGCAGCATCGACCGGATGACGAACCGATGGGGCTTCACGGTGCCACTGACCGGCGTCCCGCTGGCCGAGCACGCCGCCGGCTACGCGGCGCTGGAGCGGGCCGGTTTCACCGACATCTGGTCGTCCGAGGTCAACGGCACCGACGCGTTCACCCCGCTGGCGCTGGCCGCCGCCTGGCAGCCCGGCCTACGGTTGGGCACCGCGATCACCCCGGTCTTCACCCGGGGACCGGGCCTGCTCGCGATGAGCGCGGCAGCGCTGGCCGAGGCCGCCCCGGGCCGGTTCGCGCTGGGTATCGGCGCCTCCTCCCCGGTGGTCGTGGGGGACTGGAACGGGGTGCAGTACACCGAGCCGTTCCGGCGTACCCGCGACCTGTTGCGGTTCCTCAAACCGGCGCTGCGGGGCGAGACGGTCGACGGGGCGTTCGACACCTTCCGGGTGCGCCGGTTCACCCTGGAACGCCCACCGGCCAGCCCACCGCCGGTGCTGCTCGCCGCGCTGCGCCCGGGAATGCTGCGGCTGGCCGCCGCCGAGGCCGACGGGGTGATCCTCAACTGGCTGGCCGCCGACGACGTGCCCACGGCCCTCGCCGAGCTGGGCGGGCGCGGCCCGGACTTCGAGGTGGTCGCCCGGATCTTCGTCTGCCCCACCGAGGACGCCGACTACGCCCGCGCCCTCGGCCGCCGGTTGGTCACCAGCTACCTCACCGTACCCGCGTACGCGGAGTTCCACCGTTGGCTGGGGCGGGAACCGGTGCTCGGCCCGGTCTGGGCGGCCTGGGCAGCCGGCGACCGGCGGGCCGCCGCCGCGGCCGTCCCGGACGAGGTGGTCGACGCGCTCATCCTGCACGGCTCGCCCGAGCACTGCCGCGACCAGGCCCGCCGCTACGCCGACGCCGGGGTGGACGTGCCGGTGCTCGCCCTGCTGCCCACCCCGGAACTGGCCGCCGGTGGGGCCGCCACGCTGGGCGAGCTGATCGCCCGGCTGGGGCCGTCGAGGACGTCGGGCCGCGTGGCGTCGGACGCGCAGCGCACCGAGCAGCCGGCGGGACGGGGCTGAGATGAACCTGACCGACCGGGTGGTGGTGATCACCGGGGGCGCGGGCGGCATCGGGTCCGCGCTGGCCCGCCGCTTCGCCGCCGAGGGCGCCGCCGCCGTCGTCCTGGCCGACCTGGACGCGCACGCGACCGCCACGGTGGCCGAGGCCGTCGGCCCGGTCGCCCGGGGCGTCGCCGTCGACGCCGCCGACGAGGGCCAGGTCCGCGACCTGGTCGCCGACACCGAGCGACGGTACGGCCGGATCGACCTGTTCTGCGCCAACGCGGGCGTGGCCACCGGCGTCGGCATCGAGGCCGCCGACGCCGACTGGGACCGCGCCTGGCGGGTCAACGTCATGGCCCACGTGTACGCCGCCCGCGCCGCGCTGCCCGGCATGCTGGCCCGGGGCGGCGGCCACCTGATGCACACCTGCTCGGCGGCCGGGGTGCTGACCGCGGTCGGCGATGCCCCGTACACCGCCACCAAGCACGCGGCGGTCGGGCTGGCCGAGTGGCTGGCGATCACCTACCGGGACCAGGGCATCCGGGTCAGCGCGCTGTGCCCGCAGGGGGTGGACACCCCGATGCTCGCCGACGGGCTGGCCACCGGCCACCTGGCCGCCCGGGTGATCGCCGCCTCCGGCGCGGTGCTCACCCCCGACCAGGTCGCCGACGCGGCGGTCGCCGGGCTGGCCGAGGAGAGGTTCCTCATCCTGCCCCACCCGGAGGTCGCCGGGTACGCGGTGCGCCGCGCCGAGGACCCGGACGGCTGGCAGGCCGGCCTGCGCAAGCTGGTCCGCCGACTGCGCGCCGCCCCCACCCCGCCTTCGCGGTAGCCGCCGAGCGCCACGCACCGGCCCACCGGCGTCGGCCGTCCGCCCTCCCGATTCCGCCGGGCGTCGTCAGCGGGGCCAGCGCAGGGGGCCGGGGTGCACCGACCAGAGCAGCCGTCGCCAGCGGGGACGGGCCGCCCGCAGGGCTGTCGCGTACCCCTCGGCGATGTCCCGGGCCCGATCGGCCTGGGCACCGGTCAGCGTGCCCGGGGCGAAGGCCGCCTGGTTGAGTAGCCCGGCCAGCTCCGCCAGCGCCGTACCGTCCACTGTGCGGCCGGAGTCCTCGGCGAGGGCGCGGCGGGCCTGGTCGGCCACCTCGGTGGCGGAGAGATCCCCGCCGACCGGCCGCCCCGACAGCCGCAACGCATCGGTGGTGTGCCGCCACGCGCCGCCGACCCGGCCCCCCGGATCACCCCGCGCCAACCGGGTCCGGGCCTGCGCCCGGCGCAGCCCGACCAGCACCCCCACGGCCACCCCCACCAGCAACAGCCCACCGATGCCGCCACCCGCCAGCACCGACACCGGCCCGCTCCGGTCGTCGTCGACCCGGCCCGGCGCGGCCACCGCCGGTGGCGTGGTCGGCGGCGTCAGGGTCGGCTCGGGCACCTCCGACGGCGGCGGGCTCTCCCGGGCCGGACGGAAGTCCTCCTCCACCGGGCGGACCTCGGTGTCGGGGCGGGGCAACGGGTTGAACGGCACCCACCCCACGCCGGCGAAGAGCACCTCCGGCCAGGCGTACGCGTCGGCGGCCCGGACCGGCCCGTCCCCCCGGGACGTGAAACCCACCACCACCCGGGTGGGCAGGCCGACCAATCGACCCAGCACCGCGAACGCGGCGGCGAACTGCTCCGAGGTACCCCGCTGACCGCCGCCACCCCGCGGCCCGAACAGGAAGAACTCCAGATTCGGGTACGCGTGCCCGCTCGGCGCGTCCGCCACCAGCCGGTAGTGCTCGGCGAGGAACTGCTCCACGGCCGTCGCCCGCGCGTACGGGGCGCCGTTCTCCTCGGCCAGGTGAGCGGCGAGCCGACGCAGCGGCTCCGGTGTCCCGTCGGCCACCCGCAGCACCCGGGCCACCTCCGCGCCGGCCGGTACGTCGGCGGTGGCGAACAGATTGACGTCCGGCCGTTCCCGCGCCGAGGTGACCGTGTACGTCAACCCCGGTGCCAGCCCCTCCGGCCGGATCAGCGTCCCGGTCTCCGGGTCGTACGCCACCCGCGCGCCGTCGACCGCACGCGGGGTCGCCACCGCCGGCAGCAGCCGGCCGGTCAACTCGTCCACGGTGATCTCCTGCCGGACGGTGTCGACCGTCCCCGTCCCCGGGTCACCGGCGGGCAGGACCCGACCGGCGGTGCGGTAGGTCGCCCCCACCCGCCAGGTGACGCCGTCGTAGTCGCTGAGCACGGCCAGCCGGATCGTGATCGGCCCGCCGTCCGGGGCCCGGGTCGACACGTCCAGCAGTTTCCGTTGCGGGTCCAGCGCCCACCCGGAGATCCGGATCAGCGGGTTCTCGTCCAGCGACTCCACCCGGGGTGGCGGCACGTAGCGGCGCGGGTCCACGGGACGCCCGTCGACCCGGCCGGCGAGGAACGGACCGAGCAGGGCGGCCAGCCCGACCACCACCGCCACCCCGGCGGCGGAGACCGCCGCCGCCCTGGCCCGTACCGTGGCCCGCACGGCCGGTGACAGCCCGGCGGTCGGGTCGGGCCCCGCAGTGCGTCCCGCCGATCCGGCCAGGGCGACCGCGACCAGCCCGGCGAAGAGGACCGACGGTCGGACCGCCGGTGCCGCGTTCGGGCCGACCACGTAGACGGCCCCGACGTACAGCGACGTGCCCGGGAGGAAGCCGAGCAGCACCCGACCGGCCCGCAGCGCCACCTCGGCACCGGCCAGCCCGGCCAACCAGGCCGCGACCACCGGCACCAGCACGGTGTCCGGTGCCGGCTCGACCGGGATCATCGCGGTGAGCAGCCGGGGTACCGCGTTACCGGCGGCGTCGGCGGTCACGTCGAGGAAGCCGCCCGGCACCTCTGCGTGCGCGGCGGCGAGCCGCACCGACCAGGCCGTGAAACCGAGCATGGCGGCCACCGACAGCGGCGCCACCAGCCAGGACGGCAACCGGCGGGCGGCCACGCTGACCAGCACCGCGCCGAGGGCCGCGCCGAACACCAGCCGGGTCAGCAGGTCACCGGCGTACACCCGGCCGAGCACCGTCCCGGCCAGGCCGATGGTGGCGACCAGCACCACCGGCACCACGGCGGCCCGCCACGCCCGCGCCGCCAGCCCGCCCAGGTCGGTCACCGTCACCATCGGCGCACCGCGTCCCACGCGGCGGCGAACGCCGCGCCGTCGACCGCGTCGACCACCATCGGGCCGGCCGCCGCAGGGGTCGGCCCGGACGCCCCGAGGACACCCACCACCATCGACGGGTACGCCGCCCGCAACGTGCCCACCCGACCCAACTCGTCCCGGCCACCGGGGCCGGTGAGGAAGACCAGGGTGTCGCCGGGCCGATCCCGACGCAGCCGGGTGACCGTCGCGCCCAGCGCCCCGTCGTCCGGGTCACCTGTTCCCTCCGGGGGGTCGGCGTCGGTCAGGGTCACCGCGGCCAGCCGGTCCAGCGGCGGGTCGGCGGCCCGGTCGTCGCCCGGGTCCACCATCAGCAGCACCACCGGCAGGTCCTGGCGGAACGCGGCGACCACCACCGAGGCCGCCGCCTCGCAGGCCGCCTCGAACGACCCGGCCACCCCACCGGTCCGGTCCGGGTGGGCGGCGGCCCGGTTGTCCAACAGCACCACGATCCGGGGCAGGCTGGTGTCCACGTTCTCCCGCACCATCAGCTCACCCACCCGGGCGCTGGTCCGCCAGTGCACCCGGCGCAACTCGTCGCCGACCACGTACTCGCGCAACGAGTCGAAGGTGATCGACCCGTGCGGCACCCCGTCCACCCGACCGTCCAGGCTGCGCCCCGCCCCGGTCGGCACCGCCGTCAACGGGTACACCCGGGGATGCACCCGGATCACCGTCGACGGCCCGTACGGGCGGGTCGCGGCGAACAGGCCCAGCGGGTCGCGGCGGGTCACCCGCAGCGGGCCCACCGGCAGCACACCGCGTCGGCGGGTCGGCACGTCGTACCCGAGCGTGGTGTCCCGGCCGGGGCGCAGCCGCAGCAACGGCACCGGCACCGGGCTGCCCGCGCAGCGGTCCTCGGCCAGCAGGCTCGCCACCCGCAGCCGCCCGGCGTTGCGTACCGTCAGGGTCATCCGGGCCGGGTCGCCCACCGCCACCCGGTCCGGGTCGGCCTCGCGGGCCACCACCAGCCGGGGGCGTCGGGCCGCGCCCAACACCGCCTGCCCGACCGCGACCGCGCCCGTCGCACCCAGCACGGTCAGCTCCGGGTACGCGAACCGCAACCCCGCGCCGAGCAACGCGGTCGCGGCGACGAGCAGCCCGGCACCCCGGGCGGTGAGTCCCATCCCGGCCCCGGTCAGCCGTGCGTCGGGGTGGACTGGCCCGACGGCAGCGGCACCGGCACCGACGCCACCGCCTGGCGCAGCACCTCGGCGGCGGTCACCCCGCGTACCTGCGCGTCGGAGGTGAGCAGCAGGCGGTGGGCGAAGACCGGCTCGACGAGCGCCTTCAGGTCCTCCGGCATGATCCACCCCCGGCCGTCGATCAGCGCGTACGCGCAGGCCGCCCGAGTCAGCGCGATCACACCCCGGGGGCTGACCCCCACCCGTACCTGCGGATGGTGGCGGGTGGCGGTGGCCAGCCGGACGGCGTACCCGTAGAGGGGTTCGGCGATGTGCACCCGGCGGGCCATCCGGACCATCTCCCCGACGGTGGCCGTGTCGGTGACCGGTTGCAGCGAGTCGGGGGAGCGGACCGCCGCGCCGCGCAGCACCTCCACCTCGACCGCCTCGTCCGGGTAGCCCACCGACAGCTTCACCAGGAACCGGTCCAGCTGGGCCTCGGGCAGCCGGTAGGTGCCGTCCATCTCCACCGGGTTCTGGGTGGCCACCACCAGGAACGGCTGCGGCACCGGGTGCCGGACCCCGTCCACCGTGACCGTCCGCTCCTCCATCACCTCCAGCAGCGCCGACTGGGTCTTCGGGGAGGCCCGGTTGATCTCGTCGGCGATGACGATGTTGGCGAACACCGGCCCCGGATGGAACTCGAAGCCCCGGGTGGCCTGGTTGAAGATCGTCACCCCGGAGACGTCCGAGGGGAGCAGGTCCGGGGTGAACTGGATGCGTCGCCACTGGCCCTGCACGGTGGCCGCCACCGCCCGCGCCAGGGTGGTCTTACCCACCCCCGGGACGTCCTCCAGCAGCACGTGACCCTGGGCGAAGAGGGCGGTCAACGCCAACCGCACCACCTCCGGCTTGCCCAGCACGACCGCGTTGACGTTCTCCGCCAACCGGGCGGCCAGGGCGGCGAAGCCCTGGACCTCCGGCTGGCTGAGCGGTTCGGGGGTGCTGTTCACGACGGCGGGGTGCTCCTCGGCTGCGGCGGCGCTGGTCAGCAGGTGGGCAGCACGGCGATGTCGTCACCGCCGGCCAGGTTGAGCCAGGCCCAGGGGATGTAGTTGCGCCCCTGGTAGTCGACCCGTACCCACCAGGTGCTCTGCTTCTGGTTGTTGTAGATCCAGGAGTCGACGTTCTCGCCCTGCCGGCGACAGTACGTCCGCAGCCGGGTGCCGGGCTTGGCCCAGCCGACCTGCTTGTCGTTGTCCTGCCGGGGCACCGAGAACACCTCGTTGCCGTTGCGGCCGTCCACATCGGCGTCACAGTAGGTGCGCTGGTCGCCGTCGGGTCCGTTGACGCAGGTGGCCACCCCGTAGAGCGGGTCGGTGCCCTGGGCCCGGCTGGCGGTGCCCGAACCGGCCGCGTTGGCCGCCGTGACGGTCACCGTGTACGCCGTACCCGGGGCCAGCCCGGTGACCCGCAGGCTGGCACAGCTACCCGTCGCGCTCTTCCCACCCGTGGCGGCGGTGCAGGTCGCCTCCCCACCACCGGCGTCCACCGTGAACGTCACCGTCACCGACGTCGCATCGGCCGACGACCCGGTCACCGTCACCCGGGGCACCGCCACCGTACGGGCGGTGGTGGTGGCCTCCGGCCCCGGGCCGGCCTCGTTGACCGCCTTCACCCGGACCATCACGTTCTGCCCGTCACCCAGCCCGGTGACCGTCGCGCGGGTGTCGGTCACCTCGCTGGTCCGCCCGCCCACGTCGACCTGGTACCGGCTCACCGGTCGGCCGTTCGCCGCCGCCGGCGACCACTGCACCGCGATCGTGCCCGGCCGGTCGGCGACCGTGGCCGCCCGCAACCCGACCGGCTGCCCGGGAGCGGCGAACGGCACCACCGTGTCGCTGATCGGGGAGGCCGCCGAGGCGGCGCCCCGGTCGTTGACCGAGGTCACCGTGAACGCGTACTGGTTGCCGTACGTCAACTCGCCGGCCGGCACCACCAGTTCGGTGCGGCGCGACTCGCCGACCGGGGCGTTCGCGCCGGCCGAAGTCGCGGTGACCGCGTACCGGGCGATGCGGTTGCCCTGCCCGTCGGCGGCCGGCCACCGCACCAGCACGGTGCCGTCGGGGCGGGCCTGCGCGGTGACCTCGGCCGGCGGGGCGGGCACCGCCGCGGTCGGGGTGACCGGGTTGCTGCGCCGGGCCGGGCCGTCACCCTTGGCGTTCACCGCGTGCACCGAGAACGTGTACGTCTCCCCGTTGGTCAGCTCGGTGATCTCCACGGCCCGCTGGTTCGCCCCCACCTCGTGTCGCTGACCGGCCCCCTCCACCACGTACCGGACGACGGCGGCGCCGTTCGCAGCGGCCGGTCGCCAGGCGACCCGGGCCCGCGCATCGCCGGCGGTGGCGGTGACCTGCTGTGGCGCGCCGGGCTTACCCACCCGGGGCTTCGGCGGCGGAGGCGGCGGTGGCGGGTCCGGCGGCGGATCGCCGCCCAGCACGTCGTTGGCGTACTTGTCGACGGTGCGCACCCGGTGCCGGTCGTCGACCACCCGGGCGGTGGCCGATCCCGGGGTGTTGATGAACAGATGGTTCTCCCGCACCTCCAGCTCCAGCGGGCCGGTCGCCCGGCCGGGCCGGATGGTCTCCACCAGCCGCCCGTCACCGTCGAACGAGTAGACCGCGCCGGTGACCCCGTCGGCACAGTAGAACCGGCCGGCCCAGGCGACGGCCGGCCCGACCTGGTCACCACTGCCCGGCACGACGATCCGGGTGACCACCCGGCCGTCACCGACGGCGAGCACCTGCCGGTCACCGCCGATCGTCACCGGCACCACCGGGCCGCTGGTCCGCGCCGGGAGCGCGCCACCGGCAGCGATTCCGGGCACGGTACGCAGGGTCTTTCCGGCCCGGATCGTCACCAACGTGCCGGTGGTCCGGTCCAGCACCGCCACCCCGTCGTCCAGGGTGGACAGGGTCAACTCGTGGCTCGGCTCGGCCACCGGATGGGTCTCGACCCGACGCGGCCCCCGACCGCCGGTCACCCCCGACGCCGGCCCGGACGGCAGCGCCCCGGCGGTGACCGCCGACACGGTGCCCTCCGCCGGCACCGCGATCCACAACCGGCCCCGACCGTCGAACGCGCCGGCCGTGATGCCCGGCGGGAAGAGCACCGGGTCACCCACCGGGACCAGCGAACGGGGGTCGAGTTGCCGCACCACCCCCCGCACCGCGTCGACGACGAACGCGGCGTCGTCGTGCAGCACCACGTTGACCCCGAGACCCGGCGTGGTGGGGGTGGTCGCGGTGATCTGCAGGGTGGCCAGGTCGAGCGCGCTCACCTGACCGGTCTCCAGGTCCCGCAGGATCAGCAGCCGGTCGGTCTGGGTGACCTGCACCGGATGCTGCCGGGCCCCGGGGACCTCCTTGCGGGTGTCCACCCGCGCGGTGATCCCGTTGACCCGGGCCAGCTCGCCCCGGGCGGTGCTCCACAGCCAACTGCTGGCGTCGAAACTGGCCAGCGCGTCCTCGGCGGCGCCCCGCCCGAGCAGGGTGAGCCCCAGTGCGGCCACCAGTGCGGTCACCGTGCCGACCGTGACCAGCCCGCCCCGTAGTCGGGACCGACGGCGGGACGCTCCGGCGTCGACGCTCGCGGCGTCGTCGATGCTGGCCACAGCGGGCTACCCTCCGTCCGGTGGCCCGGGCGGCGTGCCGGGTGCCGGACGCCCTGCCCTGAACCGTGGGACATCATATGGGCCACACCGGGACGAGGAAACCCGCACCGTTCCGATTCGGACACCCAGCGTGCCAGGTGAAGGCCCCGGTCAGCCGCTCGGCGACGAACGAACCCGGTCGGTGCAGACCTGGCCGGAGGTGGCGAACGCGTTCGTCGAGTAGACCGCCAGCACGGTGAAGCAGTAGTCCACCTCGGCGTTCAGGCCGTTGACCGTGAAACTGGTCTCTCCGGGGTCGACGGTGGCCATCACCCCGAGCGGCCGTCCGGTCCGTCCACCCGCGACCATGAACGGCACCGATCCGTTGCTCGGATCGGACCAGGTGACCGTGATGGTGGCCGCATCGTCACGCAACTTCAGGTCGTGCGGTGGGGGTCCGGCCGTCTCCCGGGGCGCGGTGTCGGCCGACTGTCCCGGTCCGGTCGAGTCCCCGCGAAGCGTCACCGCGCCGATCGTGCCCCCGACGGCCAGCAGCACCACCACCACCCCCGCCACCACGGCCACCGTCCGGCCCCGCCCGCGCGACCCAGCTGCCCGCACCGGATACGACGAGGTCAGCGCGGGATACCCCGTCCCCTCCACCGGCGGCGGTACGTCCACGGCGGCGATACGCCCCCCGGTCGGCCCCGGTGTCGTCAGCGCGCTGACCGAGGTGTCCGGGTCCGCCCCGCCCCGCGCCGTGGGCCCCGGCGTCGTCAGCGCGCTGACCGAGCTGTTCGGGTCCGCCCCGCCCGGCGTCGCCGTTTCGTCGGCGGGAACCGGGGCGTCACCCCCGACACCGTGGCTGCTCCCGGCGGTCCACGCCGGGACGCTCGTACCCCAGGGCCCGGTGTCCAGCGCAGGTGACGCACCGGCCGGCGGACGCATCGGAGACCGTGACCCCGGGTCGGGCGAACCCACCACGGGCGGCCCGTCGACCGGCTGTGAAAGCCCTACGCCCGGCGCGCTGTTCGGATATGCGGGCGTCCCCGCCGGTGGCGCACCCACCGGACGCGGGTACGCCTCCGCCGCCGGCATGCTGACCGGATCCGGATCCGGGTACGCCTCCGCAGCCGGCCCGCCCGGACCGTGCGCCGATGGTCTGCCGGCCGGGGGCGGGTGCGGTCCGGCGGGGGGTGCGCTCAGCGGGTCGGCCGCCGTTGTCGGCGGTCGAGGCGGCAACGGCACCGGTGCCGGTGGTCCGCTGACCGGAGGAGCCGGCAGTGTGGCGTGGGCCGAACCCCCGTACGGACCCGCCGGGTCAGGCGGTGCCGACCCGGGCGGTGCACTGACCGGATGCGTCGGTGCCGGTGGAACGCTCACCGAACTCGGTGCCGGTGGTGGTGCCGTTGGCGGTGGCGGTGGTGCCGGAACGCTGGGCAGCGGCGTCGGCGATACGGACCCTGCCGAGGCCGCCGGTGGCGGCGGGAGGCTCCCTGCCGGTGCTGCCTGAGGTGCTGATGGCGGTGGTGCTGGTGCTGCCTGAGGTGCGTGAGGTGCCTGTGGTGCTGGTGGCGGTGGTGCTGGCTCTGGTGGGGTGCTTGCCGCCGGGCTTGCTGCCGGTAGCGGCGGCGGGCCAGCCACGACGGCGGGTGGAGCGGTGGGCGGCGTACCGGTCGGGGCCGGGTCGCTCGGCACGGTCGTCCGCTGGTCCTGGGCGACGTTGCGTCCCTGGTCCTTCAGCAAAGGCCCGATCTGCTGCACCTGCACCGTCGGTTGGTCCCAGCCCTGTGTCGGTAGAGGACCGGCGACGGGTGGGGCGGACAGGGAGGGCGCGGGGGTCGGTGGTGCGCACGGGGGTGGATCGTCCGGCGGAAGATCCGGCACCCCACGGTCGGCGGTCGGGGTCGTCACCGACCCGGGTCGATCGGTGTTCGGGGTGGGAGCCGGTGTCCGCCGGTCGGCGGCGTACTGAGTCTTGCCCTCCGGGGTGAGGCGGGGGACGGGGATCTGAGCCGACTCGGCTTCCGGTTGCTGCGTGCCGGTAGGGGGTGGGCTGACCGGCCCGGCGAAGTGTCCCACGGGAGCGGACGGCGGCGCGGGGAAGGCAGGGCGTATCGGACCGAGGACGTCGATCTGCCCACCGTGCGAGGCAGGTGGGAGCGCAGTCGGCTGGCCGTGCCGGGTGGGCGGACCGGACGGGAGCGGGGTCGGCTGTCCAGGGCTGGACGGGGAGCCGGCGGGGATCACGACCGGCTGTCCGTGGTGGGCTGGTGGGCCTGGTGGCATCACGGGCGGCTGCCCATGGTGCGGTGCGGGCAGTGGTGTGGTCGGCTCGGTGAGGTCAGGCCGCCCAGGCAGGACCGGTGGCGGTTGGCGGGCCGGCGGTGCGGCGTGCTGCGGCTGGAGGTGCGGCGGCGCCCAGGGCGACGTGGCCGGCGCACCGTCGGATACCGGTGCGGACGAGGGAACCGGCGGTGCCGAGTGCTGCCGAAGTGACGCCGCCGCCGGAGGTGCGGGGTGTGGTGGCCCGTCCGGAGGTGCCGGGGCGGCGGGGGGTGATGTCGGGGCGGAGGACGGCTCGGATCGCGGTACTGGCGGCGTCGGATAGGGCCGGGGTGCTCCGGGCCGGTGAACTGTTGGCACGCCGTACATCTGCCGGGGCAGCGGCACCCGGGGCTCGGCACCTGGTGCCGAAGCGCCCGGCGTGGGGCCCCGCCTCGGCACCGGCGGCGTGTGTGCCGGTTGGTCAGGAGAAGCCGGGTGACCGGCCGGGGCCGATCGGCCGGGGGCAGCGGCGGGAGGTGCAGAAGTCGGTCGGGACGTGGGTGGTGCAAACCCGGGCCGGGCCGTCGGCGTCGGCGGGTACCGCTCGGGGGGCGACGCTGGCGGGGCGTACCCGGGACGGAACGACGGCGGTGCGGGCGGTGACGGCGGTGGTGCTACCGGAACTGCCGGGGACGACGTTGCGGTGGAAGTCGGCTGCGCTTGGTCCGCCGGGATACCCAGGTACTGACGTGCGGCGCGTACGGCGGGGTGCTGTTCACCGAGCACGGCGGGTCCGCCGGTGGCGACCCGGGTGTAGTTGCGTCGAGCCTCGTGCCGGTTGCCCAACTCCTCGGCGACCCCGGCCAGGTCGAAGGCGAGGGCCAGCATCAGCGGGTCGGCCGGATTCCACCGTCGCTCGCCGGCGGTGTACGCCTCCTCCAGCACCCGGCGGGCGGCTGCCGGTTCGTCGGCCTCCCGGTGCAACCTCGCGAGCAGGTGCGCGGTGCCCAGGATCTCCGGGTGGTCCTCTCCGTAGGTGGGGCTGGC
This sequence comes from Micromonospora sp. NPDC051925, assembly GCF_044548625.1. Lineage (NCBI taxonomy): Bacteria > Bacillati > Actinomycetota > Actinomycetes > Micromonosporales > Micromonosporaceae > Micromonospora > Micromonospora sp. NPDC051925. The sequence continues at coordinate 53,434 of NZ_JBIUCH010000010.1, read as the reverse complement.
CGAGGCGATCGTGTCGGTGAGCAGCCGGCGGGCCGCCGACAGGTCACCGGAGGAGCGCAGGGCGAGAGCCCGGTGTTGAACTGCGGCGAGCGGAGAGGGTGCGGACACGCAGCCAATGCTGCCGCCTGACCGGGGCCGGACGCTACCCACCCGCCGGAGCCGTCAGGAACAGGCGTCTGACCTGCGGTGATCCAGTTCCCGTTCGCCCATCGGGCAGCGATGTGCATGATCCATACGGGCCGTGTACAGTAATGCCCCGTGCGGCCCGCCAGGGCGGCTGACCGGGGTGAAAGCCACCGGAGCCGACGCGGTAGGCTGAACGGGCAAGTCCGGGTGGCGGAATGGCAGACGCGCTAGCTTGAGGTGCTAGTGCCCGTATAGGGCGTGGGGGTTCAAGTCCCCCCTCGGACACGAACCAAATCCCAACGGTGTGCGCCAAGATCCACTATGGCGCGCACCGTTTGTGTTTCGTCGTTGTAGGTCAGCTTGAGCCGGAGGAGCCGGTACAGGTCGAGCTTGTGCTCAGGCTCAGCCTCGGCGAGGGCTCCGGCGATGTCGCCCAATTCGGCAACCAGCGAGGCGATGTCGTCAACGGTCATCGCCTCGACGGCCTGAGTTCTGGCCGCTGGTGGGTGCGCTGCGAGCGCTTGGTCCCGCTGCTGTTCGGCCTCGGCGATCCATGCGGTCACGACGGCTGGGCTGGCCCCTTCGTCGAGGGCTTTCTTATAGCTGGCGATCTTCTTGTCGAACTCGGCGCCGGGGTTGCGTGCTGGCTGCTGCTTGGGGAGTGCCGCCTCTTCGGGTGTGGCGAGTTGTTGAGCGAGCAGTCTGATGGTCTGATCGCGATGTAGCGGATCGAAAGCCGAGGCGAGCCATCGATCGATGTGTCCGGTGACGAGATCTTCGCGCAAGATGGCGTTCTTTGGGTGGTCGACGCGGTTGGCGAGTGCATATTCGGCGGGGTAGCGGCACCTGTAGTAGGCGACGCCGTGGGAGTGCTGCCCCTGCATCCGGCGGTTGCACGTGGAATGATAGAGGATGCTCTTGAAGACGTAGGGGTGTCTCGTGCGGTGTGGCTTGTGCGCCGCTGGCTTGCGTGCTCGGGAGCCGAGAAGGTCGCGAGCCGCGTTGAAGACATCGTCAGTCACAAGAGGCTCGTGCGCGATCTCTTGCGAGGTGATCCACTTTTCTCGTGGATTCCAGCGCATCACAGGCATGTGCCCGAGCGCGACGTCGTCCACGTCCACAAGTACCTCGTCGGTCCGCTGCTTGTTCCAGACCTCGCGGCCGGTGTAGCGCGCGTTGGTGAGGATCACCCGGACGGCGCTCTTTGCCCAGGCGCGACCGTCGCGATGCGAATTGCGAGCGCGGTCATAGGCTGACGGGCAGAGGATTCCCTCACCCGTTAGGGCTTCTGCGATGGCGAAGATGCCGTTGCCGTTGAGGAAGTCGCGGAAGATGCGTTGCACGATAGGAGCGGTCTGAGGGTCAGGCGTCAGGCCGTGGAGGCGTTTGCCGTCAGCGGCCTTCTGCGGGTTCGGGTGAGGGCCAAGGTCTTTCAGGGTGTAGCCGTACGGTGGCCGTCCACCGAGGTAGCGGCCCTGCATCTGCACCTGCGTTGCCATGGAGCTGCGTACACGTACCTTCACGCGTGTGCGCTCGCCCTTGCTCATGCCGCCGAAGACCGACATGACCAGGTCGTGGGCCTCGTTGTCTGGGTCGATCGGCCCGCCCACCTCGGGTACCCACAGTCTCACGCCGAAGTGAGCGAAGACGGGAATTGTTAGGCCGTACTGGTTGCCGTAGAAGGCGCGGTGAGGCTCTCCGATTACTACGTCGTTAAAGCCTCGGTTGGGGTTTCGCAGGGCCGTGAGCAGCCGACTCGCTTCGGTGCGCCGTGGCCACGGGATTGAACGGCTATCGCCGACGTCAAAGAAGCTCTCGACGATCTGCCCTTCCACGGGTCGGATGAGACCTTCGGCAAGTGTCAACTGCCAGTTGTACGAAGACTCTGGGTCTTGATTGTCTTCTGTTGAGACCCTGCCGTAGAAGGCGAAGCAGTGTTTATAGCATGAGCTTCCGAAACGGTTCTGTGTGCTCATTCAGACTCCAACTGTCGGGTGTTCTTCGATTGGATGCGCCTGTCACGGACGTCAAGTAGCAGGCGTATCAATGCGGCGGTGGCCGGTTTGTCAAATGCGGGCGGGGCGTCGGGCAGGATGACGGATAGGTCATCAGTGTTGCGTTCCAGCCCGTTTGTATTGTAGTTCTCATTGGTTGGTTCGCGGCGTTGGGGTTCGTTATTCAACGTGTTCCCTGGGGGTGCTGGCGGCGCTCTCGCGCGCGGCGATCGAGTCATTGGGAGACCTCCGTTTCGCTTCCTCTTGATGCGAATAAGCCGATCGAGCGACTGCTCGATCGGCTTATGGTTGGACCGTGATGCGGATAAGGGGAGGCCCTGCCGAGAACGGGGGGTCTCGGCAGGGCCTCGTCTAGGAGCGGTATGGCGTCTAGCTGGTGATAACCGCTCGCAATTCCGTGACGGTGACGTTGGCACTCGTCGTGGTGGTGATATTGGGTTCTGTTCCGGACAGGCCGCCCCCGCTCCAGGACACGTCCCATGTGGCGACGGCTCGGACGGTGAACATGCCGGCGGGGCTGTCGGCGGACGTCGTGTTGTAGATGTGCCCGCAGGTAGGTGACGGTGAAGTGGGGTTGGTTGAGGCGCTCCACGGTGTCCCCGGGCCTGTGCAGACGGTGTTTGTGCCATCCCCTGCGTACCAGGTGATCTTCCGGGGGACCGCCTTGGCGGTGATGGTCAGGCCGCCTGCTGAGGCGTTCGCGGTCTGGGTCTGCCACCAGCCGGGCTGCACCCACCACCAGACGGGCACGTGGACGAACTGCTTCGTGGCGAGCGCTGGACTGGCCGCGATGACCGGGCGGGGCATCGTGAGGTTGTCTACGGCTCGTTGCGTGATCATCCCGAGCGCCGCTGGCGGCTGGAGCAGCGTCACGATGGTCATGCCGGGGATGGGATCGCCGGTTGCCGGATCGAGACAAGTCTTGATCCACTGGTTGGCGGGTAGGTAGTCGGAGTAGTCCTTGCCGTAGTAGCAGCCGTCGCTGCCGAGCCAGCCGAAACCGTTCTGGCATTCGACGACGTTGCCGCCGACTTTGCAGACGACGTTGCCGCTCCCTCCACCCCCGCCGTTGCCGCCGCCGGTGTACGTCACCTCGACGGTGCATTGCGGGTTGCCGGGGGTGACAGAGCAGTTGACGCCTCCGTAGGCATCCGCGTGCGCTGGTGCCACCGCAGCGAGTGCCATCGTCAGTGACGTGGCAACCACCGCGAGCAGGCGCCGCGCTATCTCTTGCATGACCCCACCTCTCTGATGCCGACGGCTGTCACCTTCCATGCACCTTCGATGCGTTCGACCTCGGCGAGGACGAGCCGCATGCCGCCCGGTGAGTCCTTGTACGGGCTGCCATCTGCCTTGTAGCGCTCGGTCTTGCTGGTGTCCATGCAGTCACGCACGGATGCCCTGGTTGGTGCCGCAGGTGGTGACAGTGACGCCACCTGCGGGTGAAAGATCGTTTGTCCGCGAGCGAGAAGGCCCTGCCTCTTGTTCGCGTTGAGCCCGTTGGTCAGCAGGGTCAATGCGGCGCTGGTGGCGTACTTCGGCAGGTCCGGGTAGGACGGCTCACCGGCTGCGCTGGCCTTCTCGAAGGCTGTTTGCATGCCCACGTACGCGTCGATCGCGTGCTGCCTGGCCTCCTCGGGAGTCTCGGCTGCCGCTGAGGCAGCGGCGGACGGGCTCGTAGAAGTCGATACCGGTGGTGCCGAGGTCGGCAGCGTGGTCGGTGGGTTCTCGTCCTCGGCGCACGAGGCGAGCAGCGCCGTAAGCGTTACAGCCGTTGCTAGTCCAATAAGTGATGTTGCGCGTTTCATGTTGCCCTCCAACGCGAGAGGCCCCGAGCTTCGTTCCTACCTCACGGCTCGACGGGCGCGCTACCGACAGTTGTGTACGTACAGGCTGTCAGTACGTCATGCCGCGCGTTCCGCCTGTCGCGGGGTGTGGATCGAGCAGTTGCCGTCGCACGCGTCTTCGGGCAGGTGAACATGCGTATAGACGGTGGCGATGGCCTCGTAGGTCATCAGGGACTCTCGGCCTCGGTCCGTCAGGGCGTAGGTGTTGATGACGCGACTGCCAGAGCGTTCGCTGTCCGCCCGGACGAGGCCGGCGCGGGTGGCCCGATGGAGGCTTCGCGTCAGAGCGTTGTCGTCCACGTGCTCACCGATGTGTGTCTCAAGCCGTGCGTGAAGCGCCCGGTACCTGTAGGGCCCTTCGGCCAGGACCGCGAGGACTGCGGGGTCCCAGCGGAAGCGGAACAGGTCGGCGATCCGGACTAGGGCATCGATGTCAATCTTTATCCCCCCATGTGCAAGTTGCGAACGAGGTGCCACCGTGACATTTGTCGATCAAGAGCGGCAAATGATATCGCCGGGTATGCCTTGGGGGGCAAGGCAATCGCTCCATTCGGACCAGTGGCCATCGACTCTTCGAGCGATGACGAGTCCGGACATGTCATGACCTGCGAACTTGTGCCTCGCTAGATCGTCAAGTGCACGCATGACGGACGTACACATTGTACGTAGAAGCTCTACGTACTCACTTGTCCGTGGCGACAGGTCTTCGCGCTCAGGTAGGACAAACATTCAGATATTTCACGGGGGTGATTGACGATGACTACGGTTGCCGAGACGCGAAGGACTGCACCGGTACGGCCTACCCTAAACGGGACGGCGCAGCCGAAGCGGCGCTGGTCGCTACTTGTCGGTGGATTCTTACTAGTCTTGTTGTGCGCAGGAGTTTTCGCCGTTGTCCAGTTGGGCGGTGACGCCCGTGTGCAGGTGCTCGCGGTCGCCCGGCCCGTGGCGGCTGGGCAGGCAATCAGTGCCGAGCATCTGCGGATCGTCGCGATGGTGCCGGACCCGAGTGTGCCCCTGGTGCGTGCCGGACAAGCGCAGCAGGTGATCGGTCGCAGCGCAGCGGTTCCGCTGGCAGCGGGAACGCTGCTGTCGGAGTCGCAACTCGGCCCAGCCAGCTGGCCTGACGCCGGGCAGGCCGTGGTCGCGACCGCATTGAAGCCGGGCCGTGTCCCGGCGGGCGTCACTCCCGGAAGTCATGTACTGGTGGTGACAGTCGCCAAGGACGGCAGTCCGGAAACGCCGGGTCTTCCTGCGGCGCCAGTGTCGGTAGCCGCCACCGTGGTCGAGGTCGTGCCGGGCGTAGATGGTTCCGGCACCACCGTCGTCTCGCTGCTGCTGGCCCGTAACGATGCGACCAAGCTGGCCGGGGCGGGGTTGGAGCTGTCACTCGTCGTGATTGCGGGCTGACATGTTGGTTGCTGTCGCATCCGTGAAGTCAGGCGGGGCCACTACTGTTGCCGCCACATTGGCGGCGGTGTGGCCTGGCGAGTCCGCGCTGCTGATCGAGGCCGATCCGGCGGGTGGTGACCTCGGCGGCTGGCACCGGCTCCCGGACACCCCTGGCCTGGCGTCTCTGGCCAACGCGTGTCGTATGGGTCAAGTTGACCTGTCCGAGCACACCACTCGGCTGCCGTTCGGCGTCGACGCGGTGCTCGCTGCCGCCGGTCGCCCGCAAGCCAGCGCGGCGATCGGGCTGCTGGCCGACATCGAGCCGGCTCGGTGGGCCAAGGAACGCCCCACCGTGCTGGACGTCGGCCGACTGGAGCCCGGCTCACCGTCCTTGCCGTTGCTGGAGTTGGCGGACGCGGTGCTCGTCGTATCCGGCGGCGATGTGCTGTCGCTTTTACGAGTTGCCCTGGCGGAGATCCCGGTCGAACGGGCGCAGCTGGTCACGGTCGGCCCGCTCGCGTACGCGCGTGACGACCTTGACGGGCTGCCCATGCCGCTGGTCGCGCAGTTGCCGTGGGACCGCCGCAGCGCCGAGGTCATCGCCGGTACCCGCCGCGCCCGCCACGCATGGACCCGCGTGGACCTGCCCGCCACCGCACGAGCGCTGGCCCTTTCCCTCGCCACACAAGCCCATCCCGCAGGAGGTGACCACAGATGACTCTGCCGTCGACCAGCGTCCTACCCGAGACCGAACTCGTCGCCGACCTACGCGCCCAGGTCGCCCAGGCTCTGGCCGGGCATGCCGGGGGCGGGCCGCTGCCCGCCGCCGAACGGCGCAGGCTCGCCGAGCAGTACACCGGAGAAGCGCTCGACACCCACGCCCGACAGGCGTTGGACGCCGGGCGGGCACCGCTGTCGGCCAGCGTCGAGGCACGGGTGGCCCGCGCGGTCATCGACCACATCATCGGCGCTGGCGGCCTGCAGCAACTACTCGACAACCCCGACATCGAAAACGTTCACGCCAACGGCTGCGACGAGGTGTTCATCAAGTTCACCGGCGGCAAAGCAGAGGTCGGCCCGCCGATCGCCGAGACCGACGAGGCGTTGATCGAGATGATCCGGGCGCTGGCCACCGAGGCGGCGTTCGGCGACGACTTCTCCGGCCGTGGTGAAGAGCGCGCCTTCGACCGGACCAGCCCGGTCCTGGACATGCGGATGCGCGACGGGTCCCGGCTGTGCGCGGTCATGTCGGTGTCACGCCGCCCGGCGCTGTCGATCCGCCGCCCGACGATGATCAACGCCGATCTCGATGATCTGGTGGCCAAGGGCACCCTCGATGAGCCGCTGTGCCGGGTGATCCAGGCTGCGATGCGCGCCAAGTTGAACGTGATCTTCTCGGGCGGCACCAACACCGGCAAGACCACTCTTGCCAGGGCTGCCGCTCGTGCGATTCCGTCGCAGGAGCGACTGATCACGATCGAGGACAGCTTCGAGCTGGAGTTGCACGACGCGGTGGCCCATCCGAACGTCACGGCGTTGCAGGCCCGCCGCCCGAACCTCGAAGGGGTCGGGGCGGTTTCGATGTCGACGCTGGTGCGCACCGCGCTGCGGATGGACCCCGACCGAGTCATCGTCGGTGAGGCCCGCGGCGACGAAGTGATCGACCTACTTAAGGCCATGTCGCAGGGCAACGACGGCAGCTTCGCCACTGTGCACGCCTCGTCCAGCGTCCAGGCGTTCACGCGACTGATGATGTACGCCGTCCAGGCCCCGGAGAGGTTGTCATTCGAGGCCAGCGCGATGCTGATTGCCGAAAGCTTGAACCTGGTCGTGCAGCTCAACTGGGCGCCGGACAAGACCCGCGTGGTGTCCAGCCTGCGGGAGGTCGTCGGCTTCGACGGCCGCGACGTGATCTCCAATGAGGTGTGGAAGCCCGGACCGGGCCAACGGGCCGTGCCGAACACGCCGCTGCGCACCGACACCCTGGACAGGCTGGAAGCCGCCGGGCTCGACCCGCACATCATCGACCGGGTCGGGTGGTAGCGGTGGCTGCACTCGCTGCACTGCTCGGCGCGGGCGTCGGCGTGGGCCTGCTGGCCATGCTCGCCGGTCTGCGCCGTCGTGCCGTCACGGACCAGCCCCGTCCGCCCGGATTCCGGCTCACCCGCGAGCAGGTCATCAGGATCGCCGTGGCGCTGGTCGCCGCCGCGCTGGTGGGGATGCTCACTCGGTGGCCGGTCGGAGCGATCCTGGCCGGGATCGCCGCCTATGCCCTGCCCATCGCGCTGGGCACCGACAAGACCGCCGCGCGAGCCCTGGCCCGTACGGAGGCCATCGCGATGTGGGCGGAGATGCTGCGCGACAACCTGGCCGCAGCCGCCGGTCTGGAACAGGCCATCCTCGTGACGGCTCCGTACGCGCCGGCCGCTATCAAGGGCGAGATCGCCGACCTTGCCGCCTCGATCCGGCTGGGTCAGCGGCTCCCGGTCGCGCTGGGCGAGCTGCGCGAGCGGCTCGACGACCCGACCGGCCGTCTGGTGGTCCGGGCGCTGATCCAGGCGTCGACCCGCCAGTCCCGGCAGCTGGCCGAGCTGCTGACCGAGCTGGCCAGCCGTGCTCGTGCCCGTGCCACCCTCCGGCTGAAGATCGCCCCGGGTCACGCGAAGATCAAAACGAACGCGCGGGTCATCACCGGGTTCACGATCGCGATGGCGGTCGGCCTCGTGGTGCTCAACCCGGCCTTCCTCCAGCCCTACAGCAGTTTTGCCGGTCAGCTGGTCCTCGTCGCGGTCGGCGTCGTGTTCGCCATTGGCTTCCTCGGCATCGCCCGCCTGGCCAAGGTCGGGGTCGCCGAAGGAGCCAGCCGATGATCACCGCTGTTGTGCTCGGTCTGGGTACTGGCCTCGGGCTGGCGATGCTGGCCGCGTACGCGTTCCCACCTCGGCTCACCCTCGCACAGGCGTTCGCCGTGCTGCACCCACCCACGACCGGTAGGACGATCATGGTGCGGCCGGTCATCGCACCGGACGAGGCCGGGCGGCTGGCCTCGGTCGGGCGCCCGTTCGTGCCGCTGCTGGTCCGCCTCGGACTGCCCCGTGCCAGCGTTCGCGCCGATCTGGGCATCTGCGGCCGGGAACCGGCCCGGCACCTGGCCGAGCAGGCAGCCATGGCACTGCTGGGCCTGTTGATTCCGCCCGCGTTCGCCGCCCTGGTAACCCTCGGCGGCACGCCGATCGGCTGGCAGCTGCCGGTATGGGCGTCGCTGATCCTCGCCGCGCTGGGCATGTTCGTCCCAGACCTGGCCCTCGCCTCCGAGGCGGTCAAGCGGCGGGCCGAGTTGCGCAACGCCGTCTCGGCGATGCTCGACCTCGTCGTCATCTCTCTGGCCGGCGGCGCAGGGGTCGAACAAGCCCTGCGCGACGCCACCGACGACGCCGAAGGCTGGGCGCAGCAGGCATTGCGTCAGGCCGTCGAAGCCGCGCACCTGCGACGGCGCCCGCCGTGGCAAACCCTCGGCGAACTCGGCGAAACCACGGGCATGACCGCGTTGGCAGAGCTGTCGGCGGCGCTGTCGATGGCGGGCAGCGAGGGAGCCCGGATCAAGGCCACCCTGTCAGCCCGGTCGGCGGCGCTGATGACCCACCAGCTCGCCGAAGCCGAAGCCGCCGCCGCCTCGGCCACCGAGCGCATGGTGCTGCCCCTGGTCCTGCTGCTCGGCGGATTCATGATCTTTTTGATGTTCCCCGCGTTCGCCACGATTTTGGGCGCGTTCTAGCTCGACCGGTTCAGGAGGGCTGGACCGGCTAAACCCCACGGGAGGAACGAGATGATGATCAATCAGCTGGCGGCCTACGTCACCGTCGCCGCTTTGGAGGTTCGTGACCGGTCGCGTCGGCGCACCCCTGACGGCGGCTACTCCACCGAGGCCATCGCTGTGACCGCTTTTCTCGTCGCGCTCGCCTTGGCGGCGCTGGCGATCCTCGGCCCGAAGGTGCTGGCGAAGATCCGGGGCGTCACGCTGTGACTCGTTCGGCGCCCCGGCGCCGGCGGGACAGAGGGGCGGCCAGCGTTGAACTGGTGCTGGCCACCCCTCTGCTCGGCCTGCTGCTGATGGTCGCCGTGCAGTTCGCCTTGTGGCAGCACGCCAGTCACATGGCCCAGGCCGCCGCCAACGAAGGCGTGCAGACCGCACGCGCCTACGGCAGCAACGCCGCCGCAGGGAAGACCGACACCGAAGCGCTGCTGCGCGACCTGTCCGGCGGCGCGCTGTCGGGCACGTCGGTCACCGTAAGCCGCAGCACTACCAGCGCGACCATCACGATCACCGGCCGAGCCCCCTCGGTGATCCCGGGCCTGACATTCCCGGTCAACGTCACCGTCACCGCACCCGTCGAGCGCGTGCCCTAGAGGTCACGCCGGACCGGGATTCCTGAAGGTTCTTACAGCGCAACCGGAGGAGGTACGTCCCATGTCGAGCGCCGTCTACGGCAGCATGCGCGGTGTCGGCCGCCGCTTTCGCCGACTTCACGCGGCCGGCGACCGCGGCTCGGTCACCAGCGAGATGGTCGTCTTCGTCGTGCCGTTCCTCATCGTCATGGCAATGTTCGTGGTCTTCTGCGGCCGGGCCGCCTCGGTGGCCATCGACACGCACGCCGTGGCGTCGGCGGCGGCCCGCGCCGCCGCTGACGCATCGACTCCGGCCACCGCCCGTACCGCCGCTACCAGGGCGGCCAACGCGATGGCGTCGGGCAGCAGGTTCACCTGCACGGCGACCACCGATACTGGCCAGTTCCGGCGAGGCGGATCGGTCACGGTCCGGGTGGCGTGCGTCATGCGGATGGACGACCTCGGCCTACCAGGCGTCGGCGCGACCAAGACCGCCAACGCATCGGCCACCGAACCGATCGATATCTATCGAGCAGGGACATGAACACCTGCAGCGCCAGGCGGCGAGCCCGCCGCTTTGCCCAACGATCCGACCGGGGCGCAGTGACCGCGTTCACCGTCGTGTGGCTGGCCGCCGCGCTCCTACTCGGCGGTCTGGTCCTGGACGCCGGGCTCGCCGTGTCGACCAAGGTCAATGCCCGGTCGGTGGCCAACGCAGCAGCCCGCGCCGGAGCCCGCGAACTCGACGTGGCCGCCCTGCGCACCACGGGCGTGGTCCGGCTGGACCTGGCTAAGGCGCGCACCGCCGCCACGAGCTGGATCGCCCGCGCCGGAATGCCCGGCACCGTCACCGTCACCGCGACCACGGTAACCGTCAGTGTGGCCACCTCTCGGCCGACGCAGTTGCTCAGCCTGGCCGGGATCGGCAGCATCCCCGTGCATTCCACCGCGACTGCCGACGCCATCGTCCCCATCATCTAGAGCAGAAGGAGGTAGCGCGATGCTGTCATGGCTGGGCCGCTGGACCGTCCGCGCCAGCGCAGGCAGCGTCCTACTTGCGGCCATCGCCGGAATCCCGGCGTGGCTGGCCCTCGCCGTGGGTTGGCCCCTGCCCCGCGCCGTGCCCGACCAGGACGCTCTTGTCGCGTTCTTCGGCGGCGGCGTCACCGATCGCATGGTGGTCAACCTGCTCGCGGTCGCGATCTGGCTGGTGTGGGCGCTGTTCGCGCAAGCCGTCGTCGCAGAGCTGCGCGACACCACCCGAGGCGTCAAAGACCTGCACCAACGCCGCCACCGCAACCCGATGCGCACTGCCGCGTCGGTCCTGATCAGCTCCATGCTGCTGGGCAGCGTCCTGGCGGCCACCGCCGCGACCGCTGGGCCGCAGCCCGTCCGAGCCACCGCCGACGCACCGATCGCCGCCGCCCAGGCCGCGCCGGTGCTCACCCGGGCGGCCGAAGGCCCGACGATCGTCTACGTCGGCAACGAGCGATACGTGTACGTCGTCAAGCGCGGCGACTACCTATCCAAGATTTCCCAGGCGTGGCTTGGCGACGCCGACCGGTGGCCGGAGATTTGCCAGCTCAACAAGCACCGCCACTTCCCCCGAGCCGGGGGGACGCTACGCGACTGCAACATCATCTACCCCGGGTGGGACCTCCGGCTGCCTGTTGACGCACGCCCACCCGCAGGAGCCACCCCGGCCCAGCCGCCCGCACAGCCGCCCTCGCCGGTGATCACGCCACCAACGACCGTGCCGTCCGCCGCGCCGAGCAGCCCGGCTGTCACGCCCAGCCCCTCCGTGTCGCCGAGCACCGCCGTGGACGGCCCGGTCATCGTGCCCTCGACCGTCCCGGCGTCTCCTCCGGCAGTGACGTCCGCGCCCGCCTCGCCGTCCCCGATCCCGTCCCCGTCTTCCAGCCCGGCCCCGTCCGAGTCGCCCTCGGCAGCGCCGGCAGCCAGCGACACCCCGAGCCCAGCGGTAACCACCGACGAGCACGGGGTCCAGATGGAGTCGAACTGGATGCCGTGGGCCTTGGCCATCGCGATCAGCACCGCCGCCGCCCTGGTGTGGCTACAGCGCCGCCGCCGCTACACCGGCCAACCTGACAACGACCCGCCGACCGAGCTGCCCCCGCCAGTGGTCAAGCTCCGTCGCGCAGTCGCCCGTCATCCCGAGCTGGCCCACGCCGACACCGGCACCGACAGCACTGAAGTGCCCACGCTGGCGCCCGACCTCGCACAGCTGCCAGCGGGCGGCACCGGAATCATCGGCGACGGGGCGACCGCAGCCGCCCGCGCCGCCCTCGTCGCCGTGCTGGCCTCGGGCAGCCCAGACCATCCCGACGCACGCGGCGAGGTCGTCATCGACGCCGCGACCCTGGCCACACTGCTCGGCTCCGAGGTGGTGACACTCGGCCCGTGGCCGCGTCTGCACGTGGCCGACAGCATGGACGAAGCGTTGACCGTGATCGAGTCCCGGCTGTTGCACCGCAGCCGCATCCTCGATGAGCACGCCCTGAGCGATCTGGGCGAGCTGCGTCAGCAGGCACCCGACGAGGAAGCACTGCCGCCGGTCATGCTCATCACCGAGACCCCGCCCGCGGGCGCCCGTATGCGCGCCAAAGTCGCCCTCGCTCTCGGCGAAGGGCTGCACGTGTCCGCGCTGCTGCTGGGCGAATGGGCCCACGGCGCCACCGTCGAGGTGGCCACAGACGGGCACACCAAGCTCGTGTCCGGCACAGCCGTCGAGCCGGTACCGCCGCGTCTGCCGGTGCTCGGCCCCGCCACCGCGATCCAGATTCTGACCACGCTGCGTGAGGCGCAGACCGGCGAGCCGCCCGCCATCGCCTCCGAGGCCGTCCCGGTAACTGTCGTGCCCCTGCACGCCAGCCGCACCAGCGCCACGCTCGCCGAGACGACCGAGGTCCCGGCCCCCGTGCCCGCCGCCGGGCCTGCCGGTTCGGCGCGGGCGAAGCTGCGGCTGATCGGCCCGCCGCGCATCGAGGACATCACCGCCGAAGGCCGCCCCCTACGGGCCAAAGCCTTGGAGCTGGCGGTTTACCTCGCCGTCCACCCGGACGGCGCCGCGACCCGTGAGATCGGCGAATACCTCGAACCCGACGCCCGCATCAGCCAGGCTGACCAGCGCGTGCACACGAACGCCTCGAACCTGCGCCACGTTCTCGGCCGTGCCGGCACAGCGGACGCCAAGAACGGCTACGTCATCAAGTCCGCCGGGCGTTACCGGCTCGACCCGGCCACCGTCGATGTCGACGTGTGGACGCTGCGCGACCTGATGCGCAAAGCGACCATCGCTTCCGGCCCCAACCGCCGCGAGCTGCTGACCGCAGCCTGCGACCTCTACACCGCACCCCTGGCCGAGGGCCAGGACTACGAATGGTTGCCCCCGCACAGGGAGACAGTCCGCCGCTGGGGCACCGAAGCCCACCTACTGCTCGCCGATCACCTGCTCGACACCCACCACCCTCAGGAGGCGTCCGACCTGCTCGACAAGGCCATCGGGCTGGATCGCTACAACGAGGCCCTGTACGTGCGAGCAATGCACGCCCGCCACGCCCTCGGCGACGCCGACGGCATCCGAACCCTGCTGCGCGCACTCACCAAGGCCCTGGCCGACCTCGACGCCGAACCGCAGGAAGACACCATCACCCTGGCCACCCAGCTGCGCACCAGCCTGGACGACAAATGACTTCGACCGTCGCCCCGATCCGCGCTGGCGCACGGGCGATGCTGCCCGCGCTGGCCGTCGTACCGCTGCTGCGCTACGCCGTCGCTGTACACGCCGTGGCCGACGACCAGCCGTGGCGCACCACCTGCCCGTGCGGGCAACCGCTGTGGCCCGACGCCATCGGCCCGTCCGGCCGCTGTGCCGGATGCGGGCGACGCGTTGGCGCTGCGCCGTACGCTGTCGAAGCCGCTGCGCTGGCCCTGATCGCCGGGCTCGTGGCATCTGGCCGTACCGGCTGGGCGCTGGCCGCGTTGGCGTGGTGCGCCGCCGGGATGGTGGTGCTGTTCTTCGTCGATCTAGCCGTGATGCGTCTGCCGCATCGGATCACCGCAGTCACGACGGCCGGGTTCCTCGCCCTCCTGGCCGTCAGCGGCGACCCGCGTGCCTGGTTGCGCGCTGTTGGGGCCGGGCTGGTCCTGGCCGTCTTCTTCGCCGTGCTGGCGGTCGTCTCACGCGGACAGCTCGGCTGGGGGGACGTCGCTGTCGCTGTGCCCGTCGCCGCTGTGCTCGGCTGGCACAGCTGGTCGGCCGTCTACGCCGGGACGCTTCTCGGCCTGGGTGCCGCCGCCCTCGCTGCGGTCATTCTTCGCCGTACGGGTCGTCTGGCGGCGGGGGCGTACCTGCCGTTCGGCCCGTTCCTGTTCGCCGCCGCCGCTGCCGTCGTGGTGTGGCCGTGAACTGCGCCTCGAACCGAACGGAAGGAACCTGGTCGTGAACCTCAACGACCTCACCGCGCTCTACCAGGACAACCAGACCCTCGTGACCAGCCTCGCTGCCCTGACCGCAGTCGGGATGCTACTGCTGATCGCGAACCGGATGCGCAAGATGGCCGCGCACCGCGCCACCCTGCTCATGGCCAACATCCTCACCGTCATCGCGGCGGCACTCGCGACGGCCGTGAGTTCGTCGGGCATGTGGAAGGTCTTCACCGACATCCTCGGTGAGTCCCCGCTGCGCTACGCCTTCTTCTGGTTCATCGAGATCGCCCTGTTCGCCAGCGCCCTGCTCGCCCGTGCGCGACTGCTGCGCGAACCGGAGAAGGGCTCCACCGGCGTCGACGGCGCCGCCGTATGGGTCTTCGCCCTCCTGACCGCGAGCCTGTCCGCGCTCGACGCCGACTCCTTCAGCGAAGTCTGCCTGCGCCTGGCCGCGCCGCTGGTCGCCGCCTGGATGTGGGAACGCGCCCTGGCCGCCGAGCGCAGCGCCCGACTGGGCCGCACCGCCACCCGGATCAATTGGACCATCACCCTGGAGCGGGTGTTCGTCTGGCTCCGGCTCGCCGAAGCCCAAGGCCGCGACGTCACCGAGGTCGACCGCGCCCGCCGGCGTGCCCGCCTCGGCCGAGCCCGGCTCAACCTGCACCTGCTGCAAAGCAAGAAGAAGGCATCGGCCTGGCGGCTACGCCGCGCCCACAACAGGGTGATCCGCCAGGCGATGCAGGCTGCCGAGCACACCGGCCTGGCCGACTTCCCCGACGCCGCCAACGAGCGCGAAGCCATCCAGATGTATATGGCCACCCTCTACGGCTTCGTGACCGCCACCACGCCCGAGGCTGTCGCGCACCTCAACGCATGGCGGTCCACCGACACGTCGGAGCCGCACGCCGTTGCCGACGCCGCCCACGCAACCACTCCGACGACTCACACCGCCGGGCTGATGCCGCAGCCGGCCAACGGCCACGATCTTGCGGCCGACTCCGAAACGATCGGAACTGCCGGACGGGTTGAGCGCAGCCAGGAGGAGGAACTCGCACAGCACAGCCACGCCGACGACGCCACCGTCACCGACCGGGTGAACCCACTGGACGGCGACCGGCCGCAGCGTCCGGCGTGGCAGGCCGAGCCGCCCTCCGCAGCCGACGATCACCTAGACGAAGAAAACGATGCGGACGACACCGACGATGAGTCCGACCTGTCCGCCGTCGCCGCCATGCGAAGGTTCTGGGATACCGAGGTCGGCAAGGGCCGTATCCCCACCGGCGCGGAACTTTCCCGCGCCGCCCGGGTGCCCCCCACGACCGGCTTGGGACGGCGCAAACGACGCGAGTGGGAATCCGAACTGCCCGACGAACTCCGCAGACCTCTCGCCCATGCCGGTGATCGCGGATGACGAGGTGGCCCACCCGGAGGCAATCGTGGTGCTTCGCCAGCGCTTCTGACCTACCTCCCCGCAGCCGAGACGGCGCTTCAGCCGGTCGATGCTGCCCCTCGACCGGTGAAAGGTCCGTAGGCGGGGACCTTCCACCGGCCTCCTTGGGCCGATCCGCGCGGACTATTGGGTCTTGGCGACGTTCGCGGCGATGGCGTGAGCACCGGCCATCAGGTGCAGCCCGGTCACCAGGTGACGGCGGGTATCGGCGGCGAGGTCGGCGGCCCGCTCCAACGCCTCGCCCGTGCCGGGCTCGTTATCGTCGGCAGGCGGCGTGGCCATCTGGAGCAGGTTTGCGGTGAACTCGCTGGTGACCGTGGCAGTGTCGAGCATCGCCGCGATCAACTTCGGGCCTGGGGCAGCCAGCAGCGGGCGGCACCGCTCGATGGCGTCGCGGACGACCGCAAGCGCATCCGCCACCGACGGCGATTCGTGAGGTGTGGTCACAGGGCATCTCCCTGGGGTCTTGGTCGTATTCGCATAGGACGGGCCGATTCCCGCTCCATCTGCCGGCCCGGTCAAGCGCATACGACGTACCGTCAGCGGAATCGGCCTGACCAGGGACGACCATGATCGTGTGGGCGGTGACGACAGCGGTGACTACCGTGGTCCAGATGGAGGTCTGGTCCGCCCAGCAAGGCCGCTCTGCGGGGGCGAGAGCCAGCGGTGCATCGGCGAGGTAATCGCTGGGCATTCCGGGTGACGCTACGTAACCTCGTCTCGTGACTCTTGTGGACTGGTGCCGTCATTGCGGCTTAGAGGCTCAAATGACCGAGGAGCACTTGCCGCCGAAGTCCGCTGGCAACGCTGAGCCGATCACGATCTACAACGAGGTGAACGGCGCGCTGAAGGTCTTGCGGAGCTACGAACATGGGCACACCATCCCGTCGCTATGCCGCGCCTGCAACGGCGGTGCCAGCGAGCGGGGCCTCCCGCAGGCGTACGCAACCTGGCGGAAGGATACTCTCGGGCTGCTTGGCCAGGCGGGTGCCGCGATGCACGCAGCGTTCGGCTGGGATCACAACGATCTTTGGCTGCTTGCCAAGTCGGAGACTGAGGCGTTCTGGTTGCCGGTGGAGCACGGCAGGGGCATCGCGCGCGGCGGTGGATTCAGCCTGCACCCTGGACGGATTGTGCGGCAGGTCATCGGCATGATCCTCGCGGTGCAGGGCACCCGGCACCTTCGAGACGAGCATCCCGAACTGATCGCTGCGTACCAGTCCAAGGAGCCTGCTTCGCTCACCGGGCATAGCGTGCATGTGGCGCTTGCGGCCACAGGCACGTTGGCCTACTTCACGGATGCCGTGATGTCGGTGACCGTCGATAGCTTGGATCAGGGGGGTCCGAAGGTAACTCCGTTCTGGGCGATCGTGTTCCAACCGTTCGTGATCATGTTGTGCGAGGGGGCGAGCGCTCCGATTGAGGCTGCTCGCATCGATAAGTGGCTGACCTACCCAGACAATGCGATCTATACCAAGGCCGACCGCAAGACCAGCTATCCGATCGCCCTCCGGGGCAATCTGCTAGTCGAGTTCCTTCACCTAGGCGCAGACCAGGTGCGGCTGAAAGAAGGGCCGAGCACCGACGTGGTCTAGATCATTACATGGAAGGAGACCGACGCCAGGCCGGAGTCTTCCTCACGAGTGGGTCGCAAGCGACATCGGCGGCGATACGATCTTGAGACAGGGTTGCCGAGCCTGAGAACCGTTACTCGACCTGTAGGTTCTCACCACGACTGGCGGACCGCGCATGAGAGTGCTGGGTGCTCGCAGGCTTTCTCGCCCTGTGGCGGCTGCAGACTCTCACGATCATGGCGGATTCCTCCGCAGTGCTGACCTTCCAGCGCTGGAGCGCTCGCAGGCCAGGCGAGGCCGCAAGCGTGCGACCGGCAACTGCGGAGCGTCACGGTAGTCGATCCGGCGACATGCTTAGCGTTGGATAGATTTGAGTCACCGGACGACACGACGGTGCAGATGAGCGCCATAGTTTCCTGGCAGAGACGGGACCGAACTTGGGTACTGAGATCACGCTTGACGTGGGCGGCGTTGCAGTCACATACAGTAAGAACCATCGCGGAATGGATCATGGATCGATATTCCAGGAGCAGGACCTAAAGGCTGTCAGAAGCGACCAGATAAACTACGAATGGTACGAAGAAAATGACGAGAACCCCGAATCCCACGAGATGGCGTTCACGCGACCGCTGAGACACGTCGCTCCGCGCCTCGAACTTCTCGGCTTCAACTTGGAGCGCGTCCGACGCGAGTACGGCGTGATCGCGTCAGAATGGAAGGGGAGGGAATTCTACCTCCGTGAAGGTGAAGAAGAATTTCCTCCGATCGAACCGATGAGCTTTATGGAGTTTATGAACTTTGCTATCGTGCACCCTGTAGGTAGTCTGGACGACACTTTCGTCTCGCCGTCTTCAGGTCATGAGAGTGCAGCGCAGATACAGGTCCGATTCAAAGGAAAGGGGATCGAAAGGATACCGGCATACGGACTCTCCTC
Source organism: Micromonospora sp. NPDC051925 (assembly GCF_044548625.1). NCBI lineage: Bacteria > Bacillati > Actinomycetota > Actinomycetes > Micromonosporales > Micromonosporaceae > Micromonospora > Micromonospora sp. NPDC051925. The sequence continues at coordinate 35,261 of NZ_JBIUCH010000010.1, read as the reverse complement.
ATCTCCATCCTTTTCGGAGCGAGAATTCTTTATCAGATTGATAAATATCCTCCATCCCTACTCGGTCTTGCGAATTTTGGCGGAGGCTGAGGCGAATAAAAACGCCGCTGTGGTCTGGCAGTATGGTCCCCTTGTGGAGGCCGGATGGGCGGCTGAGCGGGAGTTCTTTCCCAACGCTCGACGGACCGAGACATTCCTGATCGCTACCGAGGGTAGCTCCGACGTCCACATTTTGAGGCACGCTCTCGCGTTGTTGCGTCCCGAGGTGGCGGATTTCTTCCGTTTCATCGACGTCAGCGAGAGTCACCCATTCTCGGGCACTGGGAGCTTGGTAAAGTTCGCAGAGGGGCTCGCGAAGATAGACGTTCAAAACCAGGTCCTCTTCGTGTTTGACAACGATGCTGAAGGACTCGAAGCACATCAACGTCTGTCGACGCTGATGCTACCTGGGAACATGCGCAGCGTAATGCTGCCCCAGCTTGAAGAGTTTTGCTCATTTCCCACCCGGGGCCCCGAAGGGGTCCATCACACGGACATCAATCGCCGCGCGGCCGCAATCGAGTGCTACCTTGACCTAAACGCAGGGAACCATCCGCCAGCAAAGATTCGTTGGACGAACTATAAGAAGAATCTAGACACCTACCAAGGCGCGCTCGAATTCAAGGAGGGGTATTACAAACAATTTTTGAAGCAAACCAGGGAGAGCCTAGACCGTGGCACATATGACGTTCGCAAGATCGAGGCTGTGCTCGACTACCTCATTGCAGAATGTGTTGCGATCGTGGTCGACCAATTTGATCCAACCGACGTTGAACCCCTGAATCTGTTCTGAATCTTGAAGACCGTCCATGGGCTCGGGCGCAGCGGCCTGTACGGCGAAAAAAATACTGCGCGCCGGGCTGCTAGGTTCGTCAGGCGCACAGTCCAATATGCGGGTCGTTCTCGTGATCTTGGCGGAACCGCCACCCGGCCGCCAAGATCGTGGGAATCCGCCATCCGCGCGGTGAGAACCTACACGACCGTTAGGTGACGATCCGGCGGATGGAGGCGATCTGATCGAGCCAGCTGTTCAAGCGGGTGATCTTCACGACGTCGCCGGTCTTCGGGGCCTGGATGATCAGTCCTTGGCCGAGGTACATGCCGACGTGCCGCGGGTTGGACATGGTGCCTTCGCTGCCGGGGATGAGGATGAGGTCGCCGGGCAGCAGCATGGCTGGGTCGGTGATTCTCTTTCCCGCGTTGACCTGGTCGGTGGTCACGCGCGGGATGGTCACTCCGGCGGCCCGGTATGCCGACTGCATCAGGGAGGAACAGTCGCACTGCTTGTCGGGGTCGCCGGAGCGCGGGTCGGTGCAGCTGCCGCCAAAGTGGTAGGGGGTGCCCAGTTGCCCGACCGCCCAGAATATGGCGGTCATGACGGCGGGTGGGGTGTTGACCGGCAGGGTGAACCCGTCCGGTAGTGCGGCGAGCGCGTCGGTGGCGCAGTCGGTCAGGGTGCTGGTCAGCTGCTCGATCAGGCTGAGTGCGTCGTCGGCCCACTTCGCGTACGCGTCGGGGAACGCTGACACTTGGACCGCCTGGGCGGCCTTCGTGAGCGGCATCGTCTCCCAGCCGGGGACGGTAAGCAGCTTGTCGAAGAACCTCGCGGCCTGGTACTCGGGTTCAGCTAGCTGCTCGACGGTGCCCCAGCCCTGGCTCGGTCGCTGCTGGAACACCCCGATCGAGTCGTGGTCGTTCGCATCGCCGAGGAAGGGCAGGTTGCGCAGGCCGGACTCCTGCATGGCGGTGGCGATCCCGACTGCCCATCCCCAGCGGGGTACGCCCTTGGCGACGCCGACATCGATGATGGTTGCGGCGATTTCGAGTTGTTCGGTGTCCCACGTGCCGAGGCCGGGAGGCTGCCCGGAGGGGCGCAGGGCGGGCGCGGCGACGGCGCAAGCGCCGGGTCCGCCGCCCATGACGGAGGACAGCAGCAGCATCGGCAGGCCGAAGCAGCCGATGATGACGAGGGTGACGATGCCGATAACGGCTTTGGTCATGACGATGCCTTCCGGTGAAACAGAAAAAGGCCGGGTCTTCGCGCGGGTGCGCGGCCGGCGGGGACGAGGTGCGGGACGGGCTACAGGTGGTCGATCAGCGGCAGCAGCCCGGCGTGGGTCTCGCGGAGGAACTCGGCGAGCAGGTTGGCGGCGTCGGCCAGCGGATGGCCGAGGTCGACCACTGTGGCGTAGCGCAAGTCCCACTGCCCGGTTCGAGGCTGGGCACGAACCACAGCGCGCCGTGGTAGCTGCCCCGTTGACCTGCGGGGCGAGCAGGGTCTCCCTCAAGGGTGGTGAAACACGAAAAGGCCGTGGGCCGCCCACGCGGGCGGCCCACCTTGAACCGTTGGATTGGTGTTGGGTCAGTCGCACTGTTGTCGCAGCACGTGGGTCGAGGCCCGCAGCAGGTGCTCGGTGGCCACGCTGTCGTGTTGGTAGGTGGGGGTCAGCTGGTCAGACGCTTGGCGGGATGATGACGGCGCGGCCGGGACCGAGCACGGCGTTGTGCTGGATCAGCAGCGTTTCCTCGGGGGTGAGCAGCCAGGCGGGCAGCTGGGGCACCTGTTCGCGCCAGGCCCGGTAGAGCCGGTGCGCGCCGTCAATGAGCAACGGCGCGGGCGGGTGTCCGTTGACGGACGGCTGGGCGACGATGACCGGCTTGGCCAGGTCGGTGGACATGGCGTAGACACGGTCGAGGCCATCGCTGGTGGGGCCGATCAGGCTGACCGCGCTTCGGTGCGGCTCGTCGAGGTGGGTCAACCCGAACGCGGCGGCCCAGGACGGGACGTCGATCGGCCGGGTGTCGCGGGGCTCGGCGGCGATCAGCGCCTCGGCGGCGTGGATGGAGAACACCCACGGCCCGAAGTGGAACCACTGCTGTGGCCGAGGGCTCGTCATCAGCCGCCAGCCTTACCAGTGATCCGGCTGTAGATCGCCACGCACCGCAGGATCAGTTCGTGCGACGGCAGAGTCAACAGCCGCTCCCGGTGCTCGTCCTTGAGCCGGTCCCAGATGGTGACGGTGACGCTGGCCGACCACAGGTCCACCAGCACTCCGTCGATCTTGGCGTGCTGCCGATCGGCGACGATCCGCCGCAGCGAGTCGATGAGCGTGGCGTCGCCGGGCGGGTGGTTGTAGTCGTCGGGTCGGGCCGCGTCGGGCAGCAGTGTCAGGCAGTCCTCGCAGGTGTAGTCAGAACGCGGCGGGTCCTCGGTCTCCCACCGTGTCACGTCGGCGGCCGGTATGCCGCAGACGGCTTGGCGTACGTCGCGGGGATGACGAATGTGCGGGGTCATCGGCCACTCCATTGGCATTCGATGGTGCGGGTCATGGGTTGTTGGTCCGTTCCGGCGGGCCGGGGCGGCAGTCGAAGGCGACCGCCGCCCCGGCTGGGTTGGGGTGGTGGTCAGACCTTCAGCAGGTCGAAGGCGGTCAGTTTCAGGTCGCCGGTCTTGCCGGTCAGCACTCGGTTGGCGCGGACGGTGGCGTTCTTCGCCTGCTGGTAGTGATCGAGGTACTCGGTGATGGCCTGGTATCCGGCCCACCGACTGCCCGCGATGGCCCGCTGGGTGTCGGCCTCGGTAATCAGGTACTTGAGCGTGCCCAGCCGTTCTTTGGCGTTGTTGCGGGTCTTTTCCGGGGCGTTGTCCTTGACCGGCCACACCTGCGCGACGATCGCCTCGAATTGAGTCATGGTCATCGCGGTCTGAAGCATCCGCTCGGCGGCGGCCTCGAACGTCTCCATGTACTTCCACATCAGCCCCAGCGCCTCGCGGGCCTGGGCGATCTGTTGGTTGACGTTGCTCGTGTGCCGGAACGTGTAGTGGCCCACGGCGTGCTGGAAGGCCGCGCGCTGGGTGTTGGCGCACACCACGCGGATCGGGCTGGCGTCCACACGCAGCGCGGCGCTGCCGTCGTGGGAGGTCGTCCCGATGAGGTAGAGGTCCATGCGATCGACACCGGCGATCTCCATCGCCGTGGGCAGCTTCATCGTGACGAACACGCTCTTGCCTCCGCGCAGGCTGCCCGCGGTCTCGAAGTGGCTGCCTCCGACCTGGTCTACGAGCTGGTCGAGCATGTCAGCGCACTGCTCGTTCTGTACCACCGTGTAGTCGGTACCGACGATGCCCAGGTACTCGGTGTCGCCGGTGACCGGGTTACGGCGTACCGTCATGCGCTTGTCGTCGGCGAGGATCGGGATCTCGACGCCTTCCACGATGTCGACGCCATACACGGGGATCGTGCGTACGCCCCAGTCGCCCAGCAGGGCGGCGGACATGATCTCCTCGGCCTTCATCGTGTTCTGCGTGACGGTGCCCAGCTGGTGCCAGGCCGAGACCCGGGCACTGGCGAAGGCGGTCTGCCCGTTGGCGAAGGTCTCAAGCTCGTGCGGCATAGGGGTTCTCCTTCCGAAATGGCTTGGGGGGCCGAGCCATGGCGGCTCGGCCCCCGAAGGATGTGAGGGGGTTACTGCCGTCCGGCCTTGATGCCGTACCGCGCGGGTAGCGCGAACGTCATCGGGGTCGAGTACCGGCCTGGGCGAGGCTGCCGAGGGCGGCCTCGTGCGAGCGGATAGTGGCGACGGTGCCGACGCCGATATGGCGGGCGGTCGAGGCGGGCGCGATTCCCTCGGCGATCTGTCGAGGTAGGGCTACCGGTCGGTGTCCGGGTTGGCGGAGGCATTGACGTCGTAGTCGGGACCGTCGACCGTGCCGATCCTGTTCTGCACCTCGATGCCGTGTTCGGCCAGGAACTCCCGGACCCGCGCGACTACCGCATCTGGCGCTTCGGTGATCAGCAGCTCGTGGTCGTTCTCTACTGCGTGTCTTGAGTCGTGTACCAGCCCGATGACCCACCGCATCAGCCCGTCCTCGGCGGGGTGTGGGCTGATGCCCACCTGCCCGTCGGCGTACTTGCCGTGCTTGATGTCCAGCCAGATCACGTAGTCGCCGCCCGGTGACCCCGACTCCAGGTACCAGGGCTCGCCCAACAGGTTCGCTACCGGTGCCATGAGTACGGGGCTGTGCTCGTGGTCGTGATTTCTGGCGTCGGTGACATCTGTCGGCCAGGCACCACCCCAGAGGGTGTTGATCTGCAATCCGTCGTACACGCGTTGCCTCCTTCCTATCGGCGCCGCCGGGGTCGGGCAATCGCTCGACCCCGGCACTGCCATCAGGACTGCTCGTTCGTGGCGTCGTCGGCCTGGTCCGCGTCGCCGCCGGCCTCGGCGGGCGCCGGGAACTGGAAGGCCCATGGCACCTCGGAGACCATGACGATGCGGCCGGCGGCACCGAGCTTGCCGCAGTTGTTGCGCACCGCCCCGGAGCTGACCGCCCGGCCACCGAGCTGGCTGCTGATCGAAGTTGCGATCTCCTGCGGCGTCATCGTCCGGCCCGGGTTGGCCTTGAGCGTGTCGAACGTCAGCCGCTCCAACTCGCCTCTGCCGAACGGCTGGCTGCCGTCGGCGTTGATCGTGGCGTCGGTGCGGCGCGTCCCGACCGTCGCGAAGCCCGGCGTCCGGGTCGGCACCCGCTTGGGCAGCGTCACGGTGTGGACCGTGCCGTCCTCGGTCACGACGTGCAGCGTCCCGTCCTGGCGGACGAGGGGCTGCACCTGGGCGACCGCCTCCGGCGACTCGGACAGGCCCTTGATCACCTGGAAGCACAGCGGGCAGCGGAGCGGCTCCGGGTTCGGGTCGACCTCGCTTGCCTTCGTGGGTCCGGCGATCCAACGCCGGGGGGTGCCGGGCAGACGGCGGGCGGCGTCGGCCTGCTCCATCGCGGCCAGCAGACGCGCGACGGTCGCGTCCCCGATACCGCTCTCGGCCACGATCTCCATCGTGGTCGCGCCGTCCTCACCGTGCTCGGAGATGACCGCCTTGATCGTCATGACCTTGCGGTCGCCGGGGCGGCTCGGCCGGACGACCACGACCGTGCTGCGCTCGTCCTCGCTCTCGTCGCTGTCCGCGTCCTCAGCGGCCGGGGCCCCGTCGGCGGCGTCCGCGTCGGCGTCGTCCTCGGCGTCGTCCTCGACGGCGTCGGCGTCGTCGTAGTCGTCCGGCTCGTAGCCAGGCTGCGAGTCGTCGTTGGCGTCGTTGCCCTCCGGGTCCTCGTCGATCAGGTCGGCGTCGAAGTCGGTCTGCTCCTCACGGCCGGCCACCTCGGCGTCGCTGAGGTCGTCGGTGGTGAGGTCGGCCTCGTCCAGCGCCACGTCCTCGGCGAGGGTCCACCGGGCGGGGGTGCCCTCGGCCGGGTCCGCGCCGGTGTCGACCTCGCTGATCAGCCCGGCGTCGCTGAAGGTCTTCAGTGCCTTGTGGACGGTGCTGACGGCACGGCCGGACTTCTCGGCCAGTTCGTTGACGTTGCCCTGGCCGAGTTGGCGCAGGGAGTCGAGGACCTCCCGCATGGCAGGGGTCAGGGACAGGTTGTGCTGCATGGTTCCCTCCTTGGGAACTAGCGGGTTGAAGCCCGGCACGGTGTTGTGTCGGGCTGCCGTGCGCCGGGTCGCGGGCAGCAGTCATCGCGGCAGGCGCGTGGATCTGTGCGCTGCCGTGAGGTGTGTGTGCTGGGATGCGGCCCGGTGGCCTCGGGGCGGTAGAACGCCGCCCGGGTTCAGTCGTCGGAGGCGGCGGCCTTGTCAGCCGCGGACTCCAGGACGTAGAGCGTGCCGCCCTCGGCCGGATCGTGGTAGATCCCGGCGTCGGCGTGCGGCAGGCGTAGCTGTCCGGGGCCGACCGTGGGGTCCAGCTCGGCGTCGGATTGGCTGATGCGCACGCGGGTACGCCGACCGGCGAGCCGCTGCTTGCGGCAGGAGTCGGTGTGCGGCAGGACGACGAGCACCGTGTCACCGGGGTTGACGTAGCGCCGGTGGAGCGACCCGCCGGTGTTGGCGGCGGCGTACTCGGTGCGGGCCGGGTCGGTGATCAGGGTGTCGGCCCAGTTGCGGGCGTGCCGGTAGTCGCGGCCGAGCTGTTCGATGTCCGCCAGCGACCCCGTGACGGCGGCGACGCTGCCGGTCAGGTCGTCCTCGTTGATGAGAGCGGTCCGCAGCCGGTCGACGGTGAGCAGCAGCTCGGTCCGGGCGCGCCGCATGTCGCTGGCTGCCTGGGGCAGGTGCGCGGCAGCCGGGACGGGGTCGGTGGCGTGCTGGTCGAGGGTGCGGCCGGTTCGCCGGATGATCCAGCGGCCCACCGCGTCAAGGTTGAGCACGGCGACCCCCTAGATGGCGAGTCGGGCGAGTTCGGGCTCGGTGAGCTGGTCAGGCGTACGGCTGTTCCAGAGGGCCGAGTGCCGCAGCTGCCACCAGCGCAGCAGCGACCGGCAGGCCGAGGCGATGTCGTCGCAGGCCGGCAGCCGGTAGATCATGCTGGGCTGTTCGGTGAGGTACGCCGGATCGGTGTACGCGATGGGCGTCCAGCCATCTTCGGTCTGGGCGACCTGGCCGACGACGCGCCCGGCGTACGGTGCCTCGAACGCCAACGCGGCTTCTGCGTCGGGGAGCACCAGCCAGGTGTTCGGCCCGTGAGCGCGCAGCACTCCCACGCCCCGCGACGGGTCGCCGTACTGCATCAGCAGGTAGTGCTCGTCGCCGTGACGCTCGATCGGGCGGTGCCTGCGCCAGGCACGGTAGGCGTCGATGAGCAGGTCGGCGAGGATGCCGTGGCGCTCCACGGCGGCGAGCATGTTGGGCAAGGCGTGGCGGTAACCGGCCAGACGGAGTTCCGGGCGGGCAGTTAACTGCTGCACCGCTTGGTCGAGGAAGGCCGTGGTGTTGTTGAACCCGAGCGTGGTCCGGTGCAGGATGCGGGCGAGGTCGCCCAAGGCGTCCTCGGTGGCGGTGTCGTAGCGCCACAGGTGTTCGGGCAGAACCTCGTTGGTGACGGCGGCGATGTGCCGGAGCGCGGGGTCGGTCAGGAACATGGGTGTCTCCTGGTCGGAATGGCTGGATGAGGGCATGGCGAAGGACCGGTCGCAGCGAGGCTGCGACCGGTCCTGAGGGATGTCGGGGGTGTTGTCAGTCGATAGCGACGGCGCAGAGGCGCTGGTGGGAGCGCATACCGTGCAGGTAGCTGGTCGCGCGCTGGAGGTAGCGCAGCCGGTCCGCGAGCGAGGGGCTGGTGGGTTCCAACAGCTGCCCTTCGGCGGTGATCAGTGCGTCACCAACCAGGGCGGTCTTCCAGTGCAGCGCGGCGTAGGTGGCCTCTCCTGCCTGGTAGGCGTCCAGCTCGTAGGGGTCGAAGGTGTTGGTGGCGGTGGGGTGCGCGGACATGGCGATCATGGCCAGCACGCGGGGCTGCTGCTCGAAACGGCGCCGAGCTTCATCGATGCTGATCTTCTTCGGGTCGGCCTGGTGCTGGGCCTGGAAGTCCTCCCAGGTGCGGGCGGTGGGGGTGGTGGTGGCGATGTACTGGTGCCACATCCGCCAGCGGGCGGTGGCCTCGTTGTTGGCGTTCGTGACCGTGGCGGTCAGGTTGAGACGGCTGAGGCGTCCGCCGGAGGCACGGGTGACCGAGCCGAAACGGCGTACTGCGTCGAGCAGGTTGGTGTCGAACCACCGGGTGATCCAGCCGATCATGCGGCGGTGACGCACCGCGAAGCGGCGGACCGGGGTGCCGGCGGTGTTGAGGTGGTGGTCGATGACCTCCGAGGCGGTGAACCAGTTGGCGTCGGAGCCGGAGGGGAAGGTGACGATGATCGTGCGGGTGGCGGGCATGGCGGGGTGCTCCCTTCGAGGGGCGGACAGGGGGTGAGTGGATGCCACCGGATCGCGACGTCTGGGCCGGGGAGGCTGCCATGGAAGGCGCGAGCGTGGATCACGAGCCGACCGGGAAGGTGGGCTATGGGTGATCGCGCTGGCGCGAGGCAGGTCCGGGAGGACAGACGGGCGGCGGTGCGAGCAGAAGAAATAGAAGAAGCTGCACCGTAGCCATGCGACCTGACATCACAACCCTTGTCAGGAAACGCCTCCATGCCGTTGACCTGCGCTGACAGGTCTGACGGTCGGGCTGACAGGGTCTGTCAGACCAGGAAGACGCCGTCATCGTCAAAGTTCGGGTTCTCGGCCCTCGGCTCGCCGTGGTCGCTGGGTAGATCGGCCAGCCGGACGCGACCGGTGGTGCCAGCCGGAAGCCACACCGCGCCCGCCGGATCGGCATCGTGGGTCGCGGTCGCGACCGGGACTTCACCGCGCCGGCCGCGCAGAAGCCGGTGTAGGTGCTCCTCGCGCTGCTGGCTACCGAGCCAGAACAGCACCGGATACCGCACGCTGGCGCGGCGGATCAGCTCGGCGTACTTGTCGAGCTTGCCCGTGACCTTCGTCAGCGATTCGCTGCCGGTGTCCGCCTCCAAGTAGAAGCCGACCGTGGTGCCGGTGACGCTCCAGAGGCCGTGGCCGTCGGGTGTGATGGTTCGGCGGAACTGCCTGGCAGCCGTGGCTTCCGACCACCACCGGGTCAGCTGCGCCTCGGGATGGCGACGGGCGTACGCGGACAGCCGCACGAAGAACTCGTTGGTGATGACCTGGTGTGTGAGGTTCGGGTTGGCCGATAGCCGCTGCATGGTCTGGCGGCTCGTGCGGGCGGTGGGTTCGGTCCGGTTGTTGGCGGCGGCCTGGAACCGGTGCCCGTTGTGGCCGAGGGTCCAGTGCCACGGCTGGCTGCCTCCGCCGTCGCGGGCGAACCGGAACCGATCGAGCAGGCCCAGGGCTCGTAGCTCGTTGAGGCGGATCTGGCAGGTACGCCGGGCGAGGAAGAACAGCCGGTGGAGCTGGTCGGTGGTGAGGACCTGGTGGTCGTCGAGGAGCTGGAGAAGCTGACGGTCACGGCTGGTGATGTGGGGATAGATGGCCAGCAGGCCATCAGAGAGAGTTGGTGGCATAGGTGGATACCCCTGGAGAGAGAGTCCCGGTAGGGAGTCTGGATAGGTTGATCTTGCTATCGGGTCGACGGCTGGCCAGGTTTGGCCAGGTCAGGCACCTGACAGGTCAGGCGAAGAGGGCTCGCATGGGGTCTCGTGTCGCAGACACCCCCAAGCGAGCCCCCGATGCCGTATCCGGCCGAGACCCGAAACGAGCGGCCTTGATCAGCGCTCGCGGGCGGCCATTCGCCGCTTCATCGCCGTCCGGGCCAACCGCTCCATCGGCGGATCGTCCGTGTCGCGGCTGTGCGCGGCGGCGACCTCCTGACGGATCGCGGTCGCCTCACCTACCAGCTCAACCGGCGGGTTGGTGACGAACGTGAACGCGGGCAGTTCCCGGTTGCCGACCAGCAGGCGGGCGGCGGCGGTGTAGACGTCGAGGTGGGCGAGGTCGTGCTCGTCCAGCTCCGGCTTGGTGTGCCGGGACAGCTCGCGGGCGTCGGCCGGGTCGACGTTGAAGTACAGCTTCGACCGGGCGTTGGCCGAGATCGCCGCCCCGACGTCCTTGGGCAGTTGCGCCAGGTCCTGGTGGGCCAGCACCAATCCGAGTCGGAAGCCACGCGCCTCGGCCAGCATGTCTCCGACGCTGCCTGGCAGGGTCAGGAAGTTCTGACACTCGTCAATGTATAGATTGGCGTCTTTGCGTTCGGCTTCGGGGATGCTGGCCCGCGCGATGGCGGCCTGCCAGACCTGGGCGACGATCAGCGACCCCAGGATGCGGGCCGTCTCCTCACCGAGGATGCCCTTGGGTAGCCGGCATAGCAGCACCTCGCCGTCGAGCACCTTGCCCATGTCGAACGACGATCGGGCGTTGCCGATCACCGACTTCACGAAGTCCCGCAACAGGAACGCCCGCAATCGCGCCAGGACCGGCGCGATGACCTGGCCACGGAACGACTCGTTGATGCCGTCGTACCAGACCCAGAACCCGCCGAGCCCGTCCGGATCGTCCAGGCCATGGGTGAACCTGGCCCGGAAATCCTTGTCCTGCAACAACGAAGGCACCAGGCTCAGCGTCGGCTTCGCGTGCCGCATCAGCGTCAGGCAGGCGACCCGCATCGTGTCGTCCATACGGGGCCCCCACTGCCCCTGGAAGATCTTCGCGAAGATACCCACAAGGTTATCCACAGCCAGATGTGGATCGCCCCGGTCATCCAGGGGGTTGAAGCAGCCGGGGTTCTCCTGGTCGGGGTCGATGATGACGATCTTCTTGGCGTACGAGGCGGGGAGCCGGTCGAGGATGTCGGTGATCAGGTCCCCGCGCGGGTCGATGACCACCGTCCCGCGACCGGCCCGGATGTCGCCCAGGATCATGTTCAGCAGCAGCGTGGACTTGCCGACACCGGTCTTGCCGACGACGTGGATGTGCTGGCGGGCGTCGGTGACGGTCAGGCCCACCGAGTGGTGGCCGATCTGCGAGCGGCCCAGCACCTTCACGCCCCGTCCGCCGGAGGGCACCGCCACCGGCGCCGGCACCGCCTTGGCCCGAGCCCGGTCCAGGCCCGGCACGGCCAGGTCTTGCGGCAGCGCCGCCATCGCCGCAAGTTCCGGCACCGACGCGAGGAACCCGCGCCGAAGCCTGCGCCCCGCGACCGTGGCCACCGGAGCGGGCATCTTCATCCGCCGCAGCCGGTTCGGGCCGCTGTACGCCGCGGCGGCCGAGGCGATGGTGTGCCCCAGACCGACAAGGCGCTCGCGGATCTGCTTGGCCCGCTCCTTGTCCGGCTGCGACTTGTCCAGGTCGGCCGCGACGGCGAACCGGACCGCGATCTCGTAGTGCGGCACCCGTACGGCCTTCTCCACGATCGTGCGGGCGTCGGCAGTGGCCACCGGATCACGTTCGGCCGTCCGACCAGTCGCCCCCGCGTGAGTAGGGGTTCGTGACCGGGACGGGCCGGGCGTGAACACATCCAGCATCCACAACAGCGGCTCGATGGCCAGCCGCGCCATCCCAGAGACGGCACGGGCGGCCATATCGGGCCGCCCATGGGGATGGGTGCCGCTGGTCGCAGCCGCCCGTCTGGCCGCACGCACGCGGCGGGCCGTCGCGGGCCGGGCGAGGATCTGCACACACGCGTGCTCGCGGTGACGAACCTCGGCCCCGGCCGACAGCAGCGCCCGAAGCGGGTCGGCGTCGTGCTCGGTGCGCAGTGGCAGCGCGTCGGTCGACTGCGGCCAATGCGCCCCGCCGACCTGCTCACCTACGCTGGCCGGGATCGGCTCGACGGCGTCCTCGGTCGTCAACGTCGCGGCGGGCCAGGCCGCGCGGACGGCGGCCTCGACCGCGCCGGGTGGCACTGTGCCCGGCACCCACACCCTGATCGTCAGGGCTCGGCCGGTCCAGGTGTACTCCCAGCCCACATGCGGGATGCCGTACACCCGCCGCCGCCACACCGAGGGCGTCAGGACCCCGACGAGCGTCGTCCAGAATGCCGCCGCCGATTCCGGCGTGACCTCCGGCGGCGCGGCGATAGTCAGCCACCGCGCGCCGGTCGCATACCGCTTGTGCCGCCAGGCGAGCACCTGATCGTGGCCGAACACGTAGCCAACGATCGCGGCGGCTGCGAGGAAGCCCAGCCACGGCCGCGCGACGATCCACTGCCCAACCTCGCCGGGCCAGGTCGGTAGGGTGTTCATTCGGCCTCACCGATTCCCGTGACGGCGATCCGGTGCTCGGCCGCCGACCCGACGCTGCGGAAGGGAATCCGTGAGCGGCCCGCGACGAGCAGACCCTCGCCCCTGGGTGCCGACAGCAGCAGCCTCGACTCCCCAGCGGTGAGACTGAACGCCTCGGACACCGCGTCGATGGACTGGGTGCTCTGGCGCATCAGCACCTGTGTGGCCGCGTTGGACACAACGGCGAGGCCGAGGTCGGTGGACAGCACGTCGGCGGCGTCCTGGGTGATGACGCACAGCCCCGCCGACCGCTTGCGGGCTGCCTTGGCCATCCGGAACAGGAACCGCGCGCCCTCGCCGTCGCGCATCAGCAGCCAGGCTTCGTCGACGACGACGAGCTGCCGCCGCCGGCGGGCGCCGGTGTTCGGAGTGTCGATGCCCGACCAGATCGAGTCCAGCGCCAGCAGCGTGCCGACCGTACGCAGCTCGTCGGACAGGTGCCGCAGGGACCAGACCACCAGGTGCCCGCGCGGGGTGGTCGTGGTCGGCCCGTCGAACAGGGAGCTGAAGTTCCCGATCGTCCATGGGGCGAGCCGAGCGGCGAGCTGCCCGGCGGCCGGGTCGTCGTCAGCGGCCAGGGTTTCGGCCAGGTCACGCAGCAGGGGCGCTGGCAGGGTCCAGGTGGCCGGGTCGCCGTTGATACCCGCCGCCGCGTAGGTAGCGGTGATCGCCCGGTCGAGGGCGGCCCGTTCGGTCGGCGGCGGCGGTGCGCCGAGCATGACCGAGATCAGTGTGTGCAGGTACAGGCCGCGCCGGTTCAGCGTGTCGGCCCGGTTGTCGGTGGGCAGGTCGAGCGGGTTGACCCGCACCCCGGGCACGCCCAGCTGAACGACGGTCCCGCCGACATGCTCGGCCAGGGGCGCGTACTCGTCCTCGGGGTCGATGACCGACACCGCCGTGCCCTGGTACAGGTTGCGCAGCACTTCGAGCTTGACGAAGTAGCTCTTGCCCGCGCCACTGCGAGCCAGGACCACGCTGTTGTGGTTGTCCTGCGCCCACCGGTTCCAGATCAGCACCCCGTTGGAGGTGGTGTTCACGCCGTAGAGCACGCCCTCTGGCGGGGCGATGACACCGGGTGCGGGGGCGGCGAGGTCGGCCGAGGCGAGTGGGAACGCGGCGGCCAACGCCGTGGTGTCGAGAATACGGCGCATCCGCAGCAGGTCCACGCCGATCGGCAGGGTCGAGATCCAGCCTTGCTGGTGGCGGAACGTCGCGGGCTGCAGGTCCAGGAGCACCGAGGCGGCGGCGGACTTCACGCCCGCGGTGAGGGTCCGCAACTCATCGAGGTCGCGGGCGTGGAGGGTGACGTAGATGCCGGTGTCGAACAGCTTCGCCGCGCCGCGGGCGACCCGCTCGGCGAGGTCGGCGGCGTCGGCCGCCGCCGCATCCACCATCGGGTCACCGAGCTTGCCCTGATCGGAGTCCAGCCGCCGCGACGACTCCAGCCGGGCTCGCTGGCGCTTGAGCATCGGCGCGGCCAGCTGCGGCGCGACGGGGTCGATGTGCACGGCGACGTCCACGCGGCCCGGATAGGACAACAGTGGGTCGAGCCACGCCGGGCCGACCTCGGCCGGATACCCGCACACGGCGTAGGTCGCGGCGTAGCCGTCACCTACCTGGACGTGCCACGGGGTGACCGACAAAGCGGCCGGTGAGGGCATCCCCTTACCGGCCGCAAGAGTCGTCTTCTTGGGTTTCAGGTTCATGTGCTGCTCCGTACGGTGATGGAGGCGCCGGGTACCGCTCGCGGGCCGGGCACGGGTGGGGAGAAGGGATCGACCGCGTTGGCGAGCGCCGCCGCGACGGCTGGCCCGTCCAGCGCGGCGGCTTCGACACCGAGCCCGGACAGGGCGCGCACGGCGGTGTCGGCGGAGTGCTCGCCAGTGACGACCGCGATCACCTGACGGCGCAGCGGATCGCGTTCGGTGTCGAGGTCGAGCAAGAAGCCGGCGTAGTCGTCGGCCGCCTTTTGCAGCGCCGGATGCGGCAGGCGCGGGGCATGATCGACGATCGCTTGGGCGTGTGCGGTCAGGTCATGACGTTGGGCGGCCACGACGATCTGCGCCGGGCCGGTCAGCGAGTTGAGGAACCGGCCGAATCCGTCCAACAGCGCCGATTGCTCGCCGCCGGTGCGCAGATGGATGTTGGTGGTGCCGCAGGCGACGAGCACCCTAGCGCGGCCCTCGCTGGTCAGGACACCGGTCGGGCTGACCGCCGTGACCGGCGAGCGCAGCGGCGCCGGAACGCTTGTCGTGCCGGCGACAGCCGCGACCGAGCTGGCCCGAGGTGTTCCCGGTGCCAGCTGGCGTGGGCTGCGGGACAGAGTGAAACCGTGCCGCAGCCAGACGTCCAGCGGAAGCCCGTCGCGGCGGCCCAGGGCCACCACGATCGCGACGGCGAACACGAGGAACCCGGCCACGATCCAGACGGCCGGCGGTAGCAGGTGCCCGAAGGTCTGGTACAGGCCGAACCCACCGAGGCCCACGCCACCGACGATGCCCAGCTGCCGGAACGTGAGCCCGAACGCGATGCGGTCGGGCTCGTTGACGTTGGCCGGTACCACGGCCCGGGGTGTGGTGTCGTCGTGGGTCATCGCCCACCTCGCACCATGCCGCCGAACGGCAGCTTGCGGGTGACGGTCTGAATCAGCACCGCCCGCAGCAAGACCCCGCCCCTGTTCGCCCCGCCCCTGCTGGTCACGAACCGGCTCATCATGCTCGGGATCTTGATCGTGACCCAGAGCAAGACGGCGACGAGAAGCAGGTTCAGAATGTCCGAGCCGGGCAGGCCCAGTAGGACCGGCAGGCTGGCGTTCGGGTCGATCAGCAGTTGGACGCCGGTCGAGAACGCGACGGCCTGCAAGGTGGCCACACCGAGGCAGCCCAGCAGGGTCCGCCACCACAGCTGCGCGGTCCCCTGGGTCCACGGCGTGGCGTAGCAGGCCAGCGCGACCGGGGCGATCCCGGCCAGGATCACCAGGACCCCAATGCGCACGATCCAACCGGTGACGAGGGTGAACATCAGCCCGACGATGAGCAGGCCGACGATCAGGGCGACCAGGGCATTGGCCGGGTCGGACAGGGCAGCGGCGACGTGGGTGCGCGCCATGTTGACCGCCTCCGTCGTCGGCGCGGCCGTGCCGACCATGGAGACCGTCAGTGCGTTGGCGACCTCGATGAGCGCCGCGCACAGCGGGACGGCGAAGTTGCTCGCAACCAGCCCGACGATCAGCCGGGGTGCCAGCTCCTTGATGCCGTAGCGCACCTCGACCGAGCCGCCGACCATCGTGGCGATGCCCACGGCGATGATCGCCAGGACGAAGCAGGAGTTGACGACCAGGGCGCCCTTGTCGGCGATCGCCTGCACCTGCGGTAGGACGGTGACGTCCGGTGACAGAAACATTGACGAGGTCAGGTAGGTCAGCAGCCCGCCGAGCAGTTCCAACAACCGCTCGGCGAGCCACTCAACCAGCCCATTCATCAGCCAGTTGACCATGATGGGTGTCCTCAGCCGCCCAGGATGCCCTGCAGGACGGTCAGCACGACCGGGGCCAGCACGGCGAGGGCGTAGCCGATCAGCGCGGACTTGAAGTTGCCCTTGGCCTGCTCGACCTGGGCCGGGTCGCCTCCGGCCGCCATGTAGCGCAGGCCACCGATCACGAGGAACATCGTGGCGACGGCCGCGATGATGCCCATGATCCAAAGGCGGATGCCGTCGATGACCTCGGGAAGGGTTTTCGGAGCCGCCAGCGGCTGCGGCGCGGCAGCGGCAAGGTCGGCCAGGTACGAGAGAGTCGTATGCATTTGCGGCACTCCACAGGAATGTGGGGCCGCCGCGGCGGGGACCGGGCGAAAGCTCTGGGTAGTCCGGTGGGGGCGCTCCTCCCTTGCGTGGTGCGAAGGGATCGCGGTGTCAGTACGCCGCGCCAGCCGTGCCGGACCCAGGGGCCTCGCCCGTGAGTGGTCCCCACCGGGCGGGCATGTCGTGGATGACATGCACCGCCCAGATCTCGACTGTCAGACCAGATGAACTCGTCTCGCATCTGTCACGGTCTGACAAGACCGGTCAGCGGGCCCTGTGCCGCTTGGTGGATGCCCGCTCTGCCACCGTCCAGAGGCGGCACCTCCGCCAGGCCGCGTGTCCACCCACGGCCGGGCGACCGGCGGGGCCGCCCGAGGTCTGTCGCAGGTGCAGCGCACAATGAGGCGGTGGCCAAAGACCCCGACCTCCTCGCTCAGATCGAGCGCGGCGCATTGAACGACGCCGTATCGCTCGCCTCGCTCCTTCGCAAGTGTGTCGCGCTCGGCGGTGCCACCCGCAGTGCGGAACTGCGTGACTGGGCCAGCGATGAACTCAATGGCTATCGCGACGACACCAAGATTCCGGAGTACCGGATTGTGCACGCACCGATCCTCGCTGACGGCCGGACCTTCACCCACCAGATCACCGGGCAGCAGATCAGCAGCTGGGACCTACCGGATTTCGCCCGAGAGCACATCACCAATGAGGTGCGTCTGGCCCGTGGGGTCGGCGAACTGGAAGCGGTGCTGAGCAACGCAGCGCGCAACGGGGAAACCGTCGTCCGCCTTCAACCACCTGGTGCGGCTGATCTGGTGACCTTCATGAACAGCCAGCAGGGCGGAGGGATCGAGCGCATCTACTGGGGTGTGAGCACCGGCCAGATCGCAGGAACCCTCGACCAGATCCGTACGACGCTCGTCCGCCTGGCCAGCGAGATGCGGGCAGCCCAGCCTGCCGGCACGGCAATGCCGTCGCACGACGCCGCCACGGAGGCGGTCCATGTCGTTCTGCATGGCGGCACGCGCAACGTCGTCAACATCAACACCGCCCAGGCAAGAGACGGCGGCAACGCCACCGTCATGGCTACGCCGCCCACAGACGGGAAGGAACCTGGGGGTTCGAAGACCGCCACTATCTGGACTGTGGCCGGGGTCGTGGTGGCGATCGTCTCCGCATACTTCACCTACCGGCAGTGGCGCGGTTAGCCCCGACGCAAGCCGGCCAGCCAGGTTCGGGATCTCTGGGGCCTCGCCATCGCATCGGTACCCTCAGGACCGTGATCTGCGATGCGCGCGCCGTGCACCTTCACGATCACCGTGACCTTGAAGGCCGCTGCAGGGCTGGTGACATGTAGGCGGTGAACGCAAGCAGGCCGCCCCGGGCACTTGCCCGGGGCGGCCTGCTGTTGTCTGGTGCTAGGTCAGGCGGCCATAGCGGCTTCGTGGCGGTTCGAGGTGCGGACCGGGCCGGAAAGGTCACCTCGCACAACCGCTGCGGCCACGGCGCGTTCAGCGCGCCGCCTGCGCATCCTCAACGACGAGGCGGTTACCCCTTGCTCGGCGGCCAGGGCCTCGATCAGGCTGTCACCGAACCGAGTCGCGCTGATGAGTTCCGCGTTCTCCGGCGAGATCAGGCCAGCGGCGGCGGCCCGGCCGAGCAGCAGGTCCGGGTGGCCGTAGGGCATCCTCGGCGAGTGCGATCCGCTGGAAAGATCCAGCGGCAGTTCCTCGGTATCGCCGCCCTTGATGACCGCGACGCCTGCGCGCCAGGCCACCCAGCACAGCCGCAGCCACAACCGGGGCGCGTCGAGGTCGGCGGTGCGCAGGGCTTGGAGGAATCCGGCCAGCACCTCGGAGTCCACGTCCTCTGCGTGCCGCGGCCGTCCGCCGCTGATCTTCGCCGCCATGTGGGTCAGCGCGGGCAGAGCCACGCCGATCGAGCCGACGACCCAGGCCGGTCCCCATTCGCGGGCGTGGTGGGCCAGCTGCCGCCATAGCGCGTCAGTGGTGTCGCTGTCGTAGCGCTCGAACAGCAGGAGCTTGCGCAGCTTGTCCAGCGGCATCGTCGTGTCCGGCAGGCCCGGCACGGGCCGGGCGTCGAAGCTGAGCGGCGCGGGCTCGCAGGTCAGCAGCTCGAACGCTCGCTCGGCAGTGCTCAGCGCGGTGTCGGCGGTTCGGCTGCGGGTGGCGGTCGCCATGGTGTCCCCCTCGGGTGGGGAGCGCTTCACCTGGTGCGAAGGCTCCGAGGCCGTTGATTGGGACAGCCGGACCTGACACCACAAGCGTTTGTCAGAGCGGGACAGGTTCTGCCAGGTCGTGTCAGGTTCATCGCTGTCAGAACGGCCCGCGCGCCCGCCGTCTGACCGGATCTGTCAGGTGCGGGGTGGGTTCGATCAGCCTGTCAGCGCCGTTCTGGGAACCGTCAGTACGCCCGCCGGTCCGGGGGCCACCACACCCATGACCGACAACACCCACCACAGCGCACCTGTCCCCGTGGGGGACGTGGTGCCCGGAGACCTGCCTGTGCCGATCACCGTCTGGCCGGTTCCCGCCCCGCAACCGGGCGAGACCATGTCCAACGCGATGGGCGTACGGCTCGTTCACAACCTTACCCACCTCGGCGGCCTGGTTGTCGACTTGACCGACGGGCCGCAGCTGGCCCGCGCGGTGATCGCCGCCAGCCGTCGCCGCCAGCTGACCTCGGGCCGGCAGGTCGGCTGGGGCCGGGAGTCGGCCAGCCTGATCGTCACCGGCTGGCCACTGCCCGGCGAGCCCGCGTCGCCGGCCGAGTTCTTCGACCGGTGCCGCGCGAGGCTTCTGCCCGGTGGCTGCATCGCGGTGCTGCTGGCACACGGCGACCTGACGCTGCCAGTCGATGTCATCATCGCCGCAAAGCAGGCCAGGCTGGGATACCTGCAGCACATCGTGGCGGCCGACCCGCCGCCCCGGCGAGGAACACCCAACCGGCTCGACCTACACACCGACGTGTTGATCCTGACCCGCAGCATGGCGCAGATTGGCGGCGCCGATGACTGAAGACCTTCCGGTCACCTCCGTCTGGCTCACCTGCCAACAGCCGTCGCGTGACCAGCGGCGAGGCCGCTACGTGCCGGAAAGCTCCAGCCACCCCGGCAAGATGCTGCCCAACCTCGCAGCCCACGCGATCAGTGTCTACACCGGGCCCGGAGACCTGGTGTTCGACCCGATGTGCGGATCGGGCACGACGCTCGTGGAGGCCATGCACCTAGGCCGACACGGCATCGGGCTCGACATCGAACCCCGCTTCACCACCCTCGCCGAAGCCAACGTGGCATTGGCTTCTGCGCAGGGCGCCGCCGGCACGGCGAAAGTACTCACCGGCGACGCCACCCGGTTGCTCGATCTGGTGCCCGCGTCTGCGGTCGGGCAGGTGGGACTCGTGCTCACCTCCCCGCCCTACGGGCGCGGGACCCACGGCCTCGTCCGGGCCACGAGTACCGGGGTACGCAAGCGGGACCACCTCTATGGGGACCGCGAGAGGGGCAACCTGGCATACGGCGGTTGGTCCCGCTTGCTCGACGGGTTCGCCGCGATCCTGGCCGCCAGCTACGAACTGCTGCGACCCGGCGGGACCGTGGCCATCACCTGCCGACCGGTACGCCGCCACCGCGATGACCTTATCGATCTGCCCGGCGAGCTACTGGCCGTGGCCAAGTCGGTGGGACTGGTCCCGGTGGAGCGGTGCGCGGCGATGCTCGCCGCCGTCCGCGACGGGCAGATCGTGCACCGGGCGAACATGTTTGGCCTGATGGCGGTACGCCGCGCCCGTTCCGAAGGCGTCCCAGTGCACCTGGTGGCGCACGAGGACGTGCTAGTGCTGCGTCGCCACTAGGGCAGCCCTAGGCATCAGGAGATCTGAACATAAGGGCAGTTCAGCTACCTGACAGCCCTGGATTCCTTCGCCAGTATGCGGCCAAGTGGCGGGACATGGACAGCTCAGCCATGTCCCGCCACCTGGCACAGGCCGAGCGGTTCAACGACGCCCGACTGGACTGAGTCCCGCTGTGGCCCGGCGTCGCATCAGTTCGTGGTGAAGAGGTCCCGGCCCGAGCACAACGCGGGCGGTCCGTGGCCGGGATCTATCCGCCCGGTAGCGGGACCCACAGCCGCCGGGCAGCGGGACAGGTCCCGCTCGAGGTACCGCTTCGCCAGCCGGGGAGCGGGACCGGTCCCGCCGATGGCAGCGACCGGTGCGGGACGATCCCCGCACGAGTCCCGCAGTCTTCGACCGGCCCGGATCTTGCGCTGAGAGGAGACGACTGGCGCGGAGCCGGTCAGGTGGGCAGGTGTCTTCGCCTGGTCAGCTTCTCGGCCGGCGGGTCGAGTGGTGTTCGTGGTGGTGGCCGGTGGTGTGAGCTGATTGGTTGACGGTGACGTCGGTGCAGGGTGTCAGCTGGACCCATACCCGCTTGCCGCCGTCGTGGTGGTGGACGCCCCATTGGGTCGATGAGGCTTCGATCAGAGTGAGGCCGCGTCCTCCGTCGACGTCGGGGTCGCGCGGGCGTGGGGGCTCTGGTGAGGTGTCCGCGACGGACAGCACCACCTGCCCCGCGCGGGCCTCGATCCTGAACTCGACGCAGCCACCGCCGTAGCGGACCGCGTTGGTGACCAGTTCGCTGGTCACGACCGCCGCTGCGTCGAGCCATGCCTCGTCCCGGAAGCCCCAGCCGTGCAGCACGGCGACCACCGCGCGCCGGGCGGCCGTGGGCGCGTGCACACCGAGGGGCATGTCCAGGTAGGCGGTCAGATCAGTCATGGGCGACAGGTCCGTTCACGGTCGTCAAGGTGACGGCGAGACGTGGGTACCCGCCCGGACAGAAGCAGAAACAGCGGGGTGCCGTTGCCAGCCAGACCCGACCAGTAGCTCGAAAACGACGGTTCCATGGACAACAGACGGCCCCTACCCTGACGGGAGGGACCGGGTAGTGCTCGCCTCAGCCAGAGACCCGGGGCGGTTGCACTCAGACCTGCTGGTGGCGCTCATTGTGTCGGAGGGCTTCTTGCGCGAGGCAGTACCGGAGATGCCGACGAACATACGCGCCGGCATCCCTCGCGGTGCCCCTCGCCGTCGTTATGTCAGCGTCGCGGGCGGGAGCGATCCTCGCGCAGAGCGGGACGAATTCTCGGCCGGATCGTCTGGACCGTACGCGTGACCATTCGACGGACCGCCGGAGCATCACGAACGACCGAGGGCATCCACTGGCCACGTCGGCCGGTCAACGGCACACGCCGCTCGTCCAGCAGCCGCCACAACGCGACTCCGCAATCCGCGCAACAGCCGTGCTGCACCGCAACCCCGGACGGATGCGTCGACTCCTTGGCGACGACTACCAGGCCGCCGCACCGCACACACCCGGCAGCTCCGGTCACGTCCACCAGCCCACGGTAGACGTCCAACGTGCCGCCCGCGACCGCTGCCGCAACGACACGGGCAGAAGGAGCCACCTCGTCCCGATTAGTCTCTCCGACCTGCCCGTGAGCTGCGATGACCGCACCGTCGGTACCTGTGATCAGTCAGACCGACCGGCACGCAAGCCTGAGCCCACCGACGCGGGACACCGCCGAGCCGTTGCCCGTACCCGCAGCGCTCGTTGGGCCGATAACGCTTAGAAGCGATTGTGAAGGTAGGTGCGGTGAGCGTGGATAGCCAAGGCTACGACGGGCACGCTGACAACGACGAGCCACGCAACGCTCCCCGCGACTGGTCGACCCCCACGCCGTGCCGCAGCCCGTACGTCGACCGGAGCGCACCACCGCAGAACCGGATACGCGGCAACCAGGGTCGACACCGCAGCGACCAAACCCGGTAGCACCTCGGTCGCTGGGCGCTCGCGAACGGACGTGCCCAACGTGCCGCACTGCTCGCCACCAACCCTGAAAAGGATCACAGCCTCGTAACGGTGACTGGTACCAGCGCGCGAGACCCTCACCCGGGCCGTCGTTAACCACGAGGGTGCGTCTCGGCGATAGATTGCCCCGCGCTCAAGGCTCGCCGCCTTGGCACCCCCGGAGTTACCAGCCACTACAAGTAGCTACGGGACCTGACAGCGTCGCCCGATAGGTGATCCTGTCAGGTTCTGCCAGACGAGCGAACCTGACAGCGCCGCCCATCCGACCTCCGGCGCGCATAGCCTGAAGGTTCTCCCTATTTCCTTATGTGCCCCCCGATCTGACGCCCCGTGCGACGGCACCCTGCCCACCACCTACGGTCGGCCGCCTTCGCCAGCCCCAGATCCGGCACCCATAAAGCCCACGCCCGTCGCGTACGGGACCGGGCGCGGTATCCCCATCTCTTCTCAGGCGGTCACCAGTCGGTGGCCGCCTTCTTCCTGTCCCACGGAGGACGACATGCTCCAGAACAGCTGGTACCTGACAGAAGGCGACTTCTTCGCTCAACTCCCAAGCGCTCCGCGCCTCGACGACGACGGCCAGGCCGTCATCGGCCAGGTCGCCAACCTGTTCCACGACGAGTCCTACTTCAGCCCGGCCAAGACCGTCGCCACCGTGCACGTGCTGCTGCTCGCCGCCGAACACCTTGGCGACAATCTCAGCTTCGACGCTGCCGCCAGACGGCACGATCTGACCGAACTGGCCCGCCTCGTCGGCGGTCTCAACCTCGTACAAGCCCACCTGACCCAGATCATCCAGCGCATCGCCGAGCACATCGACGCCCGCGCCTTCAACGGCCTCGACGCCCCGTCCGCCGCAGCCGTGCAGACCCTCACCAACAGCCTCAGCAGCGCCGGCGTCAACGGCGAGATCTCCGCCGACTACCTCAAGGAGGCCCACCTCACCCTGCGCGGCCTCACCAAGTAACCCCACTCATTGCATCCATGGCGCGCGATCCGGCAGCGGACGCGCGCCTTCCTCTCGTCCTGGAGACCCCTAAACCCACCCTGCAAGGAGATCCCGATGAGCCTCTACCGCCTGACCCCGAAGCCCGGCCGCGAGCGCTACGCCATCCAGGTCGGCTGGAACCCGCACCGGACCCTGTTCGCCAACGTCACCGACCACAGCTGGGACCCCGACACCGACCCGGACAACGAACCCGACTCGGTCACCCTCGGGCTGATCGAGGACATCCTCGACCCCGCCGCCCTGTTGGCCGCTGTCGAGCCGTACGCCGTCATCCCCGAAGACCTGATCTACACCCTGCGCGCCGACATGCACTCCCACCCGGTCCGCTGGTGACTCGTCTTGGACTGACCTGATCCCGCTACGCCCTCCGTAGCGCCACCCGCACCACCCCGGCCGTCGCCCGGCCGAACGCGCACACCCGCGCACCCTCCGGGCACGGCCGACAGCCGTGCCCGGATTCCTATCCATCCACATGGAGGAATCCATGCCCACGCAGGGCACAACGCCTAACCAACAGCGGCCCTGGCCGTCTTCACGCCGCCGGCGGCCCGAAGTCACCCCGGACACCCTCGCGCTGCTACACCGCGCCCAGCACGGCGACCGCGACGCCTTCGCCGCCCTCTACCTGGCCTACCGCGAGTCGGTCACCCGCTACGTCGCCGTGCGGATGCGCTACCGCGACCGCGACGCGGTTCCCGACCTCGTGCAGGAGACGTTCACCGGCGCCCTGGCAGACCTGTCGTCGGCCTTGGCCGACGTGCGCGGCTGGTTCATCGTCCAGGCTGCCAAGGCGTGCAACCAGCACGACTGGTCCCGCCGCCGCTACGTGCGCGCCGCATACGCCGTACGCGACCACGCAGCCCGCGACACGGCTGCCCCGGCGGCCGACCGACCCGGCCGCATCACGTTCGTGCACGCAATGGCCCGGCTGACCCCCGGTCAGCGTCGCGCGATCCAGCTGCGCTACCTCGACGGCTACCCCCGTGACACCGCCGCCCGGCTCATGGGCCGCAGCAGCGAGTCCGTACGCGGCCTGGAGCGACGTGCGATCCGGCGGATGCAGATCACCCTGAGCGCCCCGGCGGTGACCGCATGACCACGAGCCGGGCGCCGATGGCGTTGCACGTGATCGCGGTCTACCACAACCGGGAGTCCCGGTTCTTCCCCTACGAAGACGGCCACCAGCTCACGCAGGTGATCTCCCACTGGCGGCACCACCCGATCGGCACCGATCCGGCCGACATCGCCGCCTGGGCCTTCGAGGTGTTCAACGCCGACCTGGACTGGTTGGAGCCCCACCGCGGCACGCCCGATGGCGAGGCTGACTTCCTCATCTCTTGCGCCTACCGGCTGATGCGGCGGCGCTCGCTGTCAACCGGCGACGTCGTCGCGGTCACCACGGACGGCAGGACTACATGGCTGGCGTGCGAGTTCCTCGGTTGGCGACACATCGCCGTCCCGCCCGCCGTGACCGGCGAGCCGCTCACCGCCGACGCGGTGTACCGCCACGTCCGGGGAGGCGGCGATGCGTGAGCACCCGTGCCAGCTGCACCAGCCCGGTTACCACACCGACGCCTGCCTGACCGGACCGTGCGGGTTCTGCGGCACCGATCTGCGGACCACCGCCTCCGGCGAGTGCCGCTCGTGCCTGCGGATCGTGTGCGAGACGTGCGACGCCGGATACGACGCCGAGCAGGGGCCCATCTGCGCCCCGTGCGCTGAGCCCGGCACCCGTACCTCCGGGCCGGACCCGGCCAGCACCCCACCGCCGGACGGATATGAGCTTCACCGGCTGTGCGTGTTCGTGCTGTGGCTGTCCTGCGGGCACCTGGTCACGTACTTCACTAACGGGTGGTACCCCGTGGTGGTGTCCTGCTGCGACCGGCTCGGCGGCACCACCCTGCGGGGCGTTTACGTGCCCTACTCCTCCCACGTCGACTACGTCGACGTGCTGTCCGAGCGGTACGAGCACCGACCGACCGGCAGCCCGCGCGAACCCGCCGAGGTGCGCGGCCGATGGCCCCGCACCGACAACCCGTACCGGTCGCCGTACCCCGGCAGCGGGTCCAGCACCGGAAGGTATCCCGCGTCGGCCGGCGCCGCCTGGAGCCTCGACGGCTCGACCGCGCCGGCCGAATCCTCCTGACCCTCCCGAATTCGCCGCCGCATCGGCGGCAGATACAGGAGAAACGGCCCGCCAGAAGGCGGGCCGTCGTTTATCCGGGACCCGGGACGCCACGCCTAGACAACGAACGCGTCCGGGTTCTCCATCGAGATGGAGGAACCTAGTGTTCACCACACTCCTCGTGATCGCCACCATCCACACGGCGATCACCCTCACAGTCGGAGCCTGCGCAGGCTTCGGACTCGGTTACCTAGCCGGGTGGCCCACCGTCGAGCAGCTGCGCGCCGAGCTGGCCGACGCCGCCTGGCAGCTGGCCCACGATCCCCTCACCGACCTCTACAACCGCAGCGGACTGCGCACTGTCCACGCCGCCCTCGCCGCATCGGGTCCAGCTCAACCGATCATCGCCATCCTGCTCGACCTCGACGGATTCAAGGAGATCAACGACGAGTTCGGGCATGACACCGGCGACGACCTGCTCATGGAGATCGCTGACCGGCTGGCACCCTTGACGGCTGCCTATGGCGGTAGCGTCGCCCGGCACTCCGGCGACGAGTACGCCGCCATCCTGCCGGTACGCCAGCACGGCATCTTCGACATCGGCGAACGGATCAAGGCCGCCATCGCCGAACCCATCCAGCTCCGAGGGGAAGCCGGCCCAGAGGCGATCGTCGTCACCGCCAGCATCGGCATCGCCATCGCCGACAGCACCGAACCGCTGCAGGCCGCACTTCACCGGGCCGACATCGCCATGTACCACGCCAAGGCCCAGGGTCGGAACCGGCACGTGCTTTACGCCTCCGGGATGACCATGCCCGACCGGGCGAGCCGTCGCGGGTTGCGCCTGCGCGACCGACGCCATGGTCGCGGTGGAGTGGACGCCGCATGAACCTCGCCACCATGATGGCCTGCGCCACCTGCCGCATTGCACTCACCGAGCACAACAGCGGTGACAGCATCGTCTACCGCCACCCCGTCAGCGACGATGGGCACGAAGTAGCACCAGTCAACGCCGACCTGATCAAGAGGGTTTTCCACAGCTGCCACACCTGCACCGACGCACCACCGATGTGGAACTACCACACCGGCCACATCGAGATCCTGTCCCTGTCCAGTGGCATCGCCGCTGACTACAGCGACCAGTGGCACGTCTGCCTCCGATGCGCACAGCTCATCGAAGCCGACGACTCCGACGCCCTCACCGCACGATGCGCAGGGCTCATGCGCTGGCACCCCGACAGCGACGAGTACACCATCCTGCGCACCCTGCAACGCGGCATCGTCCTCAGCCGCGAAGGCCGCACCCTGCTCACCACCACCAACTGGCCACCGGCCCGGATCAGCGCCGACATGATGCCGAAGATCCGCGACCGGTTCAGCGGGCTGCTACGAGGCCCCGCGAACCTGCCAGCAGCCATTAACGACCGCGACCAGCGTCAGAACCTGGCCCGTCAGTTCGACCTCATCCCCATGTACTGGATCAACCAGGAGTTCACCAATCTGGTCAACACGGTCAGCGCCGACCGGCCCCCGGCGTGGGTAACCGACGAGATCGCCCCATCAACATCCGGACTCCTCGCCTGGCCCGACCCGGTCGGCCAGACGGGACAACTCGCTGCCGTCTCCTGGACACCAGAAGGCGACGGCTGGCAGGTCATCGGCTACCGCAGCATCGGCAGCGGCATAGACGAGGACCTTATGCCCACCTTGCGACACGAGATCGGTTGGCTCGTACCCATCCACGCCGAGCACATCGCTCGCGGTACCCCCCTGGGCGGTAGCCACCCGCTCGGCCCCCTCATCACCACCTGGCTGCTCATCAACCAGCAGATGGCCGAAGCAGTGCCGGCGAAACTCCCAAAGGGCACTACCAGGGCATACCAGCGAAGCCGCCGCCCCGCACCAGAGGTGAAGATCGTCCAGATCAGGGCGCGCGACACGACACCACTACCGGAACGGGCCGAGCAGACCGGCCCGCGTACGCGAGCCAAGCCCGATCACCGATTCTGGGTATCCGGCCACCCACGGCAGCAGGCGTACGGCCCCGGCCGCAGCCTCCGCCGCGAAATCGAGATCCAGCCGTTCCTCAAGGGCGACGAGCACCTGCCGATCAAGCTGAGCACCACTGTGCGCATCCTCGGTGGGCGACCTGGGGAAGCCGGTGACATGAGCCCGGAGTGATCGCGCGTTGTGTGCGTGGGGGTGAGCATTGCTCACCCCCACGCACACACAACCACCCTTTCTGCGTTTCATCTGTCGGTCAACTCGCGCTCACGATCGCCGAACTGTCGGAAGGAGGAGCACGACCGATCTCTGGATGAGCCTCGCTACTGATGCGCCGGGCGCACTGCCCGAATGGTCAGCATTGTTTGGTACTGCTTGGAGGTAAGGAAGTCCCGTAGGACCGGGCGCGCGTTCGCCGCAAGATCGAGTTGCGCCACCGCGTCTGCGGGGACGAAGACCATCGCTCGGCCTTCGCCGACCACGATGTCGGATGCATCGGCGTCGGTGGTCGCGTAGTAAACGTGGGCGGTGTGTCGTCCGTCTGCGGTGACGCCGGACCAGAACAGGTGCAGGGGCTCGTGGACCTGTAGGCCGGTTTCCTCGAGCAGTTCCCGGCGGGCGGCGGCTTCTGGGGTCTCGCCCGGTTCTGCGAGCCCGCCAGGTATGCCCCATCGGTTTGCGTCTGTCGGGGCATGGTCGTCGCGTAGTTGCAGCAGCAACGAGCCATCTGACCGTACGAGCACGACGCCTGCTGTCTGCATGTTGGAGATCTTTCCACGTCGCACGGGGATATCTGCGCGCGAGGCACTTCCCCGGGGTGCTGGGTGGTCGCCCCGGGGCTATGTCGATGACAGTGAATGCAACGCGGCGGCCCTGGACGAATCGGGTTGGAGGCGATGTCGCGATCGGGCTGCATCCTCGCTGTCTGCCCCTTAGTCGAAGGAACACGTCATGGTGTACGAAGCACCCGCGACCCTGTTCGCGGGCACGGAAGACAGGTACGCGGCGTACCGGCCGCCGCATCCGGCGGTGTTCGTCGATCACATCGCTGGCCTCACTCCCGATGGTCCGATACTCGACCTCGGCACGGGTCCGGGTTCGCTGGCCATCGGTCTGGCCGAGCTAGGCCGTGCTGTGGTCGGGGTGGATGTCAACGCCCGGATGATCGAGGTTGCCCGTCAGCGGGCGGCGGACCTGAACCTCAGCCGTGACCTCGACTTTCGAGTCGGTGACGCGCACGATCTCAGTAGCCTTCCCAAAGTTGCGGGAGTGGTCATCGGCGACGCGTTGCACTGGTTCGATCGAGCCAAGGTGTTGCGGGGTCTCGACCAACTCGTCCTGCCGGGCGGGTTTGTCGCGATCGTGATGTCGTTCGCCAGGCAGACCGCCAAGCCTTGGTGGTACCCCCTGGTCGATCGGGTCATCTACCGGCACCTCGGACTCGCCCGCCGCGCCGGCTCCGAGGAGTTGCACCAGGAGCAGCCCGGTGGCGACCACGAGGCGGTGCTGCGCGGGTCGCCGTTCAACCATGTGACGGTGCTGCGGACTGACCAGCGGCTGGTGTTGAGCCTCGACGAGTTGATCGGGCTCCAGTACACGCACGCGTACAGCTCGCCTGCGGTGCTCGGTGACAGACTCGCGGACTTCGACGGCGACCTACGCCGTCTGCTGTTGGCCGCTGAACCCAGTGGAGTGTTCAGCGCCATGACCCACCCGGGAATGATCATCGCGCGGCGCGGGGAGGACTCATGAAGATCACCGTCATCGGGTGCGGCAGGCTCGGAGCGCCCTACGCGGCCGGTCTGGCGGCGCTCGGCCACGAGGTGTTGGGACTGGACAGCAACACCGACACGGCGTCACTGCTCGACGCGGGGAAGCCACCGTTCGCCGAACCGGGGCTGGCCGAGGCGATCACGGAGGGCGCGGCGACCGGAGGGTTGACCTTCACGTCGTCGTACGCCAAAGCGGCGGCACACGCCGCCGTGCACTTCATTGCAGTGCCGACCCCACAGGCGATGGGCGCGGCACATCACGACCTCACCGACGTGTTCGCCGCCGCCGAGGCCCTGGCCCGGGAGATCACTCGTGACATCGTGGTCGTGATCAAGTCCTCCGTTCCGGCGGGTACGAGCGCCCGGGTGAAGCAGCGGATGATGGCGGTGGCGCCAGCGGGGGTTCGGGTTGAGGTGGCCGCGTCGCCGGACTTCATGCGGGAGGCGCACTCAATCTCTGACGTTCGCCGGCCTACCCGGATCGTGCTAGGGGTGGAGCATGGCGGACGTGCCGAGAACCTGTTGCGGCAGGTGTGGTCGGAGTGCCTGGCGGACGGGGTTCCGCTGGTCGTCACCGACCTGGCCACGGCGGAGCTGTGCAAGCTGGCGGCGAACGCGTTCCTGGCCACGCGGGTGTCGTTCGTCAACGCGCTGTCGGAGTTCTGCGAGGCCGCCGGAGCGAACGTCGAAGACTTGGCCGCCGCGATCGGTCACGACAAGCGCATCGGGGCTCAGTACCTGATGCCAGGGCTGGGGTTCGGTGGGTCGTGTCTGACCAAGGACATTCGGGGGTTCGTCGCGCTGGCTCAGTCGCTGGGTGTCGGGGAGTCCCTGGAGTTCCTGACGAAGGTAGACGCGATCAACCAGGGACGACGTGAGCGGGCCGTGCAGTTGGCCCGGCAGGCGGCTGGCGGGGATCTGAGCGGATGTCGGGTCGGGGTGTGGGGGGCGTCGTTCAAGGCGGGGATCGACGACGTGCGTGACTCTCCGGCTCTGGATGTCGCCGTGCGGCTGCACCAGGCGGGCGCAGTGGTGAGTGTCTACGACCCGCAGGCCATGGACAACGCCCGGGCAGAGCACCCGTACCTGAGTTACGTGACCGATGCGGCAGCCGCCGCGCAGGAGGCGTCGGTCCTGCTACATCTGACCAACTGGGCTGAGTTCGGGCGGCTGTCTCCGGCGCAGCTCGCACCCAGCGAGCGGCCGACCCTGGTCGACGCGCGGCGGGGGCTGCTGCGTCACCCGGAGTGGGAGGCTGCGGGCTGGACCGTCCAGATTCTGTGAGCCGGCGGAACGTCGGCGGATGAGGCAGGGGCGCCCCCGAGACCGAGGGGTCCCTGTCCCATCCCCCGTTGGGCCGCTTAGGACTGGTAGCCGAGGCCCAGGACGTTCCAGCCGGCTGCGCGCCAGCGCTGTCCGGAGATCACCCCTCGGGTATCCAGGAGCGTCCGCCGACTTACCCGGTCGGCAATGTCGTAGGGGTCCAAGGCTCCGAACTCCGGCCAGCCTGTTCCGACCACCACCAGTTCGGCATTGTCGGCGGCGTCGGCGGCGGTTCCGGCGTAAACGAGCTGCGGTGCAGACTGCCGGGCCATCGCGAGACCTTGCGGGTCATAGACGGTGACCCGCGCGCCGTCTTCGTGTAGGCGCAGGGCGACGTCCAGAGCCGGGGAGTCGCGAACATCATCGATGCCGGGCTTGAAAGATGCACCCCACACTGCAATCTTGCGGCCGGACAGGCTCCCGCCCAGTGCCTCGACGGCCAACTCGACCGCCCGCGAGCGCATGTGAAGGTTGATCGCGTCCACGCCTCGCAGCAGGCTCGCAGCGGCCAGGACGCCGCCTGTCTCGGCCTGGTGGGTGAAGGCGTGTAGATCCTTGGGTAGGCAGCCGCCGCCGAAGCCGAGCCCTGGCTGGAAGTAGTGGTGCCCGATGCGGGCGTCGTGGCCGATGGCCTCGGTCAGCTCGGCGACGTTCGCTCCGGCTGCCGTGCACATCTCGGCAACGGCGTTGACGAAGGAGATGCGGGTGGCCAGATAGGCGTTCGCCGTCGCCTTGACCATCTCAGCGGTGATGCGGTCGGTGACTACGAGCGGACATGCATGGCCACTGGTGATCGGCTCGTACACAAGACGCAGCGTCTTCTCTGCCTCGGTGGAGGCCACACCGAGCACGATCCGGTCCGGGGTCAAGGTGTCTGCGACCGCGGTACCCTCGCGCAGGAATTCTGGGTTCCACGCCACCTCCACCGCATCACCAGCGGGGGCGAGCGAGCGGGCCAGAGACTCGACTCTCTGCGCAGTTCCCGGGGACACGGTGGACTTCCCGACGATCAGGCATGGACGGGTCAGGAACGGGGCCAGCCGCTCGATCGCTCCGGTGATCTGGGCCAGGTCATAGGCGCCGTCCGATCCCGACGGAGTGCCGACTGCCAAGAAATGCACGTCGCCGAACTCGGCCGCCGTCGCGAAATCAGTGGTGAAGCGCAGGCGGCCGGTACCGATGTTGCGGGCGAGGAGTACATCAAGTTCGGGCTCGTGGAACCAACCGCGCCCGGCGTTCAGTGTTTCGATCTTCGCGGGATCAATGTCGACCCCGATGACGTCGTGGCCGATGTCCGCCATGCCGGCGGCGTGGGTGGCGCCCAGATGCCCGGAGCCAATAACGGTGATCTTCAACAGACTGACGCTCCTCGAATATGATCGTTTGCCGCTGACTAGGCGGTGACTCTAACCCAGCTGCAAACCTTTACAGGGCCTCAGAATGCCTGCTGACAGCTTTTCCCTGTCGCACGGGGAATGTTGCTCGCGGGAACGCACGTAAGGTGAAACCGTGACCGATGTGATCTTCACCCGCCTGACCCGCACCGACGCCGCAGACCTCATGGATGGCTTGTGCGACGTCTACGCCGACGCCTACGGCCACGTGCCCGGCGAGGACTCCACCGTCAAGACTGCGGCCTTCCGCGACCGCGCCACTGGCGCGCTCAACGCGCGCAACTACGAGCTGGTGACCGCCAGCGTCGACGGGCAGTTGGTCGGGTTCGTCTTCGGCTACAGCCTGCGCCCCGAACGTGAGTGGTTCGCCGGCCTCAGCCCGCAGCCCGAGCCGGGCTTCACCGACGAACGCGACGGCCAACGCACCGTGGTGCTCGCCGAGATCGAGATTCGCAAGGTATGGCAGGGCCGTGGCGTCGGCCACGCTCTGCACGACGAGTTCCTCCGGGGACGCCGCGAGGAACGAGCGACTCTCACGGCGAACCCGATTGCCACCAGCACCCACGCGCTCTACGAGGGGTGGGGCTGGCAGCGAGTGGGGAGAATCCCTGGCCGACCGGGCGCCTACTACAGCGATTACGAAGTGTTCGTACTGCCACTGCCATTGGGTGGTGGCGTCCGGTAACTGTTGATCGCCTGATCGAGTTCGCGTACAGCCCGCGTGCGTCTCCACGGGCCCAGACCGGCACGCAAAACCTTAATCCTTTGGTCGATACGCCTCGTGGAGTTGACCGACGTCAAGGCCACCACGTCGGTGATCGTCTGGCACGCTAATCCGATGTGGCGCTGCCGAGCGAACGCCTCGGCGCGGAACAGCAGCCGAAACGCCTTCTCGTGCAAATTGCTCTGATCGCCGAGCGTTAACGATCGGTCGATGGCGGTGAGCACCTTGTCGGGTGCCTGGAACCTGAGCGCGTTCTGCGCGTTGGTACTCCAGTAGAACGACTCGTCGTAGAAGTACCACCACGACTTGCGCGGGCCTTGACCGAAGGCAGTACCCTGCAGTGCCGTGTACTCGCGCTCCAACGCGTCCTTCGAACGATCCGCCTGGCCATCGGCGGTGAAGGCTCGCACTGCCACGTCAGCCGCGTACGCGCGGGCATGCGGGCTGTCGCTCTGCTCGGCCCAGGCGGCAGCGGCAGCGGCATGGTCGATACCGACACGCGGCTTGCCCTGCCACGTAGCCAGATGACTCATCGTGCACAGCACGTAGGTGACCAGCTCTACCGCACGCGCCTCGTGAGCGGCAGTACGCGCGTCATCGTAGAACGCCTGCGCCGCTGGATAGTCACCCATGTTGAAGCACAGCCACCCCGTCAACTGCGTCAACTCCGCATACACCGCGATAGCACGCTCGCGCTTGGCGGCCGGCGCGGCCTTGGCCTGCTGCTCCGCGATCTGCCGGTAGGCCAGTGCGCCCGGCAGCGTCGCGTGCGCCCCCAGAACATCACCTTGCTTGCGAAGGTTCGGCACCATCGCCTCGCAATGCGCCACCGTTGACGCATCAAACAGGCCAGGCTCTGTACGCGGCAGTACAGGGGCAACCCCGGCTTCCGCAATCGCGGACGGGTCGCCTACGGGCACCGCTGCGGCGACGACCAAGGCCGCCGTGAGCTTACCCAGCACGTCCCGGCGGGTCTGGGAGTGCGGTATGCGTTGAATCCACATGACGATGACCTGAGCCAATTCTCCGAAGTCGGCCTCCTCAGGCCGACCGAGCAGGCTGGTGACAACCGCTGGAGGCGCGTTGCCCACCTCAGCCCCGGGGTGCCGGCTGAGCAGGTCGAGCAGCAGATTCTCTGCCTCGCTCGGAACCATGATCTCACCCGTCAGGCTACTTGCCGTACCCCGCGTCACTGCCAAAGTCGCTGCAGCCGAGTCGCGATGACGAAAGCTTGGCATATCCGACAAAAGGTCAGCTACACCGCATTCGTAGAGTTCGGCAAGGCGTAGGAGATTGTCCCTCGACGGCTGGTAGCCACCCTGCCCTGGCCACGTCTCCCAGTAGGAGAAGTTCTTCAACGTCTTGGCGTAGTCCGGCCAACGACGGTTCCACTCCTCAGCCGCGTGTGCCTGACTCCAACCTCGGACGACCCGCAAAGCAGTACGCGGGTTCAGCCGGAAACGACGCTGGAACACCTCGGCCACTTCGACCCAAGTCCGACCAGCGTCACGTAGCTCAGCCGCCAGCCGAACGCGCTGCTGCTTGAGACTTCCCGTTGCCGCATCCACCCGCTGTCGCTCCGATCCCCGAACCGGCCGCGATACTGCCGCCTGTTGCGTCACGGTACGCAGCCGAGCCTCCACAGGGGAACTTCCCCGCGACACAGGGAATCACGACACCCACGCCGTAGGAACCCGGTCTGCGTAGCCGTACAAACTCGCCCGGCGCTACCGCCAATCCCCTTTAGCCGTACAGGGCAGCCTCCCGCAGCGCCTCGTCCCGGGCCGCCGTTAAGGCATCGATCAACCGGTCGACGTCAGCCACCGGCAGCCCGCACCGCAGAGACAGGGCCACCTCGCATTCCCCCTGGCCGCGGACCGAGACGCCGACATCCACGTACGCCCCGCTCTCGAAGGACTGCGCCTGAATCGTGAACTTTGGCCCACGGTCCGGCTCAACCTCGACCACGCGTACCGGATGCGTCTCTGGTGGCTCTAAGTAGTTGCTCACGCCCCACCACCCACGAGCAACGCCAGCCGATAGTCCGTGCTGTCCCCATTGCCACGCGTGGCCAACAGTCCAGCCTCAACCAACTCAAATATGAACACGGACAACGTCATTGCCGTGAACCGGTCGTACGCCAACTTCCAATCCGGCTCATCGTCCTCGTTGCGCATCGCATCCGACAGTGGACCCTCGTAGAACCGGTTCGGCCAGTAGTCGAGGATCAGCCCGCCATCGTCAGCCGCTGCTGCAAGTCCCCGAACAAGAGGGTGCAGGTAGATGCGACGGCGACCGACGAGCGTTAGAGCATCGGCTTCCCACTCGTCAGGACCCACGAACCTGGCGCCGGTGCGGAACCCCCAACGGTCGGCGTCCGTGGTGAAGTCGTCAGCGGTGACAGTCATTCATACCTCCAGTCGGTGCCAGCGTT
This sequence comes from Micromonospora sp. NPDC051925, assembly GCF_044548625.1. NCBI lineage: Bacteria > Bacillati > Actinomycetota > Actinomycetes > Micromonosporales > Micromonosporaceae > Micromonospora > Micromonospora sp. NPDC051925. The sequence continues at coordinate 160 of NZ_JBIUCH010000010.1, read as the reverse complement.
CGCGCCAGCGGGCTTGTGAGCGGGGCCGCCCAGATGGGGGCGGGGACCATTGTGGTGGTCTTCTGAGAGGTTGATTCGAGAGGTTTCGTCCGCCGAGGGTTTGACCGGGGTTTCGGGGGCTACTCGAGGAGCTAACTGGACGGCGGCGATGGGGCGAGGC